>JAQUZH010000089.1 GCA_028691445.1 Bacteroidales bacterium | reverse complement strand
CCCAAAGCTTTGTTGACCACTCACAATGCCATTCATGGTGTCTTGGAAGATAGCAAGGGAAATCTCTGGCTTAGTTCGAATCGGGGACTTACTGAGTTCTCACCCAATGACTCAAATTATGTAACGTATGGCTATGCCTATGGCTTAAACACAATAGAATTCAGTGATGGTGCTTTCTATTTGGATAAGAAGACGAATGTCTTGTTTTTCGGAGGGATCAATGGATTTGTTACAGTCAGGGAGAATGCAGTAAGCGAATATACGTATGACCCGGCCATTCTCTTCAAAGATATTCGCATCAATGAGAAGATTGAAAGTGTAAGCAATCTGTTGATAGACGATGAACTTGTTCTTCGATATGACGAGAACTTTTTTACCTTGACCATCTCTGCCTTGGATTATGTGAATGGGAGCAATTATACCTATATGTATAAGCTGGAAGGTTACAATGAGGAGTGGATAAACAATTTTCAATCCAACAAACTCTCGTTTACCGGTTTGCCACCCGGAAATTATTTATTACATGTGAGGTATCACAATTATGTATCGGATACCGATAGCCAGGTGTACGATTTGAGGATCCGTATTCTTCCGCCGTGGTACGCATCCGTCTGGGCCAAGTTAAGCTATCTGTTAATCTCTCTGATTATACTATGGGTTATTATTCAGAGTCTCATTCAGAGACACAAAAAACGGAAGTTAAGCAGACAACAGAAGTTGGAACAGGCTCAGAAAGAGAAGGTCTATGAGTCCAAACTCCGATTCTTTTCCTATATCACCCGCGAACTATCTACTCCTTTGACCTTGATCGGAGGACCCTGTCAACAGATCTTGCGTTATACTAAGACGGATGATTATGTGAAGGACTATGCTGCTACCATTCAACGGAATGTCTCCAAACTCAACGAACTGATGTTTATGCTGAATGAGTTTAGCGGAGCAGGCGACCATACCATGCAAGCAAAGATTGAACTAGTCTCTGTGACTCTGATTTGTCATGAGATTACACAATCCTATATGGACTTTTCGCGCAAGAGTCTCATTCAATACAATGTGGAGATTCAGGACGACTTAATCTGGCCTTCGGATAGAAACGACCTCTCTTTGATTATGAATACGCTGCTCTCTTATGCCTTCAAGCATACCCCGGTGAATGGTGAAGTTGATCTCGTTGTTCGGGTCAATGAGGAAGCCTTGTTTCTTTCTGTGTCCAATAGTGGCACAGAGGTGCGATCGGAAGAGTTGGAACAAATGTTTGATCGCTACAGAGCATTGGAAAGTTTTGAAAAACAGGGTGAGAGGAATACCTCTTATGTAGGACTCGAACTGGCTATTTGTCACAATACAGTCTCGAAGATGCAAGGGGTGATCACGGTGGAAACTTCGCAGGATAACAAGATAACCTTTGTTGTCCGATTGCCAAGGCTGGAGGTGTCGAATGAGCGCAATGCGACAGATTACATTATCGCTCAAGACAAGACGTTTAATCTGCCCGTCATTGAAAGAAAAGAGTATGCCTTTGACAAAGATCGATTTACGATGTTTGTGATTCATGAAAATCCGGAGATATTGAATTTTGTGGCAGACTTATTTGCCACCCGGTACAACCTTCATGTTTTTCACGATGCACAGGAGGCTGATGTTGTGATGAAACAGATTCATCCGAACATTATTATTTGCGCCATCATACCGGAGTCCTCATCCTATGGTATTGATTATGTCAAACAGATCAAACAGGATAAACAGACGGCACACATTCCGGTCATTCTTCTTTCAAGTACACAACAGAAGGATATACAGTTGAAAGGCATCGAGTCTGGTGCTGATATTTGTTTGACGCTTCCCTTTGATGCGGAATATCTGAAAGCCGTTACAGAACAGTTGTTGAAAAAGAATCAATCGCTGAAAGATTATTACAAGTCATCGCTGAGTTCCTTCGAACTACTCGACGGTCAGATGTTGCACCGGGAAGACAAGGAGTTTTTAGAAAAAATGCTGCAGATAATAAGCGAGAATAGTTCTGACACAGAACTCTCCACCTCTTTTGTCGCAGACTCCATGGGGATCAGTGTGCGCAATCTCTATCGCCGCTTGAATGGTATCACGAATCAGACACCCATCAATATTATCAAACAATATAGGTTGCACATCGCTCAACAGTTACTGGTTACAACCAAATTGTCGATTGATGAGATCATCTATAAGTCAGGCTTCAATAATCGAGGAACATTCTTCAAATCTTTTGCGGAAAAATACGGTTGTACCCCGAAGATATACAGAGAACGTATGATGGATGGATTGAACAAAAGCTGATTTTTAATGTTTTTTGCTAATGAACACAAATAAATTCTTTACTTTGCACTCATCAATTAATACATAGATAGATAAAACCAATTATCGCTACTCATATCATGTTGAACAGATGCTTTTCGATGGTTGCTGAT
Source organism: Bacteroidales bacterium (assembly GCA_028691445.1). GTDB lineage: Bacteria > Bacteroidota > Bacteroidia > Bacteroidales > JAQUTK01 > JAQUTK01. Next base: position 7,756 of record JAQUZH010000089.1, on the reverse strand, counting down.
CCCGGGACTTCCTGGAAATCTCATACAATGAATCAAGTCAATATTGATGAGATAAGATTATGCTTCTTAGCGAAAGCGGATAGTGATACACCTGAACATGAGCAACAGAGAGCCGTGTTGGAAAAAATAATCGATGAATACATTTCTACACTTAGCACGATGCCTCAAGATGTTTTCTCCGGCATTTTGAATTGTACTTCATTCGTTTGTAACTCATTGGACTATGGTCTTGAACTCCTGAGCCGTGAATCGCCGATATTGGGGAGGACATTGGATGCCCGGTTGTCATTGGTATACCAACAAGATCTGATCCATACGTTGATGTCAGAAGATTTGGCCCAATTGTTCAGAATACCGGATATCCAAAAGAATAGGTTAGTCCTGATTCAAAATGCCTTACAATTGCTTCAAAAGGCCTTTTATGAGGAGGATTATTTCAAACAAGCACTTCTGTATTTATTGGAAGCAGAGAAAATAGAGCCTTCCGATTATATTGTGTTATATTTCATCGGAATGATTTATCTGTATGCTCCTCCTTGTATGGATTTGCCCAAGGCAGAGAGTTATTTCAGAAAGACGGCCGTTTTTTCCAGACTCGATACCAGTCCGAATGCGGTTAAACTTGCAGATATCGTCTCTTCTGATTACCGGATGCAACATCCCACTCTTCCCGATAGTCAGAAGATACAGATGATTGCTTCTGAATCGTTTTTTCAGGCAGCTTTGGCTTTATTCCTTCAGCGCAGATACATTGAAGCAGCCGATTTGTTTTCCATGGCGTTCGAACTCAATCCATTTATGCATGAAGCAGGCTATTATGCTTGTTTGTCGAGTGCCATGGTCGGCAATAAAGACCAGGCGTTAAAGTGGCTCAAAGAGTTGGTCAATAAGATGCCTCTCTATGCTGTAGTTGTGGCATGTGATCCGTTGTTGGCATCTCGCGGCTATGTGCAGGAGTGGATATCAGCGCTGAAAACGAAAACTGTAGCTGAGGCTTCGCTCATTTTGGAAGAACAGGAAGCGCGTCTTCTCAAAAGCAGCATCCATGTAATTGATCTTCAAAACGTGCGTGCCAAACTCTATGAGGCCAATTTTCTGGATGCGCTTCAATTACAGACAGTCCTGATTCAAAAGATCACTCTTTCTCTCATAAAGGAGAAGGAGGATTATGAACAAAACAGGGCGAAGCTCTCATTTCTCAAAGGGGTAATTGGAGATTACAACCGGTTTGTCATGAAACTGAAAAAGAACAATCTTTCGTTTATGCCTGTTATGAAAGGAATCGATCCGAAAGTAACAGATGAGCTTGAACTCGTACTTGCGCCGGATTATTCAACTCCGGTCAATCAGTCGCAAGTGGCTGAAAGAATTGCGTCGATGATCCATTCTATTGACAAACGCTATGAGGAGAATACACACGAGTTGGAAGTGACTCGTAATCTGTTCCATGAAAAGATCGCCGAACTTGAAACTGAACGCCAGGGAAGGGCTGAAAATCTACTTCATGTCAATATGCTTGTAGCAGGTTTTGCTCCTTTCATAGCAGTAGGCGCCGGATTGTATGGCTATTTCCAAACGCCCGAAACAATAGGGAATGAAGATGAGTACATGCTTCCCTGGATCAATTTTTTTATCTGGCTTTGCTGTATCTCAGTCGTCTTTGTCATTCTTTATCTCTTTATAAGGCTTGTGAAATCGCGCTACTATAAACCGTCACTTCAAGAAATCAATCTCGGCAAAGAAATTGCTGTTTTGGATGAATACATCATTAAGTTTGATGAAATAAAGATGTTGCTTAGTGCATGAGCCATTCTTAGAGCCACCGTTCTTCCAATGCTTCTCCCCGGACGCTGACCTTGATCAGTTTGATAGGTATCATGCGTTGCGCCATATCGCGTGCCTTTTCACAGATACGAAGCAAGCCTCCGCAACAGGGAACTTCCATGATCATGACTGTAAGTGTATTGATTCCACCTTTATCAATCATGGTCATGATCTTCTCAATATATTCATTTTGATCATGATCCAACTTCGGACAAGCAATCGCGAGACGTTTGTTTCTCAGATAAGTGGTGTGGAAATCACCGACGGCAAAAGCTGTGCAATCGGCAGCGACGAGTAGATCTGATCCTTTCAGATACGGCGCGGTGGGAGAGAGCAGGTGAAGTTGTACCGGCCATTGTTGGAGTTCACTGCCTTGTACAACCGGATCATTTGGTTTGCTTTGCACAGCGTGTGCGAGCGGACTAAAACTCATCGCTCTGCTACCCGGGCATCCTCCACCGGTGTGTTGATGAGTGGGTGCTACCGGACGAAACGGAGGCACCGGGATCTCCATCCTTTTTAAGACAGTGACAGCCTCTTGCAGCAATTCCGATTGATCGTGCTCAAAAAGATGTTTGAGATGTGCCTGAATTACTTTTTCTCCTTTCGGGATCAAACGCTCCATCACAGCACTTTCATTATACACTTCAGCTTCACGTTCTTCCAGCGAAATAGCTCCCACCGGACATTCCCCGATACAAGCTCCCAAACCGTCGCAATAGAGTTCGCTTACGATCGTGGCTTTGTTGTTGATGAGCTGAAGAGCTCCTTCGTGACATCCTTTCACACATTGTCCGCATCCATTGCAGAGCGCTTCATCAATCTTGATAATTGTCCGTCTCATATATCCCTCTTTTAATGTTTGTGCAAAGTTCGCGACTTTGTTCAGGTAATAGTGTATCATTTGTTACAAGTAGCCATTTATTTGTTTTTCTGCTTTTACAAGAGAAAGGATGAAATGCCCGATATGATAAAATGTGATCTTAAATTTGTTTAATTTAAGATTGGAGTGTTGCTATTCTCAATATTTGCTTTACATTTGATGAAATTTTGTACAAACAACGAACGAACAACTTACTATATCTGATCAAATACCATGAAAAGTGTCATGTCTTATTGTATGTACCTTTGCGTAGCTGTTTTTTTCTATACTTTTACTATTCAAAATGTTGATGCCGCAAAATCTCCTGTAGATTATGTAAATCCATATATGGGCTCGATCAGTCATCTGCTTGTGCCTACTTATCCGACCGTTCATCTTCCTAATAGCCTGTTGAGAGTATATCCCGAAAGAGATAATTTTACTTCCGATCAAGTAAGAGGGCTTCCACTCGTTGTGACGAGTCACAGAGGAAGTTCGGCTTTTTGCCTCAGTCCGGTGTCGGCAACGACAGAACCTCTTTCTCCTGTCAAATCATACGCCTACGATAACGAAAAGATTACTCCCTATCGCTACTCGGTTTATCTCGATGAAGAGCATGTCAATGTTGACTTCGCACCTTCCGCTCAGTCGGCTGTATATGATCTTACTTTTGACAAAGAAAGCGCTAATCAGTTGGTCGTCCAGACAAGCGACGGTAAACTGGAGTCAAACGGAAAAGGAATTTTCGGACATCAGGTCATTGACGGAAATACAAAGGTGTATATGTATCTTGAGGCAGAGCAAACCCCTGTCAATATGGGTGTGCTTCGCAATGGAAAAACAGATCAGAAGAGTACATTCGTGGAAGGAAAAAACTGTGCCATGGTGCTCGGCTTTTACAGCAAGCAGGTTCGTTTGCGTTATGGTATTTCGTTCATCAGCTGCGAACAGGCAAAGCTGAATCTTCGCAGAGAGATCAATACGTATTCCGTGAACAAGATTGCTCAAAAAGGATGCGATCGTTGGAATGAGGTACTGGGAAAAATAACTGTTGAAGGGGGTGATGAGAATGATAAAGTAGTATTTTATACCTCTTTATACCGTGTCTATGAGCGGATGGTCAATATATCCGAAGATGGACGCTATTACAGCGCCACAGACGGTAAAATTCATGATGATGAGGGAACTCCTTATTTTGTTGATGACTGGATATGGGATACCTATCGGGCTGCTCATCCGCTGCGTGTGCTGATTGACTCAGAGATGGAGCAGGCAATGATCACTTCGTATATCCGGATGGCCCAGCAGTCCAAAGATGGCTGGATGCCTACTTTCCCTGAAGTCATGGGCGATACCTACCGAATGAATGGCAATCATGCAGTGGCTGTTGTTTGGGATGCGTATTGCAAGGGACTGAGAGGCTTTGATCTGCAGGCTGCCTATAAAGCATGCAAAGCGGCAGTGATGGAGAAGTCATTGATACCATGGACCAAAACAGCTGCCACCGAACTGGATGCCTTTTACAAAGAAAAAGGATACTTTCCTGCTCTGAAACCCGGAGAAAAAGAATCTGTCAAGGAAGTTTCCGCATGGGAGAAACGTCAACCAGTAGCCGTCACTTTGGGGGCCTGCTTTGATGATTATTGTTTGTCGCAGATCGCTAAAGAGTTGAAGATGGAGGATGACTATCATTATTTCCTGAAACGCTCGTATAATTACCGGAATCTATTTAATGCGGAGACGGGCTTCTTTCATCCCAAGGATGCAGAAGGCAAGTTTATCACTCCTTTTGACTATCGTTTTTCGGGAGGTTTAGGAGCACGCGATTATTACGATGAAAACAACGGATGGCTCTATCGCTGGGATGTACAACACAATCCGGCCGATCTGATCCGTCTGATGGGCTCACCGCAGCAGTTTGTAAAGAACCTGGATCAGACCTTTCGCGAGTCTTTGGGCAAAAGTAAGTTTGATTTCTTCTCACAGCTACCCGATCATACAGGCAATGTCGGGCAGTTTTCGATGGCCAATGAGCCCGCCTTGCACGTGCCCTATCTTTACACCTATGCAGGCCAACCCTGGAAAACACAGAAAAGGATCAGACAGCTACTCAAAGAGTGGTTTCGCAATGATCTGATGGGTGTGCCCGGTGATGAAGACGGCGGTGGCATGTCTGCATTTGTAGTCTTCTCTTCCATGGGCTTTTATCCCGTTCATCCCGGTACGCCCAACTATGTAATAGGGAGTCCGCTATTCAAAAAGATAAAGATGAAACTCAGCAATGGCTCCGTGTTTGAGATAGAAGCAAAAAACTGTTCAGCGAATGCAAAATATATCCAATCGGCTACCTTGAATGGAAAAGAGTGGAACAAAGCTTGGTTTACACACGAAGATATCATCAAAGGAGGCAAACTGGTGCTTGTAATGGGTGAAAAAGCCAATGAAAACTGGGCTTCTTCCGAAGATAATGTGCCTCCTTCAGCAGAATTACCGATCAAATAATAAAAATACAAAAGATAATTAGAATGAAGATTACAGTCTTAGTAGACAATCGCGCGAGTGATGTGTTATTAGAAACAGAACATGGTTTGTCAATATATTTAGAGATTCAAAATTGTAAATGCTTGTTGGATACAGGTGATACAGACCTTTTTATACGTAATGCGGCGAAGCTTGGCGTCGATTTGACTGACGTCGATTACGTGTTTATATCACATGGGCATTTCGATCATTTAGGCGGATTGCCCTTTTTTCTGAAAATGAATTCAAAGGCAAAAATAGTCATTTCAACGTTTGCGCTTAACCAGCATTTCTTTTCCCGACGTACCGGTTTCAGAGAGATCGGAGTCAATGTAGATCTCTCCGAATATATGGATCGTTTTGTGTTTGTCAAGAGAGAAGCGATATTCATGAATGGCAGTATCCGTGTGTTGTCTGCTGATAGTAAGAAATATCCCTTTCCAAAAGGTAACTCAACGTTGTACAAGGATGCCGGCAAAGGATTGGAACAAGACGATTTTAATCATGAGCTGATCGTATTCTTTCCAGAAGATGCGGGACTTGTGTTTACAGGATGTGGCCATAAAGGGGTGTTGAATATCTTGGATACAGTGAAAGAACGAACTCTTTTTAATGTGAAGAACGTAATTGGAGGATTCCATCTCCTAGACAATAAAGGATTGCATCAGTTTGAAGATGAGAATGATCTGAATGAGATCGCAGATGTTATGCGGGCTGAATATAAAGATGTTCACTTCTTCTGTGGTCATTGTACCGGCGAACTAGCTTATTCGGTATTAAAAGAGAGATTGGGCGATCAGTTGACCCCTTTTTATACAGGGTTTACGATCGATCTATAAAGTGAATTTTTGATTCGAACGAGATCAGCCGCTTATTCGTTAAGCGGCTGATCTCGTTTACGATAGAATCGGTTTTTATGGTCATAGAGAGTGAAGAATGAGCCTCAATTTGTATAAAATAAATTAAGTTTGGTGGTTTTCGATTGATTTTCTTTTCAAAAGTTCTTAAATTATACAAGTTTGTTATATTTGCAGTGTAATCTGATTATTGAATGGATGACTTCACTTTACATTACTGCAAGGCGTTGATCTGAATTCTGGAAATAGTCAGTCCAGGTATCCTTAAAACGCCTTGATAGCATGCATGAACACTATTTGAAAAAGGAACTTTATGAAAATGTCAGAAAGGACATCAGTATATTTGACTTTCTGCAGAGCACCTCTTTGGATGGAGTTTGGTTTTGGGATTTGAACGCCCCTGACAACAGATGGCTGAATCCAACGTTCTGGAAAGTACTGGGGTATGACCCGGAAGGCAAACCTCATCTCTCAGAGTCATGGAGAAGTGTTATTTACCCCGACGATTTGGAGATCATCTCAAATTGTCAGAAGAAGCATTGCGACGGATGTCAGGATTGTGACAATCATGTGATCCGGTTTATCCATAAAGATGGCTCCACCGTCTGGATGAAATGTCGTGGCATGGTAGTTAACGATACGAACGGGAGTCCGAAACGAATGCTTGGGGTATATACCCAGGTAACTGCCACTAAAAAAGCCGAGCAGGAGCTCAAGAAGGCAAACGAAGAACTGAAACGGATCAATGATAAACTGAAACTGGTCAGTCGAAATTTTCAAACATTTTTCAATACTGTAGAAGACTTTCTCTTTGTCATGGATCTGCGTGGCTATCTCGTACAAGTGAACAGTGAGATGGTGAAACGTCTGGGATATACCGAAGAGGAGCTGTTAGGAATGCATATCATGCATGTCTATCCAGCAGCTGTACGCATAGAGGCCGGACTTGCTGTAGTCGATGTGGTGCAAGGAGTTGCTAAACACTCACCAATGCCCTTACTTACGAAAGAGAATACGCTGATTCCTGTTGAGATGCAACTTGCGAAAGGTTTCTGGAATTCAGAAGAGGTCTATTTCGGGGTAGCCAAAGATGTGACTATGCTCAAACTCTCGGAAGAGAAATTCGCCAAAGTGTTTCAGCTGAGTCCGATGCCTTGTGCCATGCTAGACAGACAATCCGGGCATTACTTCGATGCTAATCTTGCGTTTAGTGAGTTGATGGAGATGCCGTTAGACGAGATCGTTGGAAAGAATTTCATGACTCTCGGTGTCGTATCGAAAAAAAATATTCAAGAGATTCTTCTGCTTCTTTCTCAGAATAAGAGACTTCTCAATTATGAAGTGGAACTGAATGTAGCCGGCAAAATGAAGCATGTATTGTTTTCTGTGATGGATATCGATCTTCAGGATAATCAGATTCGTTTCTTTGTGGTTCATAACGTGACGGATATCCGTGTAGCCCAACGCTCCCTTTACAAGAGCGAAAGGAAATACAAGTTGCTTTTTGAAACGATGAATTCGGCGTTGATGATGTGTGAGATGATCTTTGATGAGAAGGGGAATCCCATCGATTTCAGGCATCTTGAGATTAACCCTGCTTTCGAAGAGATGATGGGATGCAAGGCAAAGGATGTGGTTGGTGTGACAGCTCGCGAACTATTTCCCCATCTGGAGGAGTACTGGGTGGATGCTT
>JAQUZH010000088.1 GCA_028691445.1 Bacteroidales bacterium | reverse complement strand
CATTCGGGAACCCAGGTCCCCAGTGAGCCACCTTCACACCATTCTGCCAGATCGCCAGTTCGCCATTATAGGCAGTCACAGGATTATTCAGCTTGATCATGATTTCCACGCACATCCACTGATCCAGCGTATCAACCGGAGACGTGCCCGAAGGCGGACCGTTTCTTGTGGTACGACCTTCTGTAATCATCGTATTGCCGTAAAAGAGTCCGTGAGCACTCCCTTTCATATCGCCCCAATAGAGATAGGTGTCCATGCCGGGATAGTCGCCCGGCCGCACGTTTTCATACGCAATACTCAGTCGACTGTCGCCCAGTCCGCCGGTACCGGCTCGTGGGTGAGGCCAATTGAGCCCCGGATTATAGCCACCAAACCATACGCCTTCGTGATGAAAATATCCATTTGATGAAGCAGGATACTTGACATAGTAACGCATAAAGACCGTACTGTCAAAGCCTTTAGCAAAACGTTTGTAAAGATGACCACCGTCATTTTTCCCTTGTATGCTGGTCATCTTGATGGAGTAGGGACCGTTGCTCCCCGGGGGCACATCTTTATCCAAAGACATCCCTTCCTTGTTGACAATATCTGTATAACGGCTGAGAATGTTTGCCATCCCATCGTCAAACTTCTCCACATAGAGTACATCCGGATCTTTCTCAATACCGATATCACCCGGATACCTGTTTGCCAGTTGGCCCAGTGCAGAGCCTATTGTCAAGCTCCACAGGGCTGAAAGGATGAATAGCTGTCTTTTCATAATCTAACAATGTTTATTCATAAACTACCTTGATTTTAATGCACCAGCTGCACCAAACCAAACCTCTCAGTATGCTGTGGGCAGTTTGATCTGTTTTGTTTTACTTTGCTCGCTCAAAAATAGATCAATAAAGCAATCCTTTGCCCCTTTTTTGATCTATTTTTTACATCGATTGTCGGGATTGCTATCGGGTTCACTATTATTGGCATTTGGGAGTCTCTAGAAATCCAAAAAGAAGCGTCCCAAATCCCCTGAAAAGTTTTCCCATAGTTTTGCCGGAAACTATGGGAAAACTTTTTGCTTTTAACCGTATATCTTTTCAAAGTTTTCCGTTTGTTTTTCCGGAAAAGGCTTTAACCTTTTTATGATTATAAATCAAGTAGTTACAGACATTGAAAAAGAGAAATATGGAAGCCACCGTACTGACTGTTTTCACTGATCTTAGCTGATACCTATAGAACATCACTCTTCAAGAGTCCGGCTTTCTCAAGCATCTCCGTATGGATCTCATCAGACACCTATCATGCGTATCTCAGAGATCGGTGGACTGTAGGGGACTTCTTGCTTTACAGCGGTTTCAGAATCTGATGTATTGCTTGGATAATCTCTTCCACACCGGCCGTTTTTGTATGGATAGCGACACTGTTGTTGCCATAAGGTTGGTATTTTTCCACAGAAGTCACGGAAAATAAGCCCACGACAGGAGTTTGCGACGAACTGGCCAAATGCATCATCCCACTGTCTGCACCCAGAAATACCGCAGTGTTGGCAATGACTCCGGCTATCTCACGCAGATCTTTGCTATAATAGGAGGGAGCATCAAAACCAATTTGCGAAACATTCTCTACCGGCAGCACTTCCAGGATATTATAGTTTGCCCCAAATTCAGATCTTAATCGCTCATACACTGCCATCCACCACTCCACAGAGTAACACTTGGTGCCGGTCGCAAAGGTATAGATCGCAATTGTTTTTTTGTCGCTGCTGACCAGTTTGTCGAGCACCTCTTTGCCTTTGGCTAGTTCGGCAGGCGATAGTTTGAGGTTCAGTGTTGGCACCGGTTTGTTTGTTTCTGCATATCCTAATTGGGTCAGATAGCTTCTGAGGTTGTAAACAGGAAACTTCGCAATGTGAAGATAGTCGCTGTGTTTCTCCTTCAGATCGTTGTAAGAATCACAGAAGAATTTGATCTTGCCATCCGAAATGAGTGTAGATAGTCTTCCTGAAGAGGAGATCTTGTCCACATTAATGACAATATCATACTTGAATTTTCGTAAAGAGAGCCATACTTTGAGGTATTTCCCCAACTCTTTAAATGGTTTCTTTGGCAATTTGATGATTCTATCGACATTGTCGTAATGCTCAAAAATGATTTCAGATACAAACCCCCGAACAAACAGGTCTATTTTACATTCCGGAAAAGTTTCCGAAACTTCCTGTATCAGAGGTGTAATCAGTATTTGATTGCCTAACCTGCTGTTGGGTCTGGATATCAGGATGCGTTTAATTTCGATTTTTTCTCCCCCGAAGAGTCTGACTTTGCTGGTGCTTCCCAAGTTTTGAGTCAAGCCGTGCATTATCCTTCTTCTGATCTTGTTTATTTTCAATTGTAAGCTCATATGGATCGTATGTTGATTAAATTAGACGAACCTTACAACAATTCATCTGTAAGAATGGCTGCAAAAGTAGTTAAATCGGTTGTATTATTGTCGTTTTTCTATGATTTGATTGTTTAATAGTGAATGGTAGGTTTGGTTTTTAATGAATATTAATCTCGCTTGATGACGTTGGTATGGGAAATAATGTTACTTTTGTAACCGATTTATGAAAGTTATATCCGAGAAATGAAGAAAAGAACTGCTGCGTTTCTTGTTTTGTTTGTTTTGGGAGTATCCCCACAAGCCAAAAACAAGATCTCTGACAGTGTACATATAGAAAAAGCAGGAACTTTGTCTGCCATAGTTACAAAAGACAAGATCTTTAGTGATAGTCTTTTGATTCTCTCCGGTAATCTGAATGAATCAGATTTTCGCTATATCCGTATACTTGCCGGAAAAGCCCGAAAAGTATCTTCCTTGGATCTGTCCACTGCAGGTATCTATAAGATTCCTGATTATGCCCTTTCCGGCAGTTCGTCGCTGACTTCCGTTGTACTGCCCCATGCTGTTTCTTCGATTCAGTATAATGCATTTTCTCTTTGCACGCGATTGACCTCCGTTAGTTTCGGCCCAAACGTATCAGCTATTGCTCCCTATGCATTTTCGGGTTGTACGGCACTGACAAAGATCTCCATTCCCGAAAAGGTTACTATACTTAGTACCGGCACCTTTTCCGGTTGTACCGCGCTGACTTCCATAACTCTTCCTGCCGCACTCGCCACGATCCAATCGGGTGCTTTCGCCGGATGCAAAGCCTTGAAAGAGATTCATTGCAAAAGCCAGACTCCTCCTGAAGTCGCAGACAATGCTTTTGTTTACGTAAACAAATCGACCTGCAAACTCTTTGTTCCCAGAAGATCTTTAGCGTCTTACAAGAAGGATGCTAAATGGAGTGGCTTTTTGACTATTGTCGAGGAGTAACGCTTGTTCATTGTTGATTTCCTCTAAACTTCCTTTAAAAAAAAAGAACCTTACATACTTTCAACTGAATAAATCCTTTTATCTTTGCATCTGTTTATGGAAGTAAAGCGACTGGATGTTACTTTCTTCTCCTGATCAAATCGTCTGTAAGCAAGAAACAATTCAATCAAATCGTATGAAACCAATCAGATTCTTTTCTCTCCTTTTGTTTGCTGTAATGAGCATCGGACTCTCTTCTTGTGATAACGAAGACGAACAGATTACGGATCTGCAAGTCACCAATTATCTGACGGGTAAATGGGGCTTGATCCACACGTCCGGTTGGGAATATAACAATGTTGGTATAAAAGTAGATTGGGACAAAGATGAAACAGGATTCTTCTATACCTTCAAAAAAGATGGTTCAGGATATAAAGGTGAGTCGCTGAAATATTATTTCGAGTGGGAAGTCAATGATCGCGAACTTGTGATCATAGACGACAGTACTCCTTATTTTCAAAATGATTTCTTTGACTATTATGATATAAAGAGCGTCACTTCCACTACATTGGTGCTTGATTGGGAAAACTTTGACGGCCATGGAGTCTGTATTGGACAGGGCACAGATACCTTCAGCCGGATCTACTAAAGATTACTGATCACTAATCCCGAACCACTGTTCCGAGCTTTTTGATGTGCCGTTTGTTTCGATACTTGTTTAAATCTAATGATAGTATGAAAAAGTTATTTTTTCTGACAATCAGTCTGCTACTCGCTATTGCAGTACAGGCTACAGAGTTTACGGTGGACAATTTGAAATGCTATGTCAATGAAGATGGTACCACTGTTGCGGTTGGAACTACGTGGTCCAGCTCTAATCTTTTTACAGGAGATATTGTTCTTCCATCCACTGTGACGTATGAGAATAAGACCTACCTGGTGACCTCGGTTTCTTCCAATGCTTTTTATGGTTGCGAGAATATTACTTCTGTGACTATACCTTCAAGTATCAGATCAATAGGAGGAGGTTCATTCGCTTATTGTACCAGTCTGACTCGTTTCATTGTACCAATCGATCACCCGACATTTTCTGTTGTAGAAGGAGTGTTGTTTGATAAGCCAATAGAAGCACTTTTATTCTTTCCTAGAGGAAAAACCGGCGACTATACCTTTCCTTCCACGGTAAAAACAATAGGTTATTCTGCCTTTCGCTATAGCACTCTTTCTTCTGTGACATTCTCAACTAGTCTCACGTTTATGGAATATGGAAGTTTTGCAGAATGCCAATACCTCAAGAAAATGACATTTCTATCAACTACTCCGCCTAAAGTGATTAATGGAGCTTTTGAAAATTTCAATATAAGTAACTGCTTGGTTTACGTTCCAAAGTCTTGTACCCCTATGTATGATTCCGTCCTTAATGAGAACAATCAGAATGTAAAATTCAGGTTTTTGGAGATAGGAGCAGTATATGACTATAATGTAACCTTGTCGAGAGCTGGACGATTGCTCAATGAGATTGGAGCTGCTAATCTGCAAAATGTTGTTCATCTGAAGATTACTGGGCCCGTAAATGGAACGGATATTCAGCTGATTCGAACCATGATACCTGCTCTTTCTGTTCTTGATATGGAGAATGCCACGATTGTGAGTGGAGGTAATGCTTATTTCACCGGTTCAATCCATTGGGATGAAGTAACTTGTTACACCAAAGATAATGAAATAGGTGTTTATATGTTTGTTGGAGTCCCTTTGGATTCGATTATCCTGCCATCAACAGTTACTACGATAAGTAGGTATGCCTTTTCTCCAATTTTCTACTATGACAAATTTCTTACTTATGTAAAACTCCCATCTGCTCTTACGCGAATAGAAGACGAAGCATTTTCCAATTGCCTTCATCTTTCCGATATCGGTGAACTCCCTACCGGACTCTCCTATATTGGAAAAAATGCTTTTTATAGGTGCCCTCTGACATCTGTAACCATCCCGGGTAGTGTAACGAGTATATCAGAGACAGCCTTTCAAGAGTGCAATCTTCAATCGGTTACAATCCTTCCGGGTGTAAAGTCGATCGGGAAGAGTGCATTTGAAGGTTGCTACAACTTGACCGCGCTGTCCATCGCTTCCACAGTCGAGTCGATTGGAGAAGCTGCTTTCCGTTCTTGTTCGAAGCTGCCTTCCCCTGTTATTCCCTCTTCAGTCCAATCTATTGGGAACTATGCTTATGCCCGATGCACAAGCTTTACTTCCATCACAATACCTGCCAAAGCAAAGACTACAGTTGGTCTGTTCTCTGGATGTACGGGGGTTACTTCTGTTGCCTTTGAACCAGGATTTACAACCATAGCCGGTGGTACTTTTAATGGTCTCACCAACCTTACCTCTGTGACCGTTCCTTCTACCGTCACCTCCATTGGAGAATCCGCTTTCAGTGGCTGTAGCAGTTTGCAATCAATCGTGCTTCCTTCAGGTATTACTTCCATTGGTGCCTCTGCCTTTAAAGGTTGCAGTCGATTCACTTCCTTCATCATTCCGTCTGCTGTTACCTCTATTGAAGCATCCACTTTTGAAAATTGCAGCGAACTTACAACGATAAATATCCCATCGGGTATCACGTCCATTGGTTCCGCTGCCTTTAAGAATTGCAGCAAACTCGCATCCTTTTCCTTTCCTTCGGGAATAACAAGCATAGGAACATCAACCTTTGAAAATTGCAGTACGCTCACCTCTATCATGCTTCCGGTAGGCATCACCTCAATTGGCTCATACGCTTTCCGTAATTGCACCGGACTGACAGCGTTTCATGTTCGTGACGAGGTGCCTCCGGTAACCTATACTGACTGTTTCTCCGGTATAAATAAGAGTGCCTGCACACTGTATGTGCCGATCGATTGTTATGCAACATACTTCCTATCGACTGGTTGGCGCTATTTCCAGAACATGGAAGAAGAAGATCTCTCTGCGACTCCTCAAGATGAAATGTCATCCCTGACTCTCAGTACAACCAAAGATGGTATCTGTGTCAAAGGAGCGGAGGCTGGTGCTTCTATCACGGTCTTTAGCGCAAATGGAGCAGTGGTTCTCACGCTAATAGCAACCGGTGAAGAGCAATTTATCTCACTTCCTTCCGGAGTACTCTACTTTGTAAAAGTAGGAGAGAAGACAGTAAAAGTGGCATTGTAAGTAACGTGCTTGACCCCTTTTACGGCAAGCGGAGCAGAAGCTCTTCTTGCCGTATTTTGTTGGTAAGAACATATTTCTTATCTTTGAATCATAATTGCTTGTAACTATTACTCGAAATCAATCAACAGATGAAAGAATCAGTATTATTAATCGAAGAAGCTGTAACGCCGATGAAAGAAGCTGTATTGAAACAGTATGAGTTTTTGGAAAATATGGAACAATGGCTTCTCGGTTTGGGGATGAACGCAGACTTTGCACAATTTTCAAAAGTAGCAATCTCACTCATCGCGGTTATTCTATTGGCATTTATCGCCAAACTGATTGTGCAGGAGATTCTCTTGGTCACAGTGGAGAAGCTTGCCAAAAAAACAGAGAATGTATGGGACGACTCTCTTGTGGAACGAAAAGTGTTTCAAAAACTGTCGCGCATTGCTCCGGCTTTTGTTGTGATATTTACCATTGAGATCGCCTTGTCGGATTATAGTTTGAGTATTTCGCAATTCATAGAAAAGATCTGTGTGCTCTATATCGTTTTTGTGTTGGTGTTGGTTTTATCGGCTTTGTTGGATGCTCTTCATGATATATACCTTACCACGCAGACGGCTCAGATCAGGCCCATAAAAGGCTATGTACAGTTGGTGAAGATTATCATCTTTCTACTGGGTGCTGTCGTTTTAGTTTCCATCATGATAGAGAAGAACCCTTTGAATCTGTTGGTCGGCATGGGGGCCTCTGCCGCTTTATTGATGTTGGTCTTTAAAGATACGATACTGGGCTTTGTTGCTTCTGTGCAAGTTTCTGCCAATAATATGGTCAAACCGGGAGATTGGATTCAGATGCCCGGAAGGAATGCGGATGGTACCGTGCTTGATATTTCTCTCAATACCGTGAAAGTTCAAAACTGGGACCGTACCATCAGCACGATACCGACTTATGCATTGGTGTCTGAAAGCTTTACCAACTGGAAAGGGATGCAAGAGTCTGACGGTCGACGCATCAAACGTTCCTTGTATATTGATATGCGCAGTGTGCAATTCTGTTCGCCCGAACTGATCGAGAAGCTGAAAACAATCCATTACCTCAAAGAGTATATCGAACAACGATCATTGGAGATCGATGCATTCAACAAGACCATGCAGATGGATACTTCCATGCCGGTCAATGGAAGGCGAATGACCAATCTGGGGGTGTTTCGGAAGTATGTTGAGCTTTACCTTCGCAACAATCCCAATATCAATACAAATGCAACATTGATCGTTCGTCAGTTGCAACCGACCGATAAAGGAATACCTCTCGAGATCTATTGCTTTTCGATGGAAAAGTCGTGGGAACTGTATGAAATAATACAATCAGATCTCTTTGATCATATATTGGCTGTGGTTCCTCATTTTGAATTGCGTCTCTTTCAGGATCCTTCGGGCGATGACTTTAAGACTCTGATTACAGGCAAAAACGCGATGTAATCAAAGGGTGGGAGTATATCCGTTAGTACCTACTCTTTTTTAGGGTGCACTTTTTTACAATATCATTGACAAGGTGAGCGGAAGCTACTGAGAGTGCTTCATTATACAATCTTTGATCGAAGGAGGTTTTTCCTTTTATATTGAAAAAGGATACTCCTTCTTTTTCAATAGTGCCTTTGGCTTCAGCCGTGTGAATGATAGTACCGTTAGTCAGGTCGATGACGCGCACACTCAATGTGGCTTCTGCGGTCTGTATTTTTGATGCGACAAGTAGAAAACCTTTTATTTCGGCTTGCTTACTTAGCGAGGTAATCGTACCAACCACCAAGTAGTCGGCGCCAACTGCTTTGAGGGCTTCTACGTCTGACTTTCCAGATACAATAGAATCGAGATTGCTTATTTTCTTTAGTTCGATTTTGTCTGACGCTGCCAGTTTGCTCGCCAGCGAATCAAGTCCGTTGTGTACGAAGAGGGCATTCTCATCTGTATAGTCGGGAAACCCTTTGGTGAAGAGAGTCTCACTGGATGCATGCGCAATAGCGACTTTAGGGACAAAGATTGTCTTATCTTGAGCAAAGCTATTGGTTGCGGTCAGCAGACATATCGTAAGGGCGGAAAATAGAAAATTCTTCATTGGTTCTGATGGTTTATAATTGTAGGTACAAAGGTATCCAAAATACTGATTTTTCGACCACCGTGCATTATTAAATGAGGTTGGAGAGATAGCTATAAATGAACTCGGTTACTCCAAAAGGATTGATTCCAGTCCGGCTATGCAATTGGACGGTTCAAACTCAATAACTTGATAGGTGGCAACTGCGTTGAACGGATCTTCATGAATGATTTGTTCGACTTGTGCCCGACTACCTGCCCTACAGATGTTGATAGATAGGTTGTGATTGTTTATTCTATTCCTTTCCACCATTCAGAAAAAGTGTGGGTGCTCTCTTTCAGGTCTACGATTTCACCAATCATGGGGGTAATCAGCGGAATGTTCAATTCCTTGCAACGTGCTGCGACTTTTGTCAATGGTTCGTCCCAGGAGTGATTTGACAATGCAAATCTTGAAGAATGCACGGTGAATAGCCGCTTCGCATTCAGATCATAGAATGCCTTCAGGAGATCATCCGGTAATAAATGAATGTATCTCCAATTCGTATTGTATTGTCCGTTTTCCAAAATGACAAGATCGATGGGACCAAACTTCTTTCCTATTTCTGCAAAATGTGTGTCATAGCCGCCGTCTCCACCCAGAAAGAGTTTCAGGGTAGGGGTTTGAAATAGAAATGAAGCCCATAGAGTCTGATTTCTTTGGATACCACGTCCGGAAAAGTGTCTCGCCGGCAGTGCGTGAACAACGAAACCGGAATCCAGGTTGGCTTGTTCATTCCAGTCCATCTCCACAATAGAATCTGCATGAAAGCCCCAGTACTCAAGATGTGCTCCAACGCCAAGTCCACAGACTACTTTTCTGATCCTGGACTTTAGTTTCAGACAGGTCTCATAGTCAAGATGATCCCAGTGATCGTGTGTAATGATGAGGTAATCTATGTCTGGAATATCATCGGTCGTATAAGGGCTTGTTCCTTTAAAAGCTTTGATGGAAAATGAAAAGGGCGATGCATGACCACTGAATACCGGGTCAACCAGGATTCGCTTTCCATCCATCTGAATGAAATAGGAGGAGTGACCAAACCAGACCAGAATATCTTTGTTTGCGTCCAGATGAAGCAGATCGGTTTTTACAGAAGGTAGCTCATCTGTCGGAGTCACTCTTTCCTTTTTCCCAAAAAGCATTTCCTTACTAATGGTGAGATAGCTCGTCCCATTTGAAAAAACCGGTGTCAGACTCCTGTTTCTAAATGCCCCGTCTCTATAATTGGGCGATTCTTTGATCCGCTCTAAACGTTTACCCGAAGGTAACTTCCCGAATTTGGATTGTTGCATGATAAGTATGGCTACTGATGAAAGTAGGATGATGGATATAATGAGTATGTAGAGAAACTTCTTCATAATTCATGCTGTTCATCGTCTTGAATATTCTGTACTTCAAAGTACAAAGATATTAAAAATCCTTCGAGTTTAAAGATTTATATGTTCCTTTGCTGTAAGCTATGAAATCATAAGGGGACTTCTATAAATTAAAGTTTTGTCATTCAGATATTTATATGTATATTTGTATCGTAAAACAAGAATAAAATGAAGTATAAGACAAGCGGAATTCAAGGTATCTTTGATAGACAAGAAACTCAGCATAAACTTTCATCCATTGGTAATCCATTAGAAAAAGTCTCTAGCGTTATAGATTTTGAGATCTTTCGCCCCTTACTAGAGCTCAAATTACTGAATACCAACAAGAAGAGCAATGCCGGAGCAAAGCCTTATGATGTAGTACTGATGTTCAAAATACTTATTTTGCAACGTTACTATGGTTTGGGTGATTCTCAAATAGAATATCAGA
>JAQUZH010000087.1 GCA_028691445.1 Bacteroidales bacterium | reverse complement strand
TCTTACTGGATGGTATTATTCATGACTCCACACAATCAAACGTACTTGGACACATCTTCCCTACCCGCGATTCCATTGATATATCCTTTAAAGCCAATCGTTTGAAAGCAGGGTTCATCTATCCTTTCACAGAGTCTATCTTCTCCGAACTATCGGGAAGGATTACCGGAAACGCCAGATTATTCGGTCGTTTCAACGCGCTCAATGTCGAAGGGAAAGCAATGGTGAATGATGGAAGAATAGGAATACGCCTTCTGAACACCGTTTATTCGTTTAACGACAGTCTGACGCTTACACCTCAACGCATTTCGTTTAAAAATATGAGAGCCTACGATTCTGAAGGTCATCAGGCATTAATAAACGGATATCTGGCGCATGCCCATTTCAAGGATATGAATTACAATCTCAATGTACGTGCTGATAATATGCTTGTCTATGACACACATCGCAGTGCCGATCTTCCTTTTTGGGGTAAAGTGCGTGGCACCGGATCTGTTACATTAAACGGATCTCCCGGATTATTGGATGTCTATGTGGATATGACGACAAACGAGTCAACGTTTAATCTTTCGCTCGACAATTCCGGAGAGGCATCTGAATACTCCT
This sequence comes from Bacteroidales bacterium, assembly GCA_028691445.1. GTDB lineage: Bacteria > Bacteroidota > Bacteroidia > Bacteroidales > JAQUTK01 > JAQUTK01. Next base: position 9,826 of record JAQUZH010000087.1, on the reverse strand, counting down.
TTATCAACTTCATCAACAAGACCCCAAGCATTCGGGAAGAGAAGTTCCAGTGGAATACCTCACCCCAAAAAGCAACCGCTGAAGATGATTCTAAAAGCGAGATCAATGTGATCATGCAAATCAACGCAACTCCTGCCATAACCATGGACGTGATCATGGATGAAGAGACGAATGATATCATTCAGAGCAATGGAAGCGGGAATATTCGGATTGAATACAAGAACACCGACAGCGAACCAAAACTATTCGGTAAATATACCATTGACTATGGAGTCTATAACTATTCATTTCTCGGAGCCACGGAGAAACGTTTCCGGTTGAAAGAAGGCAGTTCGGTCTCTTTTAACGGTTCGCCGATGGCGGCCGATCTTGGCATCTCAGCGTATTACTCCCTAAATGCGTATCTGGGCGACCTAGATGATAGTTTTCTCACGGAAACATCAAGCACAACGCGTGTAAACTGCCTCTTGAATATAAACGGATATCTTCAACAGCCTTCTATCTCCTTTGATGTAGAACTACCCAATGCCGATGAAGACGTACAGCGCAGGGTACAGAATATAATCAGCAGTGAAGATATGATGAACCGCCAGATGTTGTATTTATTGGTGTTTAATAAGTTTTACACGCCAGACTATCTGAGTGCCACTCAAAAGAGCAACGAACTGGTCAGCGGAGCCTCATCCACCATCTCCGGACTACTCAACACCGCGCTTTCAGGAGTCATGGCCAACAACTGGAATGTGGGAGCAAACTTGCGTACCTCAGACATGAATTTTACCGATATAGATATGCAGTTAGCCCTTTCCAGTCAGCTGCTCAACAATCGCCTACTTTTCAATGGCAACTTCGGGTATCGCGACAATGCGCTCAACAACTCTTCATTTGTGGGAGACTTTGACTTTGAATACAAGCTGACCCGCACAGGCAACTTCCGACTCAAAGCCTACAACAAGGCAAATGAGAAATATTATCTAAAAAGTGGTCAGAATACGCAAGGACTTGGTATCGTATATAAAAGAGACTTCAACTCATGGCTCGACTTCCTGCGATTCCTGAAGAAAAAAGAGAAGTAAAAAATCATTTGAATCGGATAACGCTATTACTATGGCCACACATCATACGGACAAAGAAGTAAAAGGCTTTTTGGCTCTCACGCCCCTTCTGTTTTTCATTTGTCTCTATTTGGGAACCTCCCTCCTCGCACAAGATTTTTACAGGGTGCCTCTGACGGTATCCTTCATGCTTTCATCCATCTATGCAGTGATGATTACCAAGGGAGTCAGCATAGAAGAACGGATCTCCATCTATTCCAAAGGTGCAGCAAACAGTAATATCCTACTGATGATCTGGATCTTTATCCTTGCCGGCGCTTTTGCCCATTCAGCCAAAGAGATGGGATCCATTGATGCAACAGTCAATCTGGCGATAGACCTATTGCCCGGCAAACTGTTAATGGGCGGAATATTTCTGGCAGCTTGTTTTATTTCACTCTCAATCGGCACATCAGTAGGCACCATTGTGGCGCTGACTCCGGTTGCAATCGGCATTGCTGACAAAGCAGGCATTACAATCCCTTTGATGGTTGCCATCGTAGTCGGAGGCTCTTTCTTTGGCGACAACCTCTCGTTTATCTCCGACACGACGATTGCCGCCACCCGAACACAAGAGTGTTCGATGAAAGACAAGTTTAAGGTAAACAGTATGATTGTCCTTCCGGCAGCTGTGATCGCCCTGCTGATTTATCTTTTTCAGGGCTTTTCCGTTGAGGTAATCCAAGAACCGCAAGCAATCGAATGGATCAAAGTCCTGCCCTATCTGCTGGTCTTAATCACAGCTCTGATGGGAGTCAATGTAATGACAGTGCTGATGTTGGGTATCTTCAGTACGGGTATTATCGGTATGCTGACCAGTAGTTTTGGCCTCATCGGCTGGTTTGGATCCATGGGAACAGGCATCATAGAAATGGGCGAACTGATCATTATCACGTTAATGGCCGGAGGGATGTTGGAGATGGTTCGCTACAATGGAGGCATTGACTATATCATCCACAAACTGATCCGACACATCCATTCCAAAAGAGGTGCCGAACTGACTATCGCTGCCCTGGCAATTATTGCCAATTTCTGCACAGCCAACAATACCATTGCGATTATCACAACAGGCTCGCTCGCCAAAGAGATCTCAACAAAGTATGGAGTAGATAGCCGCAAGTCCGCAAGCATTCTAGATACCTTCTCTTGTTTTGTGCAAGGCATCATTCCTTACGGAGCACAAGTACTCATGGCTTCCGGATTGTCAGCCCTCTCTCCCCTCTCCATCATCAGCTATCTCTATTATCCCTTTCTGATGGGTATCTGCGCAGTACTGGCCATCTTGTTCAGGTTTCCTAAGAAATACTCCTGAAGCAAGACAGCCAGTTGCACGCCTGGAAAGGTATATTGGGTCTAACCATTATCATCCTCGGGTATTCGAGCGGAATCCACTTTCAATAAGCGGTTCCGAAGCTTTTCCATTTCACTATTCCGAATCCGCAATACCATCTCACAATCATTGTCAAACACTTGAGAGACCACAGTTGGATTCTCTTCCTTGACAATTCGCATGACTTGGTTCAGATATGGATATTCAAAGACAACACGAACATCTTCCTCTACCAATTTCTCTACAATCACACCACTTGCGATAGCCGCTTGTGCCGCCTCCTTATAAGCAACGACCAGACCACCCGTTCCCAATTTGATTCCTCCGAAATAGCGGATCACAACAATCAAGACATTGGTCAACTCGTGCGAATTGATAGCTCCAAGGATCGGTCGGCCTGCAGTACCGGAAGGTTCTCCGTTGTCATTGGCACGAAACTCTTTTCGTTCATAACCAAGCATATAGGCATAGCAGGCATGACGTGCATCGTAATACTTTTTCGTGTACTGAGCCACCAGTTCCTTCACCTCTTCTACCGTCTCCACCGGCATTGCAAAAGCGAGAAACTTGCTTCGCTTCTCCGTGTAGACAGCCTCACTGACATCTTGCAGCGTCTTGTATGTATCATCAACCTCCATGCTGCAAAAATACAAAAAAAACGCAGGTCTCAAAGAAACCTGCGTCTAAGATAAACATTTCGTCTGTTTTATACCAACTCATGAATAACAAGTCCGGAACGAAGCTTTGGTTCAAACCAAGTCGTCTTGGGAGGCATGATATTGCCTGAATCCGCAATATTCATCAGTTGAGTCATGGAAACAGGATAAAGCGCCAGCGCCACTTTCATCTCACCACTATCCACCCGTTTAGAGAGTTCGCCAAGTCCGCGGATACCCCCTACAAAGTCAATCCGTTTGTCAGAGCGCAGATCTTTGATACCCAAGATCTCATCCAGGATCAGGTTGGAAGAGATAGTCACATCCAACACACCGATCGGATCGTTGTCATTGTACGTGCCGGACTTTGCTGTCAGGCTGTACCACTCCCCTTCCAGATAGAGAGCAAAGTTGTGCAAAGCGGCCGGTTTGTAGATTTCCGTTCCTTTCTTTTCAACCACGAAGTTCTTCTCCAAAGCCTCTATAAGTTGAGACGCAGTCAGACCATTCAGATCTTTGACCACCCGATTGTAATCAATGATCGTCAGCTGAGAAGCAGGGAAACAGACAGCCATAAAGAAGTTATACTCCTCATTACCGGTATGATTCGGATTCTGACGAGCCTTCTCAGCCCCAACCAAAGCAGCAGCAGCCGAACGGTGATGTCCATCAGCAATATACATCGCAGGCATGGCAGCAAAGAGTTCGGTGATACGGGCAATATCTTCTTTGCCGTTTATCAACCAAAACTGATGACCAAAGCCATCACCCGGAGCGACAAACTCATAGACCGGTTTGCCGGCAGTATACGAAGCAACGATCTTGTTGATCTCCTGATTATCAGGATAAGCAAAGAAAACCGGTTCGATGTTTGCGTTATTGACACGCACATGCTTCATACGATCTTCCTCTTTGTCGCGGCGGGTCAACTCATGTTTCTTGATGACGCCATTCATATAATCCTCCACAGACGCACATACCACCAGACCGAATTGCGTCTTGCCGTTCATTGTTTGAGCATACACATAATAGAGCTCTTCTTCATCTTGAAGCAACCAATTGTTTGCGCGAAACATTCTGAAGTTTTCCACAGCCTTTCCATATACTTTCTCTTCATGTTCGTCCGTGCCAACAGGAAAATCGATTTCCGGTTTGATGATATGATACAATGATTTCTCATTTCCCATCGCTTCGACGCGCGCCTCTTCCGAGCTCAACACATCATAAGGTCTTGAAGCAACCTGTTCCACCAACGCTTGCGGAGGTCTGATTCCTTTAAAAGGTTTTATAACTGCCATATCTTTTCATTTTAGGTAGTAAAACAAACAGTGCGGACAAGCATTCTGATTATCCGCACTGTCTTGTATTACATTATCAATTAATTATTTACTTTGAATCGGGTATTACCGTTCACGATAAAATCAACGATCTGTTCGGCAGCTGCCAAACCGGCATTGATATTCGCTTCAGAAGTTTGCGCACCCATCTTTTTAGGAGTAGAGAAATAACGTCCTTCCAGAGCAGCAAAAGCCTCTTTCATAGAAGGTTCGATATCTGTGACATACTTGAAGTCAGCACGGTCTTTCATCAACTGAAGCATCTGTTCTTCATCAATCACCTCTTTGCGTGCAGTGTTAACCAGCAACGCATTCTTAGGCATTTTGTTGAGCAGTTCGTAATTGATCGACTTCTTTGTTTCAGCCGTAGCAGGGATGTGCAGTGAAATGACCTGACAAGTTGCATACAACTCTTCAGCAGACTTCACAGGAGTAACACCGGCTGCAGCGATCACTTCCGCCGGACAATAGGCATCAAAAGCATACACTTCCATACCAAAACCTTTCGCAACACGAGCCACATTGCGACCTACATTACCAAAAGCATGAATACCCAGTTTCTTCCCCATCAACTCAGCACCCGAAGTACCGTTATAGAAGTTACGGAACGCATACACCATCATACCAAAAGCCAGTTCGGCTACAGCATTAGAGTTTTGTCCGGGTGTATTCATCACACACACATTATTTTTGGTAGCAGCATCCAGGTCGATATTATCAAATCCGGCACCGGCACGCACCACGATCTTCAGCTGTTTGGCAGCTTCGATCACTTCAGCATCAATGATATCGCTGCGCACAATCATCGCGTCAGCATCAACAACCGCATCCAGCAATTGCTTCTTTTCTGTATATTTCTCCAACAAAGCCAATGTAAAGCCAGCTTTTTCAACAGTACTGCGAATACCATCAACGGCTACTTTAGCAAATGGTTTGTCGGTTGCAACTAATACTTTCATGTCCTATGAGTTAGAATCTCAATTAATATTTCTGTTCAAATTCTTTCATGCAATCCACCAAAGCTTGCACGCTTTCGATTGGAAGAGCATTGTAGCAAGCGGCACGGAAACCACCTACTGAACGGTGTCCTTTGAGGCCGACCATACCTTTAGAAGAAGCAAAAGCCTGGAATTCAGTTTCCAACTCTTTATATTCATCATTCATTACAAAGCAGATATTCATCAGTGAGCGATCTTCCACAGCTGCCGTTCCCTTAAACATTTTGTTACGATCAATCTCACTATAGAGCAATTCAGCTTTCGCCTGATTTCTCTTTTGCATCTCTTTCAATCCGCCCAATGATTTCAACCAACGCAATGTCTCAAGAGCTGTATAGATAGGCAACACTGGAGGGGTGTTAAACATCGAACCATCTTTGATGTGTGTACGGTAGTCGAGCATTGTCGGGATCGCACGCGATACTTTGCCAAGCAATTCATCTTTGACAATCACAAAAGTAACACCGGCAGGAGCCAGATTCTTCTGAGCACCACCATAGATCATCGCATATTTAGAAACGTCAACAGGACGAGAGAAAATATCAGAAGACATATCAGCAATCAATGGAACAGGAGAATCAATATCTGCATGAAGTTCTGTACCAAAGATTGTATTGTTGGTCGTCACATGAAAATAATCGGCATCTGTCGGAATAACATAATCTTTCGGAATGAAATTAAAGTTAGCCGCTTTAGAAGAAGCCACTTCAACAACTTCACCAAACAATTTTGCCTCTTTCAACGCTTTGCCAGCCCATGTTCCTGTATTTAAATAAGCAGCTTTCTTTTCAAGGAAGTTATAGGGAACCATACAGAATTGAAGACTCGCGCCACCCCCTAAGAAAAGTACCGAATAACCAGCAGGTATGTCCAATAATTCCTTAAACAACTCAACAGCTTCGTTGATAACCGGCTCGAAATCCTTCGATCGGTGACTGATTTCCATGATGGACAAACCTGAACCATTAAAATCAATGACAGCTTTGGCTGTATTCTCGATCGCAATCTGAGGCAAGATAGAAGGCCCCGCGTTAAAATTATGTTTCTTCATTTGTAAAAAAAATATGTTGATAAATACTTTTGAAAATCAATCAGGGCACAAAGTTACACTTTTTTCTTTCGGGTGTTCTTTTTCGCTGTAGAAATTTCTAATATATGTAACTTTCCATCCGATTCTGTTTTCATACTGATTTGTTTCTCCTATCTTTGCTATCTAACTGATTAATTCTATATACATGTACAGGATTTTTGTATTATGCTGTCTTATTGCAGCTGCATGTACGTATGCACAGCCTCATTATAACTTTTCCAAATTAAAAAGGGAAAAACTGAACCGTGGAGTGGTTGCAGTGCGGCAAGATGCCGACACGGTGTGCGTCTCTTGGCGTTATCTCTCTTCCGATTCCAGGAAATGCAACTTCAATCTCTACCGTAATGGAGTCTTACTCAACAGCGCTCCCCTGAAAGAATCGACCTTCTTTAAAGATGCGACCGCTTCCTCTGAAGTACTCACTTATACTGTTACACCTGTGCTGAAAGGAGTGGAAATTGCGGCCGAATCTTCTCAATGGACACTACCCGCTCTTGCTCCGTCAGGATACCTCTCGATCCCACTCGATATTCCGCAAGGTGGTACCACACTGCGGGGTGAGCCATATAAATACCTGGCCAATGATGCAAGTATGGGCGATGTAGATGGCGATGGCTGCTACGAAATTATATTGAAATGGGAACCAACCAATGCGCATGACAACTCCCACAATGGCTATACGGGAGCTACTCTGTATGACTGCTACCGTCTGACGGGTGAAAAGTTGTGGCGTATCAATATTGGCCACAACATCCGTTCAGGAGCCCACTACGAACAGTTTGTCGTCTTTGATCTTGATGGCGACAACCGTGCGGAAGTGGTGATGCGTACCGCCGATGGCACGATAGATGGCAAAGGCAATGTGATTGGCGATGCCACGGTGGACAACCGCGAGCAGACGGGTCGGATACTCACCGGAAAGGAGTACCTTACTGTCTTTAATGGTCAGACCGGCGAAGCCATGCAGTCAACGGATTATATCCCGCAACGGGGTGATCCGAAAGAGTGGGGCGATCCTGTGGCCAACCGCTCCGACCGCTTTCTCTCATGTGTCGCCTATCTGGACGGAAAGCTGCCAAGTGTCGTCATGTGCCGTGGCTACTATACCCGTAGCGTACTTGCCGCGTGGGACTGGCGCGACGGCAAACTCTCGCCGCGATGGGTCTTTGACTCCAATAAAGAAGGCAACGAGAAGTACGCCGGACAAGGTAACCACAATCTCTCGGTGGGCGACGTGGACAGAGATGGATGCGATGAGATACTGTATGGATCTTGTGCGATTGACAATACGGGCAAGGGACTTTATACCACCGGCATGGGACATGGTGACGCCATGCATCTGACGGCATTCGTTCCGGGCAAGAAACTCCAGCTATGGAAAAGTTACGAAGACAGCGGCGACGGTTCGGCGTTGACAGATGCCAAAACCGGAAAGGTACTCTTTCAAATAAAAAGTCCGACCGATGTGGGACGTGCCATGGCGGCAGACATTGATCCAAACAACAAGGGGTTAGAGATGTGGTCTATAGCATCCGGAGGTATCCGGACATACAAAGGTGAGGTATTGAATGCAAGGCCCAACCGTCTTCCAGTCAATATGGCGGTGTGGTGGGACGGCGATCTGCTTCGTGAGATGCTTGACCAGACTACCATTTCCAAATACGATTGGACCACCGGCACCTGCATCCCTATTCTGAAAGCAGAAGAGTGCGCTTCCAACAACGGCAGCAAATCCAATCCCTGTCTGGCGTGCGATATCATCGGCGACTGGCGTGAAGAAGTGCTCTGGCGTACCAAGAATAACAGCGAACTGAGATTGTATGTTTCAACCATCGCTACACCTTATCGCTTTCACACATTTCTGGAAGATCCTGTATATCGCATCAGTATAGCCAATCAGAATGTAGCCTATAACCAGCCTACTCAGGTCGGATTCTATTTTGGAGCAGATCTGAAAGGATCATTCAGAGGAAGTAAAATTAAAAACAAATAAAACAGAAGACCATGAAAAGAATGTTCAGTGCAATAATCGTATTGCTGCTTATGGGGATTATTCCTCTTCAGGCACAAGTGAAAGAGGAGAAGGAAGGTCCCGGCGGCAATGCTGCCAATCATGCCATTGCCGATCCAACCAAACGTCCGGATCAGTTTAAAGCCGGAAAGACGCGCAAAAGCGAATCTGCTCCGGTACTGTTTCTCATTGGTGACTCCACCATGAAAAACGGCACAGGTACCGGTGAAGGAAAGATGTGGGGATGGGGTACATTCTTTGGAAAGTTCTTCTACGACAATCAGATCTCTGTAGAAAACCATGCACTTGGAGGACGAAGCAGCCGTACTTTTATTACGCAGGGCTTGTGGGCAAATGTGCTTTCAGGCATCCGGAAAGGTGATTATCTGATGGTACAGTTTGGGCACAATGATGGTGGACCGCTGAACACAGGTCGTGCCCGCGCTTCTCTGAAGGGTATTGGTGAAGAGTCACAGACCGTAGTCATGGAAGCTACCGGACAAGAAGAGACAGTCTATACTTTTGGACATTACATGCGTCAGTATATCCGCGAAGCAAAAGCAAAAGGTGCGATCGTGATAGCCCTCTCCCACACTCCGGGCAACAGATGGACAGGCAATCACATGAACCGTTGCGACAGCACCTACGGACTATGGACCAAACAAGTCGCCGAACAGGAAGGGGTCTTTTATTTCGACATGAATGACATCATTGCCCGCAAGTATGAAGCAATGGGTCAGGAAGCAGCTGCCCCCTATTTCGCCGATGCTGTGCACACCTTATATACTGGTGCGATCTTAGACTGCATCGCCGCTATCGAAGGTTTGAAAACGATACCAACATGCAGTCTGAATAAGTATGTCAATCCGGAAGCACTGAAGACAGTCAATAGGGAGAGACTGGAATAATACTCAGCACCCGACAAGTACCCGACATGCTCAGTCTCAACACAAACTTTAATTCATAAATTGGCTGAACAGCAATTATCGATTAAAGGAGACTAAAGCCAGCTAAAAAATAACTTTCTATCAAATTGTAAATCAAACAGATATTTGATAGAAACGAACAAAACTGTTGATTCAATTTTGCCGAAAAAGGCCGAATTTAAATTTGCATATTACACCGTAATTGTACTTATGGGGACTTCTATAAATTAAAGTTTTGTCATTCAGATATTTATGTGTATTTGTATCGTAAAACAAGAATAAAATGAAGTATAAGACAAGCGGAATTCAAGGTATCTTTGATAGACAAGAAACTCAGCATAAACTTTCATCCATTGGTAATCCATTAGAAAAAGTCTCTAGCGT
>JAQUZH010000086.1 GCA_028691445.1 Bacteroidales bacterium | reverse complement strand
TGAACGTGGAATAGCTGGAGCTTTAAAAAGTCAAAGTAAGTATGAACGCATTGAATTGGATCTTTCTCAAAGTGTAGATCTCGGACTGCTTCGTTTTTTACGTTATGAAGTGGGAGCGGGTGTTTTTACAAATACCCACTCGCTTTACTTTTCCAATTTCTCCTATTTCTCTAAGCGTACATTACCGACCAACTGGAATGATACCTTTGGAGGTGTCTTTGAGGTGCTGGATAACCGTTGGTTTGGTTCGGCAGACCGGTATCTGCAGATGCACCTGCAATTGCAGGCGCCACTGTTATTCTCCCGTTATTTCCCGGCTCTTTCAAAGTGGATGGTCTCCGAACGTTTGTATGCAGGAAGTCTCTCAATGCCTTCTTTACCTTCGTACAGCGAACTAGGGTATGGCATCGGTAATCACGTCTTTAATGCCGCTTTATTTACAAGTTTCAGAGGAGTTGAATTTGATGGTATCGGCTTCAAATTCTCGTTGGAACTATTTAATGCGTGGTGATACTCCTCTCATACGGAGCACAATGATACCTGTTTGCTTTTTATTGGAAGCCAGATAGTCTGCCAGACTCATGGTTGAAATAACCACCTTCTTTTCTGTGGCTGAGGCATGCATCAAATGAATGACTCCTCCTTTTTTATATGCAATGCCGACATGACTGATGTCCAGTCCCTCAATGGCTGTCGTGATTGCAAGAAGGTCTCCGTTCTCAATCATTGCCGATCTTTTGCTGACTTCTGCTTTCGGCAGATAGAAAAAAGGAGTAGATCGCAGGTATGCTTCTGTCTTTTCGATCGAAGGTATCCATGCCGCATTTGCTGCCAGTGCTTCATAAGCCTGGTAATGCGTACTCATAAAGTTCAGGTTGAAGTAGACTTTCTTTCCCTTTATTTTCTTTGTCACATCGTTGATCAACCCTTTCTTTTGATTATTGACGATCCACTCTGAGAAATAGTGGAGTCTTGAGAGATATCCATCTCTTTTGCCATCGCGATACCGAAGTTTTTCCAGCTGGTAACAATAGTTTTCAAAATCTCCACGCTTCTTCAGCGTCATTGTAAGAGCGATGACAGACTCCAGAAAGGTCGTACAGTCAAAAGATCTGAGGTTCACAACCAGTTTTTCAGGAGAGTGACCTTCGAGAGTAGAGGCAACATAGGGAGTCTTTAAAAAAAACATACCGGTCTCTGCTATCAGAGTACCGGTAGTTTTATGTATGGAATCAGAAAATTGCTGCAGATAAGATTGTACGATCAAAGAATCCTCTTTCTCATAGACAACCTCCTTGTCCATGCTTTGAGCTGAAACTTCGCTCAAGAACAGGAAGGTGAGTAGAATCATCCAAGCCATTCTCATACTAACTCCTTTCGTCTGTTATTTATCTTCCTTTCCGGCAAATTCCATGAGGTATGCCTTGATGAAGCCATCAATATCTCCATCCATCACGTTTTGCACGTTTGAGGTTTGGAAATTTGTACGATGATCTTTCACGCGGCGATCATCAAAGACATAGCTTCTGATTTGTGATCCCCACTCAATCTTCTTCTTGTTTCCTTCGACTTTCTCTTGTTCCTTTCGGCGTCTTTCCAGTTCGAAGTCATACAATTGAGATTTCAATAAACGCATTGCGTTTTCACGATTGCCCAGCTGCGATCGACTCTCTGTATTTTCAATCAACAATTCGCGAGTCTCTCCGGTGTCGGGGTCCTGATAATTATATCGAAGTCGAACACCGGTCTCAACCTTGTTGACATTCTGTCCGCCGGCGCCACCTGAACGAAAAGTATCCCAAGATACATCCGCAGGATTGATCTCAATTTCAATGGTGTCATCTACAAGAGGAACGACAAAGACAGACGCGAAAGAAGTCATTCGCTTGCCTTGAGCGTTGTAGGGTGAAACACGCACCAAGCGGTGTACTCCATTCTCGCTTTTCAAGTAGCCGTATGCAAACTCTCCCTCAATCTGAAAAGTCACCGTTTTGATTCCGGCATCGTCACCAGGCTGAAAGTTTGCCTCCGTAACCTTGTATCCTTTGCTTTCACTCCAACGTGCATACATACGCATCAGCATCGATGCCCAATCGTTGCTTTCGGTACCACCGGCACCCGCATTGATTTTCAGCACAGCTCCGAGTTTGTCTTCCTCGTTTCGCAACATGTTTTTAAGCTCCAGATTCTCGACCAGATTAAGCGCCCTTGCATAGGCGTTATCTACATCCTCTTCCGTGGCTATTTCTTCTTTTACATATTCAAAAGCCAGTTCGGTTTCTTCTGTAGCAGCATTTGTTTCGTTAAAATCTTCTACCCATTTCTTTAATCCTTTGACTTTTCTCATTTGAGCTTCCGCGGTTTTCGCGTCATCCCAGAAGTTGGGATCATGGGTACGGATTTCTTCTTCTTCGATTTGAATTAATTTCGCATCGACGTCAAAGATACCTCCTCAGCGCGTCAACGCGCTCTCTTACGCCTTTAAGTTGTTCAATTGTTATCATTTGAATTCAGTTTATAATTATTATTCATACATTTTCTTTATGTCTGCGGCATACCTTCCTTCAATAGCGAGACGCTTCATTTTCAGTGTATTGGTAAGTTCGCCGTTCTCCATACTGAATGGCTGAGGCAAGAGTGTAAACTTTTTGATCTGTTCATAGTTTGCAAAGTTTACTTGAAGGGCATTGATACGATTGCGATACAGCTCAATAATCTGTTCGTTATTCACCAGCTTGTTCATATCAGAGCAGTCGATCTTGTTTTCCTGAGCATATTTTTGGAGTGCCGGATAAGCCGGAACAATCAGTGCAGTTACATATTTCCGATTGTTTCCGATGATCGCTATCTGATCGATATATTTATCTTCGCCTATCTTTGTTTCAATAGCCTGCGGAGCCACATATTTCCCGTTACTTGTCTTGAAAAGATCTTTAATACGTTCTTTCATGATAATGCGATTGCCTACCAAGGTTCCTGCATCACCGGTTTTGAACCAACCATCCACGAATGATTTAGCATTTTCTTCGGGCTTGTTATAATAGCCTTTAATGATAGTCTCCCCTTTAAGCAAGATCTCATTGTTCTCGCCGATTTTGACTTCTACACCCGGCATGATTGTTCCCACGGTACCGATTTTATATCCTGTTTTCCAGAAACAGCAGACCGTAGCAGTAGATTCAGTAAGTCCGTAACCATAGAGAATATGGATTCCCACCGCGTGAAGAAAAATATTGATGTTATCCGACAAAGCGGCTCCGGCGGTAGGAAAGAAGTTCCCTTTTTCTATCCCGATTGTCTTCTTAAGCAAGGCATAAATCGTCTTGTCATACAACTTATACTTGATAGAAAGAGCCATAGGAGGTTTCTTGCCCTCATTAATATACTCAATGTTATGTTTGCGTCCCGTTTCGATCGCATCCAGAAATATCTTCTTAGTAACTGTTCCCGAGGAATTGATCTTTTCCTGAACAGCCTCATAGACTTTTTCCCAAAACCGTGGTACACTACACATGATCGTTGGACGTACCTCTTTGATGGTCGTCTGTATGGCCTTTGGATCATGATTAATTGCAATTTCAGTTCCCATCGTCAAGCAGAAGAAAACCCATGTTTTTTCAAAGACGTGTGTCATAGGCAAGAAGCTCATCGAGAGATCCTTGTCAGTTATATCCGGTAATCTTCCCGGGTGGATGCGCATAGCTTCCTGAAAATTACTGTGAAGCAGTACCGCTCCTTTGGGCTCACCGGTTGTACCCGATGTGTACAAGATGGCTGCTGTGTCTTCAATGGTAGCTGAAGCAATTCTTTCATTCACAAGCTGCGGAGCATCTGCTGTTTCGGTAGTTTGAAGAAAATCAGTCAGATAGACCGAACTTTTGTCCAGCTGGTGTTTCTTCACCTTCTGATCAAAGATGATAATCTGGGCTAAGGTCGGACAATTTGATGATGCTTTCCAGGCGTTGTCATATTGCTGTTGTTCGCCGACTAACAAGAAACGGACAGAAGCGTCGTTGACAATATACTCTATTTGAGAAGAACTGCTCGTTGCATAGATGGGTACAGATACGGCTCTGTTTTGAAACAAACCAAATTCGGCAATTATGCACTCAGCCATGTTTTGCGAACAGATTGCTACATTCTCCTGCACCTTTATGCCGGCACTTCCGAAGGCAAGCGCAACTTTTGATACCAATTCATTGAATTGATTCCAGGATGTAGGATTCCAACGGCCGGATTCCGGGTCTTTGCATCGAAAAGCTGGTTTTTCTCCATATTTCTTTGCTTGGGTCTGAATGAGGCTTGCAAAATGAATCATATGTTTGATGGATTGGTTTAGGGCGCAAAATTAGGTCTTTCTTGTCACATATCCACTATGATGCTGTAATAAATTGGCGACTTATCGTCAGTCTCTCGATATTTTGCACTAAGTTTGTACATTAAAAGAAAACAAAGATGAATATAGACAACTCTTATACTGAGGCAGTTACTTTGCTGAAAAGTCTCATAGCCATTCCATCCATAAGCCGTGAAGAGAAGGCCGTATCTGATTTTCTGCAAGAATACCTCAAAGCACAAGGTTTGGATCCTAGAAGAAAGAACAATAATATTTATGTGCTTTCAAAAGAGTTTGATGACGCCAAACCCACTCTTTTGTTAAACGCTCATTTGGATACAGTGAAACCCGGAGTGGGCTGGCTTACAGATCCCTATATGCCTGTAGAGAAGGAGGGAAGAATCTATGGACTTGGAAGTAATGACGATGGAGCCAGTCTGGTTTGTTTACTTGCCACATTCAGGCTTTTACAAGATACAAAACAAACGTACAATCTGATCTTTTTAGCTTCGGCAGAGGAGGAGGTATCCGGTAAGAATGGTATAGAAAGTGTCTTGGAAGAATTACCGGTATGTTCATTGGCAATCGTAGGAGAGCCCACAGGGATGCATCCGGCAGTAGCAGAAAAAGGGCTGATGGTACTTGATTGCATTTCCCATGGAGTTGCCGGACACGCAGCACGCAATGAAGGGCAGAATGCCATATACAAGGCCATGCCCGATATCGAATGGTTTCGCAGTACAACCTTTCCCAAAGTATCTCAAATGTTGGGCGCAGTCAAGACTACAGTGACGCAAATAAGTGCCGGCACACAGCACAATGTGATTCCGGCCGAATGTACCTTTGTAGTCGATGTGCGGAGTAATGACTGTTATTCCAACCAAGAATTATACGAATTGATACAGTCCAATGTGGATTGTGAAGTAAAACCACGTTCCTTCCGCTTAAACTCGTCGCATATATCTCTGGAGCATCCGTTTGTACAGAAAACGATTCAGTTGGGACGCACGCCCTTTGGTTCGCCGACTTTGTCCGATCAGGCCTTGATACCCTTTTCATCCGTCAAGATCGGTCCGGGACAATCTTCCCGTTCCCATACGTCGGAAGAGTACATCTGTCTCGATGAACTAAAAGAAGCGATTGCTATCTACACCCAGTTACTGGACGGTTTGATATTGTAGCTCTCTGATTAGCGATCCAACCAGCTCTCCGGATTCAGCTTTTCTGTCTCCTTGCGGATTTGGAAATGTAATTTGGTCAGATTGCCATCATCCGTGTCTGTGTAAATCCTTCCCAGACTTTGTCTCGCCTTGACTTTGTCTCCCTGTTTGACATAGACCTGACTCAGATTGGCATATATTGTAATGTATTTGCCGTGGCGTACCATAACAGAAGTGTTATACCCCGGTAATACAAATACTTTGCTCACAGTACCGTCAAACACGCTTCGGGCATCCGTTCCCGGATTTGTCTCTATATATATACCATCATTTGACGTTTGCACATTCTTATATTCCGCATTCTGCTGAATGCCGAAATGACCGGTGATCACCCCTTTTCCCGCAACCGGGAATGGCAATCTCCCTTTGTTGTTCTCAAAGCTACCGGCAAGTTCTCTTTCCGACGAAGTCATCGCGTAACCACCCTGAGAGTCGGCTTTTCGAGTCTCGACAACCTCTTTCACAACGGGAGCTTCCTCCGTTGGCGTGGCAATCTTTTTATCTTTGCTCTTTTTACGGCTTTTCGCAAGTTCCGCATCTTTGGTCGCTTTTGCCGCTCTTTCTGCTTCTGCCGCTTTAGCAGCCTTTGCCGCCTTCTCAGCTTCAGCTCTTGCCAATGCCGCCGCTCTTTCGACCTCTTCCTGGATGAGTTTCTCAATTTGCCGGTTAAAGGAGGCTGCCTGTTCCTTTTGTGTTTTCAGGTCACTTTCCAATACTTTTTGTTTCTTCTTGATAGCGACCAGTTCCGTTTTCTGAACAGACTCGGCTTGTTTTAGTTTGTTCTCTTCACTTTGCCGCTCAACGCGCAGACTCTCTTTCTCTGTCTTTTTGGATTCAAGTTCGGCCTTCGCGATTTTAAGAGCCTTTTGTGTCTCGATAATCTCTTTCCCCTGTTGATGCCGCGACACCGAATATTCACGCAAGTAACGGATACGGCGGTAAGTTTGTGTCAGATCTTCAGCAGACAAGATGAACATCAGTTTATCTTCCGACTTATTTCGAAAAGACATCGAACTGATGGATTGCGCATACTGTTTCTGTTTCTTTTTTAGTTTGGCGCTTTCCCTCTTAATCGCTTGCTCTTTTTCTAGAATGTTGTTATTCAGATTGTCAATTTCATCATTCAGAGCTTGTATTAACTCCCGTCTGATTCGCAATTGCTCCAACAAGAGATTGATCTCCCTCGTAGATCTCTTTTCAGACAACTTAGCATCTTTCAGTAATTTGTCAGTGACCTCAATCTTTTCGAGCAGTTCCTTTCGCTTTTTCTCAAGGGCACTGATCTGTTTGTTGCTCTGCCCAAAAGCAACAAGCACCATCATACAAAGGAGGCAGAAGAGTGAAATAGTCCTTCTCATTTCAGATTCTGGATTAGTTTGATTAGCTGTTCGACGGTAATTTTACTATAGTTCTTCGAAAAAGAATCAGAGATATTTACAGTCTTGTCATAGTTTACAGAGTTAAACGAGAGGTCCAGTTTGGCACTTTCATTATTAAAGAAGGCTTGAATCACCATCTCTGTGGGAAAAAGAGACTTCTCAATGGTTTCAAACTCATCATATCCCCACAGTACATACGATGTTTGCTCCTTGTTGCCAATAAAGGTCTCGGATAAATCGTTTTCCCGACTGAAAGTGAAAATACTCGATACTTTTGAGGCATGTTTCTTTTCGGTCAGCACTGTTTCGCCCGTTCCCTTTTTCTCCATTGAAAAGGCATTAAAGTCAGCACTGGTAAGTTTGGTATTTTTCAACAAGAAGAGTCGGTTGGTCAGTAATGATTGCAATACCGCATAATTAAATACCGATTGCAAGTCGCCAGAGAGCGATTTGGTCTCTTCCTGGAAATAGTATTGGTTGAACCTGTCAATACAAGTCACCCTGTCGGGCGTAACAACCAGTCTGACCGCTTCAATACCCAATAATGGCTGTATTGAGAGTTGGATCGCACTGTCTTTCTGAATACGCAACGTCGCTCTGGAGGAATACTCTTTCTCCTTATTCGTCAGTTTCACCGACAATTTACCTTCAAGCGTTTTGAAATCAGCGTCACAATGATCTTGCACAAGAGACTTGAGATCTTTCTCTTCCGTAGAGCGCATGGCTCTCCTGCCTGTTTTACAAGCAGAGATTCCAATCACGACAAGGATTAGTAAGGGGATTATGATTCTGTTGATTTGCATGCTCATTCGATGTATGTCTGTGTGGATATCTTTTCTTTGATGAGTTCCGATTTGCTTCCTTTTTCCAGTGCTTTTTTCCATTGGAGCACAGCTTTCTCTTTTTGATCATTCAGAAACAAGATATCACCATAGTGTTCGAGTACTTCAGCATTCTGCTCAATCCCTTTGCTAAAGGCTCTCTCAATGTAAAAAAGAGCCAAAGAGTAGTTGCCCTGAACAAAATAGACCCAGGCATAGGTATCCAGATAGGTTGGATTTTCAGGTTGCAGAGCGATGCAACGGCCGGACATCCACTCGGCTTTCGACAGATCTTTCTTCAGGTTGCTCAGGTAATAGGCATAGTTGTTGAGCACATTTATATTCTGTTCGTTGTACTTGAGCGCTTTTTCATACGCATCAACAGCCTCTTGTTCTTTCTTTTCACCCTGATAGATGTCTCCCTTCAATCCGTAAAACTCAGAGAGCAGAAACGCGCTTTTGCCGTCCTTTTCTGCGATCGAAATACCTTTGTCGCATGTTTTCAGCGCTTTGTCTGTTTCATTGTTTTGCGAATAGGAGGCGCAAAGATAAAACCAGAATATACTATTGTCCGGAAGATAAGTGACCGCTTTTTCTGTTATCTCAATCAGTTTGCGGTTGTTTTGCTCTTTCAGATAATAATTGATCAGGATTTGCCATGCTTTTTGATTATCGGGAATCAATTCGACGACGTTTTCAATCTGCTCCACCGACTCTTTCATCTTTCCTTCTCTGACCAGCAAATCGCTGTATGCCAGTTTGACGTCCGGTTCGAGGGGATATTTGTCGACCATGTATTGAAACAAACTGTCAGTCAGAGAGGCTTGAATCTCTTTCTTTACATAGGTAGCCGTGTAATACAAGGAAAGCATATCCAGTTTGACGTGATAATCGACATCTTCATGAAAGATAGCTTTCTTCAGTACCTCTTCCAAAGGCTCTTTTTTCACACCTTTATATTGTACCATGGAAATAGCCAGATCTGCGTTAGTCGGATCAGTGACAGCCACCTGCTGATAGATCTCGTAGGCTTTGTCCGGCTTGTTTATCGAAAGATAGAGATCTCCTTCCAATACTTTAAAATGCATATCCTGAGGATACAATTGCTGCAATTTCTCTATCTCGTTAAAAGCTTTTTTCTCCTGATTGTTCAGTATATACAGTTGAAACTTGTTGATACTGAACTCTTCGTTCGCGCCAGTACTCTTTTCCAGCTTGTCCAACACTTTGATAGCCTTCTCATACTGTTTGGTCTGGACATACAGATCGGACAAACTTTGCATTAATCCCTGGTTGTCTTCTGTCTGGTTGATCAGCGTTTCCAAAATAGGTATTCCGGTTTCCGTATCTCCTTGTTCCATGCAGATCTTTGCCAATGCCCACTTGTACCATTTATTCTCTTCGTCGAGTTTGACCGCTTTTATCATGAGCGATTTGGCTTTCTCGTAATCGGAAAACCCTGAATAATACGTGGAAAGCTCAAACATGACCGGAGCATTCATCGAGTCTACCGAATAGCAATAGCTGAAGAGTTGAAAGGCGGCATCATCATCTCCACCGTTTTTTAATCGGAGAGCTTCTTCAAAGATATAGTCCAGTTTTCTGTTGTCAGTATCCGATAACTCAGAGGAAGCTTTGCTGCTTTGTTTTGCCTTTCCCTCATTTGTTTGCACGATCTTACATGCCGACACGTTCAGTATCAGTAGGGTAGTCAGAGAAAAGAGCCAAAACTTATTCATTTAGTGTTTACCGGTATGGCCAAATCCACCTGCTCCTCGTTCTGTCTCTTCGAGCGAACCGGATTCAACCCATTTGACATGCTCATGAGCGGCAATGACCATTTGACAGATCCGTTCACCGTCTTCAATGATAAATTCTTCGTGTGAAAGGTTGATAAGAATGACACCTATTTCACCCCGATAGTCCGAATCGATGGTTCCCGGAGAATTGAGTACTGTAATCCCTTTCTTTAGCGCCAAACCGCTTCTCGGACGAATCTGAGCTTCGTATCCTTGCGGTAATTCAATAAAGAGTCCGGTTTT
Organism: Bacteroidales bacterium; assembly: GCA_028691445.1. Lineage (GTDB taxonomy): Bacteria > Bacteroidota > Bacteroidia > Bacteroidales > JAQUTK01 > JAQUTK01. The sequence continues at coordinate 684 of JAQUZH010000086.1, read as the reverse complement.
TACTAAGGTGCGTTCCAGCGGTTTCAGAACAATAGGAGAGTCAATGTTTGCTCGCAAATCTACTCCGGCAGAGTGATCGGTTGCATATTCAGGCAGAGAGTGACGAGAATGGTTTATAATCTTTACGTCCATAATTTTTATTCTTGTTTATACCTATATATATAAGGAGCAACAAAAATAGTCTTTTTCATCGAGATAGAGAATCAAATTATTTTTTTTGTGCGCAAAGCCCTGTCGAGAGGCCCTCTTTTCTCTATATTCTTTTATACATTCCATCGCGGCTGCCTTGGTTATTGCGCGCCTTTTCGTCATTGCGGACTCGACCCCCAATCATTCATTGGTAGCCTCCATTCTTGCCGCCAAATTCGTTCTTTCTTTGAACTGCGACTTTTTTGGGCTATCATTCTGTCACTTGTGCTTCTTCTTTTGACCGAGTCTGTCCTTCGGATGTGATGACAGATCCTGTTGCTACATCACTGCTTTTCCACCGATGTTATTGCTCTGCCCTTGGCACGTGATAGAACTCTTACGGCGTCTATCCTGTTTGCTATGGCTGTCTGTTCCTTTTCAAAAAACATCCGTATGTTTGGAGCGTTTCATGAATGTGAAACGCTCCAAACATACAGATGTTTTTATCCATTCTTACGGACGATTCCATTCGTAGATACGGATGTTTGGGTATAA
>JAQUZH010000085.1 GCA_028691445.1 Bacteroidales bacterium | reverse complement strand
TACATGAGTTATCTCTGGTATTTTCTGATTCTGATTGTCCCCACATTGATCTTCATCACCTGACTATCCACCGTGTTGATGATGACACTGATGAGTCAGGCGCTCACCTTTGTGATTCTCCTTGGCTATATCGGTATCACGCTTTTCTATGCCAGCGACGTACTTTATTACCTGTTTGATTACATCGGCTTCAGTTTCCCGATGTTCAAATCCACGATTACCGGTTTTGCTTCGCTATCGCAACTCCTCAACCACCGCATGGCTTATCTGCTGATTGGCATCGGCTGTATCATGGCAAGCATCGCCCTCTTTGGCCGTCTTGCCAATTCGCACCGCAGCAAATATCCGTGGATCGTTCTTTCCGTCATCTGCATCCTTGGAGGAATCGGTGCCGGTTTCAAGCATGTCAATGATTATCTGGTAAAAAACAGCTATCAGAAATCACTCATCGCACTAAACAACAAGCATGTCAACGACCCAAAGATGGTGATCGACAGCTGCTTTCTGGATATTCAGCAACAAGATGCCAATCTGAAAGTGAAGGTCTCGATGATTTGTGTGCCACTTCAGACTGCCTCCAAATTTACGTTCACCCTCAATCCGGGGATGGAGGTAGAGAATGTGCTGTCTGAGGGTAAAAAGCTCTCCTTTGAGCGAAATGAACATTTGATCTTTGTAGACTTTGGCAAACAAATCGCTGAAGGAGACACCACTTTACTGGACATCAACTACGAGGGTATCGTGGATGAACGCCTCTGCTATCTCGACATTCCGGAAGAGTTGCAAGTGGAAAATGACAAGGTCTTGCTGATGAAAATCGATAAGAGATATGCCTATCAAACAGCCGACTATGTGCTCCTGACTCCGGAAACCTATTGGTATCCCAAACCGGGTGTATGTTACAGCGATGCGAGTCCGGACTGGCAACAGAACTATTTTACACATTATAGTATGAGGGTTAAGCCCAACCAGGGTTTGACAGCAGTCTCTCAGGGCAAACGGGTGGTGCAAGACAGTGTGATTCTTTTCAATCCGGAGCAGCCTATGCAATCGCTCTCTCTGATGATCGGTCAGTATGAATCCATCTCTGTCAACGTAGATAGTACGGAGTATGCGGTATGGTATCTGAAAGGACATAACTTCTTCAGTGCGCCTCTCGACTCCATCAAAGACACTATTCCTTCTTTGATCAGAAATTTGCGTACAGATTTTGAAGTCAGACTGCAACTTCCTTATCCTTTCCAACGCTTTGCTTTTGTGGAAGTACCAGCCCAATTTGAAACATACTCACGCGCTTGGACCCAAGCACAGGAAACAGTGCAGCCGGAGATGATACTCCTTCCTGAAAAAGGATTCCGCCTCAACCGGTTTAATTTTGCACAGCAGATGAAATGGCGCAAGCAATCCAGAGACAGAATGGGTGGCGGAGGCCGTGGCGGTCGAGGTGGACGTAACGTGCAGACACAAAGCGATTTGGATATGCAGATGGAAGTACTCAGAGGGGCTCTCTGGATCATGCTGGAGAAAACAGGTAATACAGCCTATGAGCAAGGACGATTTGGACAAAGCAAGATAACGGTGGACGAAAACCCCTATTATTTTCTGCCTGAAGTCTATAACTTCAGATACAACATCTACTCCTCCAAATGGCCGGTTGCCAATCGTATGATTGAGATCTTCCTTCAGGGTACCAGCGACCGAAACTGGTGGATACGAAGAGAAACCGGTTTGAGTAATGATGAAAAGGCGCTTCTGATGATGCAACAGAAATCGTTTAAAGAGCTGCTTACCGAAGTGGAACACCGTGACTTAATCAATAACTTCATCGGACTTCAAGGAAACAGATTATTTGCTGAAGCTCAACACAAAATGGGCATTCAGGCATTTAAAGACAGCTTGTTTGATATAGTAAAAGCCAATGAGTTTAAAAACCTCTCCTTCGAAGCGCTCCTTACCAAGATGAGCACTTTGTCGGGAGTCGATCTTCATGCGCCTTTGGCTCAGTGGGATAAACCCTCCAAACTTTCCGAATTTCAACTTGGAACTCCGAACGTGACGTTTATTCAAACCGATGAAAAAGAGATCTACCAGACTGAAATCGTGATCAGTAACATTTCCAATGTACCGGGTTACATTACTTACGGACTGGAATTTCACTCTTCCGACGGATTAGGATATGGCGTGGATGGACTCAAGCCTAGCACCTGGATCATTCCGTTCAATGCACACGAAACAAAACATATCATCTCTTCATGGGAAGAAGCTCCGGCAGAATTTAACATCAATACGATGATGGCGACCAATTTGCCTCTGAATGTCTCTCTCTCTGCAGGAAATACATTGGATGGATATTCCATGGTCGAAGATGGCGAATTTGTGGTGGATAGTAACTACCTCTCTATCGAAGGAGAAATCATTGTGGATAACGAAGATTCCACACTGTTTGAATTGTCCAAACCAGCTCCGATGGGATTGTTAAACAAACTCATCAATGAAAATCTGGATGATGAAGATTTTAAATACCATGGCTTCACCGAATGGCGGGCTCCTTTCAACTGGACTCCGACTACAGATAATGGGTTCTTCGGTAAGGCTGTGCGCTCTGCATACGTCATCCGATCGGGCGATGGAACGCAGTATGCTACCTGGCATGTACCGCTTGATGGCCCCGGCACCTATGATGTCTATTACTATGTGCGTAAACCGGAGCAAATGCGATGGGATAATGAAGGTGGTGGCCGTGGTGGCCGTGGCGGACGCGGCGGAGGCGGACAAGGTAGTCGCGAAGATCAGAGTTATCTCTTTTCCATCAACTACGATGGCACGAAAGAAGAAACGCTGCTTAATCTTCGACGGGCGGACGATGGATGGCAAGAGTTGGGTAGCTATACCTTCAATAGCGATACGGTGAATGTCGTTTTATCCAATAAGACCAAACTGAATGTAGTGACTGCAGATGCTGTCAAATTTGTAAAAAGATAATGTATAACGAAAAACAAATATTTCTCATGCAAAGAGTTAGTAAAAAAATGATCCTATTAGCGCTGGTGGGTATTATGGCACATCAGACAGCTTATTCTCAACTGGTACTTACCATGGAGAAGGCACTGGAAATTAGTACAGTGAGTAGCCCCGATCTGAAAACTTCTCTGTTTAATCTGCAGCGATACGAACAGAATCTGATTGCTCAAAGAGCTTCGCTAAAATCGAAGTTTGCCTTGACGCTCAATCCTTTAAGCTACAGCAATACCCGCGCGTTTGATAGTCGTTTCTCCGACTGGTATACCAATCAGAATCTAAATTCATCGGGTACTTTTAGCATTACTCAGCCCATTATCTGGACCGATGCAACTGTTTCTTTGAACAACAAGTTCGGATGGTCCAGAAGTGAATCTGATGCAGGTGGAAAAAACAACACAAACAGGGCATATACCAATGACCTCTATCTCAGCATTACCCAACCTCTCTTCAGATATAACCAGACCAAGATGAATCAAAGAGAGATTGAACTTGATTATGAGAATGCGCAGATCAGTTATGCCTTGCAACGACTCAATGTGGAAAAGAACATTACCAGTCAGTTCTTTAATGTATACAATGCACAAAACAACCTTGAGATCAGCAAAAGTGAGTTGAAAGATGCGGAAGCAAACTTTCAGATCATCAAAGACAAAGTGGAAGCGGATATGTCAACGAAAGATGAGTATTACCAGGCTGAACTTAACCTTGCCTCCTCTCGCTCTACTGTTCACAACAGAGTTGTATCGCTGGAAAATGCAAAAGACAACTTGAAGAAAATGTTAGGTCTTGCTCTTACCGAAGATCTGACTGTCATGACAGAGATTGAAGTGGATTCTGTTCCTGTCGATATTGATATGGCTATCAAAAATGCGCTTTCTTCCAGACTTGAACTTCGTCAACGCGAAATTACGCGTGAACAAAATGAGAACTCTTTGATACAGGTGAAAGCTTCTGACAGCTTTAATGGTAGTGTATCTCTTTCTGTCGGTGTTACCGGCGACAATGAGGATTTCCAAAAGGTGTATGACAACCCGACTCGAAGCCCGAGAGTCTCTGTCTCATTCACCGTTCCTCTGTTTGACTGGGGACAACGGAAAGCACGTATCAAAGCACAGAAGATTGCGATCGAATCGCAGGAATTCCAAACTCAGGAAGAGATTAAAGACATTGAAATCAACATTCGCAGCACCTGTCGTAGTCTGGACAATCTGCTCCAGCAGATCGCCATCGCCAAACAGAGTGTAAACAATGCACAGCTCACCTATGACCTGAATGCAGAGCGTTACCGTAACGGCGAACTGACAGGTATGGAGATGAATCAGTTCCAGAATCAGCTTTCATCCAAGAAGATTGCCTACACAGGCGCTTTGATCGATTACAAACTCGAACTGCTGAACCTGAAAATTCTGACTCTCTATGACTTTGAGAAGAAAGAACCCCTCATGCCTCTTTCAGTAATTAACAAGATTAAATAACTAAGATATCATCATTCACAAATAACATTCAATTCCTATGAAAATCAATAAATGTATCTCCGCTATAGCACTTTCTTCCGTCATTATCACCGGGTGCTCTAACAATCAGACCTCAACATCCTCCGAACTTACCTCACCGGTATCAGTAAAGGAAGTACAACTCAGTTCGATCCGAAAATACAACAGCACCACAGGTACTGTGATCGCTGATGCTGAAGTTGTGTTGTCATCGGAAATGGCTGGTAAATACAAACTGCAAACAAATCCTCGCACCAGACAACCTTACAAACTGGGTGACGCAGTAAGCAAAGGGGATGTGATCGTTCGTTTTGAAGGTGAAGAGTTTGAAATCGGCGTCTCTATTGAGTCAAAGAAAATGAACATGGACATTGCTGATCAGGAACTGATCAAACAAAAAGCACTCTATGAAAAAGGTGGAGTAACACTCAGCGAACTACGTAACACGGAAGTAAAGGTGTTAACCACACGCGAGAGTTACCAGAACGCACAGCTCCAGTTGGAAAAGATGAAGATTGCAGCTCCATTCAATGGAACAATTGTCAATCTTCCGCACTTCTCTGAAAATGCGAAAGTGACCTCAGGCACAGAAATAGTATCCATCATGAGCTACGGCAAAATGCACATGGAGATCAATCTGCCTGAAAGTGCCATTAACGAGGTGCAACCCGGACAAAAAGTATTCATCACACACTACACCATCCCAAAAGATACGATCAGTGGTACAATCTCAGAATTGTCTCCCGCAGTAAGTTCAGAAACACGTACATTCAAAGGCAAACTGCTGATCGACAACAGTAAAATGAAACTGCACCCGGGTATGTTTGTGAAGGCTGACATCATCGTTGAGCAGGCTGACAGCACCATCGTTATTCCGAAAGAGATCGTCATGAACAACCGTGGCCGCAAATATGTCTATGTGGTTGAAAAAAGTATTGCCAAGATGCGCACCATCCGTACCGGCTTGGAAGATCAGGATAACATCGAAATTCTTGAAGGTTTGGAAGTAAGCGATAAACTTATTACACGCGGTTATGAAACCTTGCGTGAAGACAGCAAAGTAAAAATACAGAAGTAACCGGCAAAGAAGCGTATAATGAAAAAAATAATTCAATTTGCAACCAGCAACCCGGTCACGATCTTCATGGTTGTTTTGGCCATCCTGTTGTTAGGAAAGATCTCCTACGACAAGCTGAGTGTCGATCTATTACCTGATCTGAACAACCCACGGTTGTTTGTGGAAATCCACGCAGGAGAACGACCACCTGAAGAGATGGAAAAACAGTTTGTCAAGAATCTGGAGTCTACCGCTATTCGTCAGCGTGATGTGACAATGGTATCGTCTGTCATCAAAGCAGGCGTGGCTCAGATCACCGTGGAGTACACCTGGACAAAAGACATGGATGAGGCTTTTCTTGATCTTCAAAAAGCGATGAACAGTTATGCATCCAATGAAGATATTACAGAGCTCAGTATTACTCAGAATGACCCGAACACCGATCCAATCATTCTGATCGGACTCTCGCACAACAAGATTGCCGATATGGCTGAACTCAGACGAGTAGCAGAGTCCTACATCCGTAATGAGCTGACCCGTGTAGAAGGTATTGCTGATGTGACCCTTTCCGGTGCAGAAGTAGTGGATCTGGTCGTACAGACCGATCCCTATAAACTGAATGCCTTCGGACTTCAGCTCAGTACCATAGCCTCTAAGATCCAAGATAACAACCAACGTATCTCCGGTGGTCGTGTCACAGAGATGGGTATGCAGTATATTGTGAGCGGTGTAAACACACTCACTACTGAAGAGGACTTTCAAAACATTATCGTTGGATACAAGTCGACGCAAGCCAGCACTACCTCCAACAGCTCTTCATCGGCCTCAACGCCCAACAACATGGCACCGATCTTCTTGCGTGAAGTAGCAACTGTCCATTTCGAAAACCAACGTCCGGAGAATATCGTTCGCATCAACGGCAAACGCAGCATTGGTCTCTCGATCTATAAAGAGATGCGCTACAATACCGTAAGTGCGGTAGATGGTGTAATTAAAAAACTGGAAACGATCAAAAAAGCACTGCCCGGATACCAATTTAGTGTGATTAGTAATCAGGGAATTTTCATCAACAGTGCTATTGGTGAAGTGAAAGACAGTGCCCTGATGGGTATATTGCTCTCAGTCTTTGTGATTTTCATGTTTCTACGCCGCTTTGGAACAACGCTTATTGTTTCACTTGCTATCCCGATCTCTATCGTCGCCACTTTCAACCTCATGTTCTTTAATGACTTATCATTAAATATCATGACATTGGGAGGTCTTGCCTTAGGTGCCGGTATGTTGGTGGATAATGCGGTCGTCGTCATAGAAAGTATCTTTCGAAATCAGGAACGGGGCGTATCCGTTCGTGAAGCTGTAGTACAAGGCACCAGTGAAGTAACCGGAGCCGTTACAGCATCTACGCTGACCACCATCGTTGTATTCCTTCCGATCGTCTATCTGCACGGAGCATCCGGCCAGCTATTCAAAGATATGGCCTGGACAATCACCTTCTCGCTCGTCTCTTCCTTGTTTGTAGCTGTACTCGTTATTCCTACGCTGTATGATCAGGTATTTGGAGGCAAACACGAAGCAAAAGCGCAGAAACAGATTGAGGTCAAATCGATCCATTTCAAAGGATACGGCCGTTTTGTAAAACAAATGCTAAATCATCGTTGGAAAGTCATTGGCTTTTCCACAATACTTGTCGGAGCCTCTTTCGGTCTCCTCCCCTTCATTGGCACCGAGTTTATGCCAAAGACCGAGAGTAACACGTTTAGCGTCGAGGTCAAAATGGTAGAAGGAACACACCTGGAACGTACCGCTTCAGCAGTTGAGAACCTGGAAAAAGTGATCTACTCAATCACCGGCGACTCCCTCTGCTCTGTGTACAGTCACGTAGGTCCCGGTGCAAGCAACTCTGGATCCATTTTTGAAGGAGAGAACACCGCCACAATGAAAGTGTCGTTGGATAAAAATGCACCGATTACACAGGAGCAACTGATTGAAAAGATGTTCAATTATACTCAGAATGTCGAAGGCATGGAACTGACCTTCCTGCAGGACGAAAACTCCATTGGTGCGCTCATGGGTTCTGAGGGTATGCCGGTCGTTATCGAAGTAAAAGGAGAAGAACTGGATGTGCTCGGCGACCTCACCGCACAAGTCAAAGCACGTGCCGACTCCATTCCCGGACTCTTTAATGTGATCAGTTCGGTGGAAAATGGTGCGCCTGAGATTATCATCACAGTCAATCGTACGCTCGCCGGAATGAATAGCATCAACGTATCAACCATCGTCTCACAGATACAGCAGAAGTTGGAAGGTACAACAGCCGGAGCTATGGATTACCGTGGAGAGATGAGAGACATTGTCATCAAAACACCGGATATCACGCTCAGCGAATTGCGCGACATGACGATCACCAGTGGTGAGAAGGAGTTTCGCTTGGCCGAACTGGCCGAGCTGACCCAGACGACTGCTCCGAAAGAGATCTATCGTCGCAACCAGAACAGGATCAACCGTATTACTGCTAATCTTGATGAAGGTGTATCGCTGGACAAAGTCACGAAGAAGATTGAGGCAGCGGTATCAGATATCAATTTACCGGCCAATTATTCCATCACGGTGACCGGAGAAGAGGAGAAAAGAAAAGAGTCCATGAACGCTTTGCTTTTTGCTCTTATACTCTCTATTGTCCTCGTGTATATGGTAATGGCATCACAGTTTGAATCCTTGTTACATCCATTTACAATTCTGCTGACCATTCCGATGGCTATTGTCGGTGCGATCCTACTCTTCTTTATCACCAATACCACCATCAACATCATGGGCTTTATCGGTATTGTCATGTTGGGAGGTATAGCGGTCAACAACGCCATTATCCTCGTGGACCGTATCGGTCAGCTCAAACAATCGGGCATGGAACTGGTTGATGCAATTGCAGAAGCCGGACAACAACGTATCCGTCCGATTATGATGACCAGTTTGTCGACCATTCTGGCGATGGTACCGATGTCGCTTGGATTTGGAGAAGGTGCTTCTCTCCGTTCTCCTATGGCTATCGCAGTCATCGGAGGTATGGTCACTTCTACCATCTTAAGTCTTATCGTCATTCCATGTGTTTACGACGTGATGGAACGTACCAAAATGAGCATTCAGAGAAGAAAAAAAACGAATCGTTGAAAGAATTTGAAAAGCAAAATCGATGAATTTTATAATCAAGAATAAGGTATCCATTTGCATGCTGTTTATCGCACTATCCCTCACCGGATATGTATCGTATAAACAGCTACAGGTGGAAATGCTGCCCAATGCTGAGCTGCCGCTGCTCTACATTCAAGTCTCCTCAAGGAGCGATGTCGATCCCAACTATATGGAGTCTCAAGTGATTATTCCAATAGAAGGGGCCGTCAGCACCATTGAAGGGATAGAAGCTCTTGAGTCAACGGCAGGTACCCGTTCGGGATCCGTTCAGGTCGATTTCAACAAGAGCGTCAATCTGAAATATACCACTTTGAAGATTCAGCAGAAAATCAATGAGATTCTGCCGACTCTTCCTGAGGGTGTTACTGTAAATGTCCAGAAGGTGAATGTCTCAGGTGTCAGCAATAATTTCATGACTCTTCAGGTTCGCGGATCAGGAGGTGTGGATCGTATCCGTGCATTGGTCGATGAGAATCTCAAGCCCAAACTTGAAAACATAGACGGTGTAGCCGCAGTCAATGTATATGGAGGAAGGCAGAAAACCATTGAGATACGCGTCAACCAGGAAGCACTGGAGGCTCTGAACATCACCTCGTCGCAGATCAGTTCGGCGCTGAGTCAGTATAATCAGCAACGCACCTTCCTTGGATATATCAAGGAGCCCGATTTGCGTTACTATGTACATCTGGATGCCAACTACGGTCACATTTCCGAGATTGAGAATGTGATTGTAGCCAATGGTCCGATTTACCTCAAAGACCTTGCTAAAATCACATTCGATCTGAAAGAAGAAGAGACTATCAGCCGTGTAAACGGCAAGGAAGCCATCTCTGTCTCTCTGGTCAACGATGCGCAGGTTAACCTCATTGAATTATCAGAGCGTACACGCGCTGAAATAGACCGGCTCAATAAAGAGTTTGCGGCTGATGATGTGCAGATGGTCGTCCAATCCGACTCGTCGGAAGAGATCTCCAAAAACATTGATCAGATTGTCAACATGGCCATATCCGGTGGACTGTTAGCCATCCTGGTGTTATGGTTCTTTCTGAGAAACATCCGTTTGGTGACATTCATCGCCCTCTCCATCCCGATCTCAGTCATGTCCGCATTCAACCTGTTTTACGCATTTGGAATTACGATCAACAGTTTGACGTTGATAGGTATTGCACTTGCCATCGGTATGCTGGTGGACAACAGTGTCGTGGTGCTGGAGAATATTTACCGGCTCTCATCACGAGGTTTCACGCCGGAAAAAGCCGTTACACAGGGAACCAAAGAGGTATGGCGTTCCATTTTTGCATCCACCCTCACCACCATCACGGTCTTTCTTCCCTTTGTCTTTTCAGATGAAGCCTTGATCCGTCTGCTGGGTGAGCACATTGGTGTCTCTATCATCTCAACATTGATTTTCTCTTTGTTGGTATCCTTACTTTTCATTCCAATGACCACCTACGTCATATTGAAAAGCAACAAAGGGAAAAGTGTGTTCTATGAAAAGCTCTCCATTACAGAAAGACCGGTTCAGATATATACCGTGCTGCTGAAAACGAGTCTACGAAATCCGGGATATACCATCTCAGGGGCAGTCGTTATTCTCATATTGACCCTGATGATGGCGTTGTCAATCAACAACGATACCAACAGACAGGTAAGCAGTAACCGTATCAATGTCAACGTCACCATGCCTACGGGAAGTACGCTGGACAACACCGACAATCTGATCAAACTGATGGAGGCACGTCTCGATAGTTTTCCGGAAAAAGAAGATGTGATCTGTCGGGTTCAGGAAGATCAAGCGTCAATCAACATCACGCTTAAGGAAGAGTACGAAAAGATTGCAGGTCGCCCTATC
>JAQUZH010000084.1 GCA_028691445.1 Bacteroidales bacterium | reverse complement strand
CTTTTCAATGGCAGGCTATGCGCAGCAAACCGCTAAAGTTCCTGACTGGGAGAACCCGGACGTAAATGGTATCAACAAAGAAAAAACACATGCTACCTTTTGTTTGCCAAGCGAAAAACTGAACAACCCGCAAATCGTTTCACTAAACGGACTTTGGAAATTTAAATGGTCACCCGACCCAGCTTCCCGTCCGGCAGAGTTTTACAAAATGGATTATGCTGTTTCGCAGTGGACAGATATCGTTGTGCCGGGCAACATGGAGATGCAGGGATTTGGTATTCCCATCTATTCCAACATCGGTTATCCTTTTCAAAAAGACCCTCCTTTAGTGACCAGCGAACCGCCGGCAAATTTTTACAGCTACTCGAATCGTAATCCGGTAGGCAGTTATGTTACCACTATTCAGGTGCCGGAAGCATGGGGCGACAAACAGGTCTTTCTGCATTTCGCTGGCGTACAGTCGGCGATGTATGTTTGGATCAACGGACAAAAAGTGGGATATAGCGAGAATTCCATGTCTCCCGCTGAGTTTGATATTACTTCCTTTATTCATCCCGGAGAGAACAAGCTTGCGGTCGAAGTGTATCGCTGGTGCGATGGAAGCTATCTTGAAGATCAGGATATGTGGCGTTTGAGTGGTATCTTCAGAGATGTGGACTTGTTTATACGTCCGAAGACCTTTATCCGCGATTTCAGTGTCACAGCCGATCCCGATGGCAACTATGCTAATGCGTTGGTAAAAATAAAGGCGAATATTCAAAACAGATCGGACAAGAAGATGAAAAGCCTCAAGGTGGAAGCGCGGATAACCGGTACGACCACTTCCGGTAAGGTTGTTTCGATCGATTTGGCAAAAAAACTCTCCGCCGGTGCTTCATCAGATAATCAGATAGAACTTGAAACAATACTGAATCAACCTCTGATCTGGTCCGCCGAAATGCCCCGCTTGTATGATCTCCAATTGACTTTGAAGGGGGAGAAGAACGAGATTTTCGAAACCATTCACTGGCGGTTTGGTGTGCGCAAGATCGAGGTGAAGGGAGATCTCTTTACTATCAACGGACAAGCCGTCAAACTCAAAGGTGTCAACCGACATGAACAACATCCACGTACCGGAAAGCATGTGGACAGACAAACGATGGAGCGCGACATCATACTGATGAAAGAGGCGAATATTAATATGATTCGTACCTGCCATTATCCCGACGATCCTCTCTTTTATGAGTTGTGCGATAGGTATGGTTTTTATGTGATGGATGAAGCCAATCAGGAAACACATGCGTTCGGAATCGGTAACAAGGAGCTGGGTGATAATCCCGTATGGCTGAAATCGCACGTCGAACGGGCGGTCTCGTTGGTACAACGGGATAAAAATCACGCGTGTGTGGTCTTCTGGTCTATGGGCAATGAAGGAGGAAAAGGCAGCAACTTTAAAGCCATGGCCGACACGGTGAAAAAGCTCGATCCTACCCGTTTGGTGTTTTCCGATACTGATCGGGATGTTTCGGCAGTTTACGATGATTCGTATCTGCATCCTGACCGACTGAAACAGCTGGGAGAAAGTGTGACCGACCGACCTGTTTTCATGCGGGAATATGCGCATGTAATGGGTAACTCAGGTGGTAATCTGCAGGAGTATTGGGATGTGATTTATGCCGACTCCAGTATCTTGGGTGCTGCTATCTGGGAATGGGTGGATCAGGGTCTGGCTAAAAAGAGAGACGGTTCGCCGCTGAGATACGAGGGCAATCCGGCCGATTACATGCTGAAGGCTGATGAGTTCTTTGCGTACGGAGGCGATTTTGGCGATCGTCCCAATGATAATGTCTTTTGCATCAAAGGGTTGATAGGCTCAGATCGTCGGCCTAATCCGCACTATTACGAAGTACAGAAAGTCTATCAGCCGGTTCATTTTCAATTGGTTTCGGGCAATCCTCTGATTGTGAAACTGACCAACCGTCATGACTTTCTTGCGCTGGATCAGTTTGACGTGCGCTATGAGTTAACGTCAGACGGCAAGAGTCTCTGGAGCGGCAAACTGGCGTCTGTTTCATTGCTTCCGGGCAAGTCCGGCACGTTTGAAATACCAGTACCTCAAGGATTCAATGCTCTGACTACCGATGTATGTCTCAATCTGTATGTGCAACTGAAGAAAGCAACCAAATGGGCCTCTGAGGGATATTGTGTCGCCCGCGAACAGTTTGTCGTCAAACCAACTTTCACCAATGCCATCAAAGCGGCAGAGAAGGAAATGACCGTGAAGGAGACGGCGACTGAGATCTCTGTGCAAGCCGATTCTTTCAAGATGGTCTTCAGTAAATCAACCGGTGCCATGACCAGCTGGATACAAAACAACGCGGAGCTGCTGCAGGGTGTGCTCGAACCTTACTTCTGGAAGCCTGCCAATGATAATCAGCGACAGAGTAACTACGCGAGAACGATGGGCGTGTGGCGAAATGTAGCTGCCAATCGGGTGGTCGATGGAGTGGATGTAGCGAAACCCGAAGGACTGGTGACTCTTCATTTTCGCATGAATCTTCCGGATGTAGGAGCTGACTATATATTGAAATACACCTTGAATAGTCGCGGACAGATACAGGTGGAGGCAGACTATCAGCCCAAACAAGAGAAGATACCCAAGATTCCGAAGTTTGGTATGCGCATACGTATTCCGGAAAAGTATCAGACTATTTCTTGGTATGGTCGGGGAGTTTTTGAAAATTATCCTGATCGGAAAACAGCCGCATTCATTGGTTTGTATGCCGCTACACTCGACAATTTCCGAACGGATTATGCCGTGCCGCAAGACAATGGCAACCGCTGCGATGTGCGGTGGTGCTCGCTTGCCGATCAACAAGGCAACGCGATCCGGGTCAGTGGATTACAACCGCTCTGTTTTCGCGCTTGGCCTTATACGGAAGAGGAACTTGAAAAAGCCAAACATCCTTTTGACTTACCTACGCGTGAGTTCATCAACCTGAATATAGACCTGAATATTCATGGCGTAGGAGGGAATGACACCTGGGGAGCTCAGACTATGGAGAAATACACTTATCCGGGCAATCAGCCGTATCACTATGGTTTTGTGCTGGAATATACCCAGACAAAGAAATAACCGGCAGTCAGAACCAGACCGGAGTTGAGTCTTACACCTAACCGCTGCAACTTGATGGGAAGAGAAATCATCCGATAAGTTTGCAGCGGTTACTGTTTGTATAGGACAAAATGGCAGATGTTTTCTGGATGCTGACGACAGAATGCTCACAGACAGCGGAATGGTCCTTCTTTTGTTGCTTTCCTTTCAGCAAATAGAATATCGATTAAGAAGAACCCTATGAACTTTAACAATTTTACTATTAAATCGCAAGAAGCTGTACAGCAGGCTGTGCAGCTGGTGCAAAAAAGTAATCAGCAGTCTGTTGAACCGACACACCTGTTGATTGCTGTGATGAGTGTCGGTGAGAATGTCGTGAACTTCCTGTTTCAGAAACTGGGTGTAAACGTGGCGATGCTCAACACGACGGTGTCTAAACAGAATGAAACCTATCCGAAAGTGTCGGGTGGCGAACCCTATCTGAGCCGTGAATCCAATGAGGTGTTACAGAAGTCTGCAGACTATTGTTCGAAGATGGGCGACCAGTTTGTCTCTCTGGAGCATATCCTGTTGGCCTTGCTGACAACAAAGAGTACGGCTTCCCATATGTTGAAAGATGCCGGTGTGACGGAGAAAGAACTCACTGCCGCTATCGTCGAATTGCGTAAGGGAGAGAAAGTGACGAGTCAGTCGGCCGAAGATACCTATCAGTCGCTGAGTAAATATGCCATTAACCTGATCGAAAGAGCACGTGCCGGCAAACTTGATCCTGTCATTGGACGCGACGAAGAGATTCGTCGGGTGCTGCAGATATTGAGCCGTCGTACCAAAAACAATCCGATCCTTATCGGCGAACCGGGTGTGGGTAAGACTGCCATTGCCGAAGGACTTGCGCATCGTATTGTGCGTGGCGATGTGCCGGAGAACCTGAAAAGTAAGCAACTGTTCTCATTGGATATGGGAGCATTGGTGGCCGGAGCGAAATATAAGGGTGAGTTTGAAGAACGACTCAAGTCCGTCATCAACGAGGTCATTGCTGCCAATGGAGAGATCATCTTGTTCATCGATGAGATCCATACCTTGGTGGGAGCCGGCGGAGGCGAAGGAGCGATGGATGCTGCCAATATACTGAAACCAGCGCTGGCTAGAGGCGAACTGCGAGCCATAGGTGCCACTACACTCAATGAATATCAGAAGTATTTTGAAAAGGATAAGGCGCTGGAACGCCGTTTCCAGATTGTCAATATCGACGAACCGGATGAGATGAGCACCATCTCTATTCTCCGTGGATTGAAAGAGAAATATGAGAATCACCACAAAGTACGTATTCAGGATGATGCCATCATTGCCGCTGTAAAGCTCTCTAACCGCTACATCACAGATCGTTTCCTGCCCGATAAAGCGATTGACCTGATGGATGAGGCTGCGGCCCGTTTGCGTATGGAGATCGATTCCGTTCCGGAGATTCTGGATGAGATTACCCGTAAGATCAAGCAGCTTGAGATAGAGCGTGAGGCTATCAGACGGGAGAATGATCAGGACAAACTGGCCTTGCTGAACAAAGAAATTGCTGATCTGAAAGAGGAGGAATCCAAACAGAAAGCGCAATGGCAAAGTGAGAAAGAGATTGTGAATCGGATTCAACAAGACAAGATAGATATCGAGAGTCTGAAGTTTGAGGCTGAGAAAGCTGAAAGGGAAGGTGACTATGGCAAAGTAGCTGAGATTCGCTACGGCAAACTGCAGGCGAAAGAAGCGGATATCAAGACACAGGAAGAGGCGCTTGCGAAGATTCAGACAACGACTGCCATGATCAAGGAAGAGGTGAGTGAAGATGATATCGCTGATGTGGTATCACGGTGGACAGGTATCCCTGTGACACGGATGATGCAAAGTGAGAAAGAGAAATTACTTCATCTGGAAGTAGAACTTCACAAGCGTGTCATCGGACAGGAAGAGGCTATCTCTGCCATTGCCGATGCGGTGCGTCGTAGTCGTGCCGGATTGCAAGATCCGAAGCGTCCCATCGGTTCGTTCATCTTCCTTGGTACGACCGGTGTTGGTAAGACCGAACTGGCAAAGGCACTGGCTGACTATATGTTTGATGACGACACGATGATGACGCGTATCGATATGAGTGAGTATCAGGAGAAGTTTTCCGTATCGCGGCTCATTGGAGCACCTCCGGGATATGTCGGTTATGATGAAGGAGGTCAACTGACTGAGGCCATCCGCCGCAAACCTTATTCTGTGGTTCTCTTTGATGAGATTGAGAAAGCTCATCCCGATGTGTTTAATATTCTGTTGCAGGTGTTGGACGACGGACGACTGACCGACAATAAAGGGCGAGTGGTCAACTTTAAGAATACGATCATCATCATGACTTCCAATATAGGATCCTCGTATATTCGCGAACGTTTTGAGACTATTACCGATGCAAACAGGGAAGAGACCATCGAACAGACCAAGGCGGAAGTCTTTGAGTTATTGAAGAAAACCATCCGTCCGGAGTTTCTGAATCGTATCGATGAACTGATCATGTTTACACCGCTCAGCGAAGCGGAGATTCGTCAGATTGTAACGCTGCAGATCCACGGAGTGCAGCAGATGCTTGAGGAAAACGGCATCGTACTGACTGTCACTGAGAGAGCCATCTCGTATATCGCTGAGAAAGGATATGACCCACAGTTTGGTGCCCGTCCGGTGAAGCGCGCTATTCAACGCTATCTCCTCAACGAACTTTCCAAAAAACTCATTGCTCAGGAGGTAGATCGCAAGCATCCGGTCGTTATCGATGTGCTGGGTGATGAACTTACCTTCAGCAACTGATAGATAGTAAACCTTAACTTGAATCAAAAGCGAGAGAGTACTAATCGGTAACTCTCTCGTTTTTTTTGTTATAACTGAATGATAATAGAAAAAGATAAATTATCTTTGATGTGTTCAAAGAAATAAGTCCGTGGAAATTAACAATTTACAAGTATGAAAACAAACAGACTATTATTATTCTCCATTTTGGCACTATTTTGTGGTTGCATTGTATCGTGTGATAAGGACGATAAAGAAGGAGATGAGGATGAGCTCTTGGGCAACGATTGGGTGACAGTTCAGCAAGATGTGACCCGTGCGATGAATGATGTAAAGTTCAAAGCTTTTTGCATTGCCAATTATGACTTGAATAAAGACGGTAAAGTTTCTGCCAAAGAAGCTCTTGCCGTTAATACTATGAACATTTCCAATAAAGGGATCAGTTCGGTTAAAGGCATTGAATATTTTCCATTTCTGGTCGAGTTTCAATGTGCATCCAATAATCTCACTTCATTAGACCTTAGTGGATGTGTTGAGCTGAAAGCATTGGTTTGTACACTGAATGAACTGACATCTCTGGATGTCAGTAATTGCAGGAAATTAGAAGTATTAGTTTGCCCCTATAATGCCTTAAAGTCAATTGATATATCTTCTTGTACCGCATTAAAAGAATTTGACTGCAAGGCTAATAATCAGCTTCTTTCGATTGATGTTTCAAAGTGTATTGTCTTAACCGACTTAAACTGCACATATACAAATATCACCTCATTGGATCTTAGCAAGAATACTGCTTTGGAATATCTGTCATGTGATCGTAATCAGCTGACAACATTGGATCTAAGTAATTGCCCGGCATTGTATTATTTAATTTGTGACTCCAATCTTATACAATCTATCAATATCAGTAAATGTACTGCTTTGAAGTATTTGTACTGTTCCTCCAATCTGCTCACATCTTTAGATCTTAGCGGATGCACGAATTTGAGCGAGTTAAACTGCTCCTCCAATAAACTAACGAGTCTGGATATAAGCAATTGTCTGGGATTTAGTGACGGTGGCGTGATTTGTACGGACAATAAAGAGTTAACGACGCTTTGGCTTAAGACAGGTCAAACGATACACTTCTTAGCAAAAGATGTAACCACAGTAATAAGACATAAGAATTAGAAAGAATATAGACTACATAGTTGTATAAGGCGACAGGGGGGATCTTATTTCTGCTTGCCGCCTTTAGCACCTGCATTTGTGTTCCCTTTTTTATCTTTGTAATTTTATATCTTTTCGGATCGCATATAGAATCGAAGAGAGTGAACTGATACCTGAGATGATTACAAAGAAAATAGCTTTGAGCACGCCAACAATATCATCAGCAAATAACACCAGAAAAAGTGACATCATTAAAATGATAAAAGCAGATATATTATGAAACATGATCATGAATGTCACCGTTTTCAATTCTTTCTTTTTCTTGTACTCTTCTACTGTTTCAATAGGTTCCATAAGCTTGAATGTGTTACGTTTATAATTGGAGAATTACTTGTTTCTTGTCTTGAAGAAAGAGTTAAAGAAGACCATCTGATATTGGAGCGCATTGGCCCAGTATTCCCAGTTATGACCACCTGGATGAGAAATAAAGTCGTGTGGTATATTCTGATCGAGTAGTTTCTGATGAAACTCGCAATTGACTTTGTAGAAGAAGTCCGACGAACCGCAGTCAAAGATAATTGCCAGTGAATCTTTCTTCAGTAAGTTTGTCATATTTGTAACGGTAAACTTTTCCCAATTATCAGGATGATTTTCAATTGTTCCTAAACGTTTTGAAAGATCCCAGTTGCCGGGAAAGGGGCGAATATCGACACCACCACTCGTGCTTCCTGCTGCACCAAACAGATCCTGATGCAAAATAGATAGATATAAAGCGCCGTGACCACCCATACTGTTGCCTGTAATAGCCCTGCCGGTGTGACTCTTTATTGTAGCGAAACTCTTGTCCACAAAAGGAATCAGCTCCTTACAGATATAGGTCTCATATCGCATCGAGGAATCTACCGGACTGTCAAAATACCAGCTACTAAAGCCACCGTCGGGCATGACCATCATTATCTGATACTGATCGGCATATTGCTGAATATTTTTAACCTTGCCGATCCAACCATTGCTATAGCTATCGCTGTAGCCATGTAGAATATAGACCACGGGCAAAGCCTTCGAAACCTTATAGTTGTCGGGCGTCACAACGACTGCTGGGATCGTTTTCCTCATCGCATTACTATAAACGCGTATCGTATCTACTTTGGCTGCAAAGCCGTTCAGGATCATTCCGAGAAGGAAGAGAGTGAGTATAATTCTATGTTTCATGGGGTATAAAAATAATTTTGGGTACTAAATTACATCTGTTTTTGTTTATGCACAAGAAATAACAGATAAATCCAGTTCTACGGATGTATCTCTTTCTTCAGCGATTCTTTTCTATCGGTTTTTTTTGAAGAAAATATTCACTACTTTTACCTCTCTTTTGTTGAAAAGAGTCTCATGTAAATGAACGATGTAGTCCTAAATTGATAGTCTATAATTAGAATGCGTATGAAAGTTTTATTGATTAATGGTAGTCCCCACATCCATGGGTGTACATTTACCGCTTTGAGTGAAGTGGAAAAGGAGCTGAATAAGGAAGGTATTGATACCGAACTCATCTCGATCGGTACAAAAACGGTCGGAGGTTGTATCGGTTGTGGTCAATGCTGGAACGCCGGCAAGTGTGTGGTGTATGACGATATCGTCAATGTCATTGCTGAGAAGGCAAAGGTTGCAGATGGTTTTGTCTTTGGTTCTCCTGTCTACTATGCTTCGGCCAATGGTTCGCTCGATTCATTGCTTTCACGCTTATTTTATTCCAACGGATCAGTCTTGGCATACAAACCGGGAGCGGCTGTCGTCTCAGCAAGAAGAGCCGGAACGACTGCTGCCATTGACCAACTGACCAAATATTTCACGATAAACAATATGCCGGTAGTATCCTCAAGATACTGGCCGATGGTGCATGGCATGCATCCTGACGAAGTGCGTCGCGATCTGGAAGGAATGCAAGTGATGCGTGTCTTAGGTCGGAATATGGCCTGGTTGCTCAAATGTATTGAAGCTGGCAAGAGTCAAGGGATTCAGTTACCAGAGCAGGAAGAGCCGGAGTGGACAAACTTCATTCGCTGACCCTTTTTCTTCCACAATCTTTTTCCGGTAGCGTAGGAAATCCGTTGTTTTGTTGTCTAACGCAGTATTAATATATTACTATGTCCGATCAGCAGATCATTGAAGAGATACAAAAGGGGAATCAGACTCTGTTCAGATTGCTTGTCGACAAATATCAAAAGATGGTGTTTGTCACAGCGATCGGCTTTTTACATAGCAAAGAAGATGCAGAAGACCTTACTCAAGAGATCTTTGTAAAGGTCTGGTCCTCTCTTTCTTCTTTTAAAGGAGACTCTGAGTTTTCTACCTGGCTCTATCGGATTGCAGTAAACAGTTGCATCAACACGGTTCAGAAGAAGCAACATAATCGTTTTGTCGAACTTGCGGAAGAGTGGCTTCAAAGTATCTTTCACACAGAGAGTGGAGAGAAGGACTCGCAGCAACTGATGGAGGCGAATGAGACAGATGCTGCCATCCAAAAGGCGATCGACTCGCTTCCGATCAGTCAGCGCACAGCCTTTCTGCTGAGCGTCTACGACGAACTGTCACAAAGGGAGATTGCCCGTGTGATGCAACGGACCGAAGGAGCTGTAGAGCAACTTCTGCAACGTGCAAAAACAAATCTTCAAAAAAAACTGGGCTCTCCCGTAGGAAAATAAAACAATGATTGTCTAATGCAGTATAAAGTTTGAACAAATGAACGCAGAAAGAAACATACAAGGATTTATAAACAAGGAAAAGCAGATACAGCCCAATCCATTTTTAGCTACACGGATCATGGCACGTATCGAAACTCCACAAGTGGAGCCTGCATCCCGGTGGCGTCCTGTTGTTTTGACTGTTTGTTTGGTGCTGACGATAGTAGTGGGGATCGGTCTGGGCAAGTCTTATCAACCTACCTTTCCTTCGTATACCGATGTAAGTATCAATGACAGTGACATCGAAGGTCTCGCTTATTTTAATTTGAATGGAGATGAATAAGAACAACAAACTTTTTTGGGCAGTGATCTTGCTACTGGTTTTAAATGTAACTACGATCGCAACGATCATTTGGCAAAACCGGTCTGTTTCCGGACCGACTAATTGTCTGCGAGTGGCCAGCGAAGGGTGCAAACTGACGGGGAAGAATATCGACCGTCAATTGGATTTCAATGCGGAGCAGATGGAGGTCTTTAAGCAAGCTAATCAGCTCTTTGCCCCACGCTCTTGTATGATATTATGCAGACTTGATTCCTTGAAGAATGAAATGTTTACCGAACTTCATAAAGATCCCTCTGATTCTTTGCGACTGGACTCGCTGGCTGTACTGATTGGTGACCAACATGCGGCTCTAAAAAGAGAGACCATTCTCTTCTATAAGCAGATACAGAAGGTCTGCACACCCGAACAAGCGCAAAAACTGCAAGAGGTCTTTTACCCTCTGTTCAGAAATGATACGCCGGGAAGTAGTAAAGGGAAAGGATTTCGTCATGGGAAGAACAACCCTTCGCAGGATACGATGATGAAGGGTGATAGTGGAAAATGCGCATGTATTATATAATGAATTTACAAACTAAAAACTAAATTGAAAATGAAAGCAAAATTGTTTATTGCAGCACTTGCTCTGATGGTTGCAGGTGGCACAGCTTCGGCTCAGAAAACACAA
>JAQUZH010000083.1 GCA_028691445.1 Bacteroidales bacterium | reverse complement strand
GAGATACAGATCAAAATAGCACAGGGTGCAAAACCCGGTGAGGGGGGACAGTTGCCCGGTTATAAGGTGGATGAGATTATTGCGAAGACGCGTCATTCCATACCGGGTATTTCCTTGATTTCTCCTCCTCCGCATCATGATATCTATTCGATTGAGGATCTTGCGCAGCTGATCTTTGATATGAAGAATGTCAATCCGGATGCAAGGGTGAGCGTCAAACTGGTGTCTGAGAGTGGTGTGGGTACTATTGCCGCAGGTGTGGCAAAGGCCAAAGCGGATATGATCCTGATCAGTGGAGGTGAAGGTGGCACAGGTGCCAGTCCTTCCAGTTCGATCAAACATGCCGGACTTCCTACTGAAATTGGTTTGGCGGAAGTGCAACAGACATTGGTGATGAACAATCTTCGGGGCAGTGTGCGTGTGCAGACGGATGGTCAGCTGAAGACCGGTAAGGATATTGTTATTGCCGCGATGCTGGGTGCCGAAGAGTATGGTTTCGCAACCAGTGCACTGATCGTGCTCGGCTGTGTCATGATGCGTAAATGTCATTTGAATACCTGTCCGGTGGGCGTTGCTACACAGGACGAAGAACTTCGTAAACGTTTTGTCGGACGATACCAATATCTGGTGACTTTCTTCAATTTCCTTGCCGAAGATGTTCGTCTGCACCTGGCAGAGATGGGTTATACCAAGCTGGATGAGATCATCGGACACTCCGAACTGATCGAGTTCATGCCTTCAGAAGTGCATCCGAAATTGCAAAAGGTGGATCTTTCCAAATTGCTTTGCATACCGGAAGAGGCTGCTATCAATGATCTGTTGTGCACGAAAGTACAGGATCATAAGATTGATCATGTGCAGGATCGCGAACTGATTCAGTTGGCGCAGAAGGCGATCGAAACGCAGACTCCGATCGAAATAAGCCGCACGATACGTAATACAGATCGTACGGTGGGAGCGATGTTATCAGGTGTTATTGCCAAGAAATATGGTAACGACGGACTTCCGGCTGATACAATTCAGTGTACTTTTAATGGTACCGCCGGACAAAGTTTTGGAGCGTTTCTGGCCAAAGGTGTCACGCTTCGTCTGGAAGGTGATAGCAATGACTATCTGGGTAAAGGTCTGTCGGGTGGCAAAATCATTGTGGTGCCACCTAAGGGAAGCACCTTTGCACCCGAAAATAATATTATCGCAGGTAACACCTTATTATATGGTGCTACCACAGGTGAGGCTTATCTGAATGGTCGAGTGGGTGAACGCTTCTGCGTTCGTAACTCTGGAGCTATCGCTGTAGTGGAAGGAGTAGGTGATCACTGTTGTGAATATATGACCGGTGGTCGTGTGGTTGTGTTGGGTACTACAGGCCGCAACTTTGCGGCTGGAATGAGTGGCGGTATCGCTTACGTATGGAACAAAGAGGGTAACTTCGATTATTTCTGTAATATGGAGATGGTGGAACTGAACCTGATGGAAGACTCTTCCGCTCGTAAGGAATTGCAGGAACTCATTAGCAAACACTATCTGTATACCGGTAGTCCGCTGGCAAAGAAAATGCTTGACAGCTGGGATACCTATGTGGATCAATTCATCCGTATTGTTCCGATTGAATACAAACGTGTATTACATGAGGAAGAGATGAAGAAACTGCAACAGAAGATTGCGGAAGTGCAACGTGATTATTAACTAACAATTAAACGATTAAAGCGATGGGAAATCCAAAAGCATTCTTAACCATACATAGACAGGAAGCTGGATACAGACCTGTTCACGAACGGATCACTGATTTCGGAGAAGTAGAGCAAACGCTCAATAGATATGACCGTCAGCGTCAGGCTTCGCGCTGCATGGATTGTGGGGTACCTTTTTGTCACTGGGCTTGTCCACTGGGAAATAAAATTCCGGAATGGCAGGATCTGATCTATAAGGGACGCTGGAAAGAGGCGGTCGAATCGTTGCATGCTACCAATAACTTTCCGGAGTTTACCGGACGTATCTGTCCGGAGTTGTGTGAAAAGAGCTGCGTGCTGAATATACAGCAAGATCCACTGACCTGCCGTGAAAATGAGTGTTCTATCATCGAACATGCCTTTGAAGAGGGATATGTGACTGCCAATCCGCCTTTGCACCGCACAGGAAAAAAGGTGGCCGTGGTAGGTTCGGGGCCCGCGGGACTGGCAACGGCTGCTCAGCTGAATAAAAAAGGACATACGGTGACTGTCTTCGAGAAAGATGAAACCATCGGTGGTTTACTTCGTCTCGGTATTCCTGATTTTAAATTGAATAAACGGATCATTGACCGCCGTCTCGATTTGTTGCGCGAAGAGGGTATTCTCTTTGTGCCCAACACGACTGTGGGAAAAGATATCACCAAAGAACAGTTGTTGAGTGAGTATGATGCGGTCTGTCTGACCACCGGAGCGGGTGCTCCCCGTGATCTGCCGATACCGGGAAGAGAACTGAAGGGTATTCATTTTGCGCTGGAACTTTTACAACAACAGAACCGGGTGATTGCCGGAATGGAGTTCTCAAAAGAGGAACTGATCTCTGCTAAAGGCAAACAGGTACTTGTCATTGGTGGTGGTGATACCGGTTCGGATTGTGTGGGAACATCGACGCGGCATGGTGCCGCTCGAATTACTCAGATCGAGATATTGCCCAAGCCACCGGTGGGATTGAATCCGGATACCCCTTGGCCATACTATCCTAATGTGCTCAAAACAAGTAGTTCGCACAAAGAAGGTGGCGAGCGCAGGTGGAGTCTGACTTCCAAACAGTTTATCGGCGAGGAGGGAAGAGTGAGCGGTGTTGAG
This sequence comes from Bacteroidales bacterium, assembly GCA_028691445.1. Classification (GTDB taxonomy): domain Bacteria; phylum Bacteroidota; class Bacteroidia; order Bacteroidales; family JAQUTK01; genus JAQUTK01. The sequence goes on along the minus strand of JAQUZH010000083.1, from coordinate 8,033 downwards.
GTAGAGGAGGTGATTTGGGAGAAAGATGAAACAGGTCGATGGATCATGAAAGAGACCGGCAAGAAAGAGGTGATCAAAGCGGATCTTGTCTTACTGGCTCTCGGGTTTGTGCATCCGGTGCATACCGGCCTGTTGGACGAATTAAACCTTTCCTATGATTCTCGTGGTAACGTAAGTGTCAATAAGGATCAGATGAGCTCATGTGAGAAAGTATTTGCAGCGGGAGATACCATAACAGGTGCTAGTTTGGTGGTACGTGCCATCGCTTCCGGAAGAAGTCTGGCTGAGAAAGTACACTCGTATCTCACTGTTTAAATGCAAACAACAGAATAAAAGATAAATAGGGAGATTCAGAATTTTAATATTCTGTTTATGATTAAGTGTTGATTAGTTATCCCTAAGGGCTGTCTCCTACGTGATGTAGTGGGCAGCCTTCTTTTCTGTATTTCTGTTTCAGGTTTCATTTCTTTGCGTATATTTGCACCTGTTTTGAGTCGGCTGCTTTCCGACAAACGATGTAACTGTAGTGCTTGTTATTTTATAATTCATCCAATGAAAAAGGAATTTATGTATAAGGTGTTTGTAGCGACCCTTCTGATCGTTATGCTGACTCCGCGAAGTGTGACCGCCCAACAACCGGAGGTCAATCTGAATGTCGATATGGTTAGCTCGTTTGTCTGGCGTGGTTTCTTTCAGGGCAACGATGGTCCTGCTATTCAACCTGCTTTGTCTTTGAGTGCCGGTTCTTTTACAATCGATGCCTGGGGATCAACCGATTTTAAATCTGCCAAAGAGATTGATCTCTCAGTAGGCTATTCTGCCGGACCGATGAGTCTGACTGTTACTGATTACTGGTGGGAAGGTCAATATGCGGCGGGCTATTTCAACTATACAAAAAACAAGACCGACCACTGGATCGAAGCTTCGCTCGGGTATGACTTTCAGGATGCATTGCCGCTTACGCTGACCTGGAGCACCATGCTGTATGGTCCTGATACCAACGCCGGTGGAAAGAATATGTATTCTTCTTATCTGGAAGCTGTTTACTCAACAACGCTGAATGGTGTCGGACTGGATATGGGAGTGGGAGTGGTTCCTTTCAAGAGTGATTTCTATGGGTGCGGTCGTTTTGCAGTGACAAATATCTTTGTTAAGGGCGAAAAGAAACTTAAACTTTCGGACTCATTTGAACTGCCTCTCTTTGTTCAACTCATCTTTAATCCGAGTGCTCAACAGTCGCATTTGGTGGCCGGATTTTCCTTCTGAATTATTTTCCTTTGTAAAATAAGAGAGGGAAATTTTGCCTTTCTGTAAGAATATTCCATCTAATTGGAGAATATTGTCAAATTATTTTTGAAATATATAGCAATTAGAACCTGTCAATTCTTACCTTTGTCGTCGGAATAAATATAAAAGTATTACGACTATGTGTGGAATTGTAGGCTATATTGGCCCGCAACAAGCGTACCCTATATTAATTAAAGGGTTAAAACGTCTTGAATATCGCGGGTATGACAGTGCCGGAGTTGCACTGATGAATGATAACCAAATCTTAAACGTCTATAAGGCAAAGGGGAAAGTCTCCGATTTGGAATTAAGTATTGAGAAAAAAGATATCTCGGGTACTATCGGGATTGCCCATACCCGTTGGGCTACACACGGTGAACCCTGTCAGGCAAATGCGCATCCTCATTATTCTTCTTCAGAGAATCTGGCGTTGATTCACAATGGCATCATTGAGAATTATGCCGTTCTCAAAGAGAAACTTCAAAAGAATGGATATGTATTTCAAAGTACCACCGACACAGAGGTGCTTGTTCAGCTGATCGAATATTTCAGAGTATCGCATGAGATAGATCTGCTTTCTGCCGTGCAGCTTGCATTGCGCACTGTAGTGGGAGCTTATGCGATTGCCGTGTTGGACAGAAATAATCCGGATGAGATCATCGCGGCTCGCAAGAGTAGTCCGCTGGTGGTAGGTGTGGGCGACAATGAGTTCTTTCTTGCTTCTGATGCGACTCCAATCGTGGAATATACAAATAAGGTGATCTATCTGGATGATGAGGAGATCGCAGTGATTAATCGCAATACCGGTCTGAAGATTGTGAATCTGAAGAATGTGGAGGTCGATCACGCCATTCAGACGGTCTCACTCAATCTGGGACAGCTTGAGAAAAATGGCTTTCCGCATTTCATGTTGAAGGAGATTTTTGATCAGCCTTCCTGTATCATGGATTGCATGCGCGGACGTATCAATGTGGAAGCTAATAATGTTGTGCTTTCTGCGGTGATTGATCACAGCGAACGCCTGCTGGCTGCCAAACGGTTTATCATTGTTGCTTGCGGCACTTCGTGGCATGCGGCTCTTATTGGGAAGAACCTGCTCGAGAGTTTCTGCCGGATTCCGGTGGAGGTGGAGTATGCGTCTGAGTTCCGCTACCGTGATCCGATACTATCGGCTGATGAAGTAGTGATAGCCATTTCTCAATCGGGTGAAACTGCTGATACGCTTGCTGCTGTCGAACTGGCGCGTTCGAAGGGTGCGTTCATTTATGGAATCTGTAATGTGGTCGGCTCTTCGATAGCCCGTGCTACGCATACCGGTTCGTATATTCACGTCGGACCGGAGATCGGAGTGGCTTCCACCAAGGCCTTTACCGGACAGGTGACCGTGCTCACCATGCTGGCGCTCACCTTGGGCAGACTGAAGAAGACGCTGAGTGAAGAACGCTATCTTGAAACGGTAAAGGAACTGGCTTCCATTCCGGAAAAGATGAAACATGTGTTGGAGCTCAACGAGAAGGTGAAAGAGCTCTCAAAACCGTTTACTTATGCGCATAACTTTATCTATCTCGGAAGAGGATATAGCTACCCGGTCGCTTTGGAAGGGGCGCTGAAGTTGAAAGAGATCTCATACATCCATGCGGAAGGATATCCTGCGGCTGAGATGAAACATGGTCCGATCGCGCTGATTGACGCTGAAATGCCGGTGGTGGTTATTGCTACTAAAAATGGTATGTACGAAAAGGTGTTGAGCAATATCCAGGAGATCAAGGCCAGACAGGGAAAAGTTATTGCCTTGGTGACAGAGTGTGACAAGATCATCGCGGAGGTGGCGGATGAATGTATCGAACTGCCCATGACGCTTGAATGTCTTGAGCCACTGATTACATCGTTGCCTCTTCAGTTACTGGCCTACCATATTGCTGTGTTCAAAGGAAAGAACGTGGATCAACCGCGTAATCTTGCCAAGTCTGTGACCGTAGAATAAAATCAACTATATCCGAAGGAGAGCGATGAAAGAGGTGTTATTTGACAATCTCTTTGATCGCTCCTGTTTCGGGATAGAGCTCCAGTTGCACAAGCTTTTCGTTCTTACCCGGGTTAAACAGGGCAAGAGGAAGGTAATTGAGTTCTCCGTATTGTGCGATGAGAAACTTACCTTTGCTGAGTGATTTTGTCTTACTGTTGTAGATCTCTATGGATGCTTCGCCCGGCACGATGTAGGGCATACCCAATCGGCCGCTGCTGATCTCTTTGTCAAGTTTCTTTTGATCCTTTTCCGAAAGCTGAGCTATTTCATACCGGTCGCCCTGAAGGTTCAGATAGATGGGTTCGCCGCTCAGGTCTTCTTTGTCCACCACTCCGTTGAAAGCTGAAAATCTGAATAAGATCTCTTTGGTAACATCTTCTCCCGGTTCGTAATAGAGGCTCTTGACAGTGGAAGTGCGAGTTACTTTTCCTGTAAATTGAGCTACAAGTTGCTTCTCTTCATCTTCGAGCGTCTTTAACATCAGCTTCAATGCTTCTCCGTCGCTAGGCATGTTTTCTGCATCGCCGGTGAGGATATCGGTACGACTTTCACGCAACCGGTAGATCTGTTGCGCCACCACTTCTGCCATCTTTGAGGTAGAGTTGGCCATGAGCAGGTCTTCGGATGTGATCTTTATTTCTGGAGCGGTTGCGGTGGCAGTCGATGCTGGTTTAGATGAAACTGCTTTTACTTCACGGTCTCCGGAAAGGTTGAAGCCAACCATGACTCCATCGGCAGTGAGCTGCACCCGTGGAATGGAGAACTTGCCTACTTCAATCATATAGGAACGAGTCTGGTCGGGCAGACCGGTGATGGAGGTGGAGATGGCTCCCAGTTCGTAATAGACCTTACTGTTCATGACAGCATCCTTTACGCCGAGGTATTTTTCTGCATAAAGCGCATAAGGACCAGCTTCTTCAACGACTTTAATCGCTTCAATATCGATCTTGAGTGTCGTGACCGGGAGAGAATAGATTACCCCGAGGGCATTGGTTGTTTCTTTTGGTTTGGGGATGAAACGAATCTGTGCTTCAGTAATCAGCGATGAGCAAATACAGATTCCTGCGCAAAGAAAAAGCTTATGGTTCATAATAGATTATCGTTATACGGTTGTTGCTTATGCAAATGTAGTAACTTTTTTGTCAGATAGTGGTTTGTTTGCCTGAAAAGATGTACTTTTGTGATTCTAAAAATGCCATACACATTTCCTATGTATCTATTTGGTTCATTTTTTATGCACATATCTTGTCTGGTGTTGGGGTTCTCCTACTTTCTAGGTTTACTCACTTTTACGCACCGATGGATGACGGATCATTCAGATTACGAACAGACACAATTCGTACGAAATGTACTGTCTGTAGAAGATCATCTGGGGATTGCTTCATCAAATACCTATGACTCTTCCTTCTGTTTTGTCAATCTGGATGCTGTGTTGGTTTCGAACGGGACAGTTGTTACTTATTATCCGGTACTATCTTCATTATTTATCGCCTCTTCGCGCTCTTCTTTACCAATAGCGGAAAGAAGTTCGCTTTTCTGCCGTCCTCCTCCTGTCTGCTGAAAATCAGTAACTTAAAGCAATTTCCAGGTAGTTAAGTATCTGGAAAAATGCTTCTTTTCCTACTTAGTATGATTTTTTTTCAGACAAATATAAACGATAATGAAACAACCATTTTTACTTATATGCCTGTCATTTCTGTTTTTTCCTTTACATGCAGAAGTGAGGGTCAATAATGCATCCGGAGAATTGCCCGGAGACACACTTAAATATTATACCTTGGGCGAGCTCCTTGTGGTTTCTTCTAATAAGGAGACCAATAATCTCAAGTCTCTTCCTTCTTCTTTTTCTGTTATTTCGCCCAAGGCTATCAGCAATAACCAGATTCATGCTTTGAAAGACCTGAGCAGTTATGTGCCGAATCTTTTTATTCCGGATTATGGCAGCAGAATGTCCTCAGCGGTCTATATTCGCGGCATTGGTGCTCGTAGTGCCGGACAGAGTATCGGATTGTATGTGGATAATGTGCCTTATATGGATAAATCTGCATTTGATTTTGATCTGATGGATATTCAGCGCATTGATGTGTTGCGTGGACCACAGGGCACACTCTATGGGCGTAATGCCATGGGGGGAATTGTGAACATCTATACCAAGTCGCCTTTTGACTATCAGGGTACAAAGGTTTCTGTCGGCGGAGGTAACCACGGATTGATGCGTGGAAGTATCTCACACTTTAATAAGGTGAATGATCGTACGGCTTTCTCGGTGAGTGGCTATTTCAACCAGGACAATGGTTTCTTTACCAATAGCTTTACGGGAAAGAAAGTGGATGATCAGACAAATGCCGGGGGACGTGCGAAACTGGAATGGCTGATTTCTGATGCCTGGAAAGGTACTTATTCTGCCAGCTTTGATCATACCAATCAGGGGGCGTATCCATACAAACGTGTGGATAGTCTGGGTCTGCATGACGTGAATTATAATGACAAAGGGTCGTATGAACGAAATACGTTTACCAATAGCGTGGCTCTTACTTATGAGAATAAAGATGTGCTTTTTGCTTCGACTACCGGCTATCAGTATAACGGTGACAATATGTGGATGGATCAGGACTATACCGCTGATTCGATCTTTACGCTGAACCAACGTCAGAAACAACATTCGATCAATGAAGAGTTGTCGTTAAAGTCCAACAACAAGAATAATTATCAATGGACGGTAGGGGCTTTTGGGTTTTATAATGATAATACCACCGAAGCGCCGGTGACGTTCAGAGAAGGGGGCGTTAATTCAATTCTCAAGCCTGTGTTTGATAATATCAAAAAGATGAATCCGAAGGCTCCGGCGATGACTATTACAGACAAAAATATTGAGATACCGGGCATCTTTGAGACTCCGACCTATGGATTTGCGTTGTTTCATCAGTCTACGTACAACAATCTGCTGATTGACGGACTGTCCGCTACGCTTGGTTTGCGTCTGGATTATGAGAAAGCTAAACTGGATTATGATACGCATATTCAGATGAATATGATGATCAAACCGGCCGGAATGCCTTTTGCTATGCCTTTTGCAGCCAAAGATACTTTGCTAGGAAACACTTCGAAAGAGTTCTTGGAACTGACGCCGAAGTTTTCGTTGAAGTATGAGTGTTCGCCTTCTTCGTTCTTCTATGCTTCGGTGACGAAGGGATACAAGACAGGCGGCTATAACATCCAAATGTTTTCGGATCTTGTTCAGCAAGAGATGATGAAGAACTACAGTCCGGCATCGGGAGCTGCATCGCTATCTGTCAATGATGCTGTTTCCTATGATCCGGAATATAGCTGGAACTATGAGTTTGGTACCCGTGGCGAGTTGATTCCCGGCAAACTGAATATTGAAGCGTGTGTCTATTATATTGATGTGAAAGATATCCAGCTGACGAAGTTTGTACCTTCCGGACAGGGACGTATGATCGTCAATGCTGCCAAGGCGACCAGCAAAGGGGTGGAGGTGTCTGTGGACGGTGAACTTTTTGATGGTTTGACTTTCTTTGCCAATTACGGTTTTAATAAGGCTACTTTTGATGATTACAAGACGAATGTCAAGGTCAACGGTAAAGTGACTGATGTAGACTATAAAGGCAATCATATCCCGTTTGCTCCCAGTAATACAGTCAAGGCAGGCCTGAGTTATCTTTGGAATCTGAACAAGTCGTATGTTGATCAGATCTTGTTTAGCGCGCAGTATCAGGGTGCCGGCAAGATCTACTGGTCTGAAGCCAATGATATTGTGCAGGATTACTATTCTACTGTCAACGGAAAAATATCGTTTACCAAAGGGGATCTTGAGTTGGGAGTATGGGGAAAGAATCTAACAAATACAAACTATAATACATTTTACTTCGAGTCATTGGGTAACAACTTCTTGCAAGCTGCCAAACCAATCACGTTCGGAGCGGATCTAATACTTCGTTTTTAGAATTCCTTCCTGGTTTTGAAAATGCGAAAAGCCGGAAGAATCTCGTTTGCAACGCGAGATCCTTCCGGCTTCCCTTTCTCAATCAGTGTTATATGTAGTACTCCTGAAGTAGCTTTGCAACGCCAGGATCAATCATGTCTTTCCGACGAATCTCATCAAAGAGGTTCAGCAGATCGTTTACTTTCAATCTTTTCTTCTCTTCTCCCTGAAAGTCGTACGCTATTTTCCCATGATGCATCATGATGATACGGTCGCCGAGACTGACAGCTTGTTGCATTGAGTGTGTGACCATCAGTGTCGTCAGTTTGTCTCTGTGAACAATCTGTTGTGTCAGTTCGATTACTTTGGCGGCGGTCTTCGGATCAAGGGCGGCAGTGTGCTCGTCGAGGAGTAGCAACTGCGGTTTGACAGCCGTGGCCATCAGTACGGTGAGCGCTTGCCGCTGACCACCCGAGAGTTTGCCTATCGGACTGTCCAGTCTCTCTTCCAATCCCATATTAAGAGGGGCAACCATCTTCTTTAGATCAGCGATGAGCGTGGAGGGAAGACCCCAACCCAGTCCCCGTCTCTTACCCCGTTTCAGCGCAAGTGCCAGATTTTCCTGAATAGACATTCCCGGAGCAGTGCCGCTAAAGGGGTTCTGAAAGACTCTTCCGATGTATTTCGCTCGGTTGTTTTCACTCCATTTGGTGATGTCCACTCCATTGAGTACAATGGAGCCTTCATCGACTGGAAAGCTTCCGGCAACCGCATTCA
>JAQUZH010000082.1 GCA_028691445.1 Bacteroidales bacterium | reverse complement strand
CAACAGAGGCAGCTTTCTCTTGCTGTTCATTCAGTGCAGCCTCTTCATTGAGTGTCTTTAGTCTGCCTTTAATCTTCTCTGCTTTATTTTCAGCCAGACGAATAATAAATTCAGGAATATGAGTCTCATTACGAAAACCGGCAACCATTTCCTGTAACTCTTTGATATCATTCAGTATCATATCTATTTCCTGATAGTATCCCATAATCGTCTTCAATTTTTAAGTTCTTTTTCTTAGACAACGCAAAATTACTTCTTTTTATTATCGTGGAATCACTTGGAGCAAAATATTTTCAATTTCTGCCTTCGCAACCGACTGAGGAGTGTCAAAATGATTGATCATAACAGCAAAAGTGAATTTTTTATCTCTCAGCGTCACATATCCCACATAACAAAGCACCCCGCTAAAGCTACCGCTTTTAAATCGCGCATGCTGCTTCAGTCGCGTGTTTGCCAGAAAACTCGAACTCTCCGGATCGCCTGAAAGCATCAGCGAACTCTCAAAAGAGGCAAACTCCTTGCTTTTACGCATCTTGTTAAGTACATCTACAAAGAAACGGGGAGTAATCGCATTCATCGGCGAAAGTCCACACCCATCCTGCATCATCACGCCCTTTGTAGAAATACCCCTTTGCGCCCAGTAATCCTTTAAAGCCCACACTCCATAGCGAGTCGAGCCCCCTTTCCCTTTCATCCCGATCTGTTTGAGGAGATGTTCAGCAAACAGGTTATTACTCTCATGATTGGTCACGGCAACAATCTCGCTCAGCGTCGGCGACTCCGTCGCACAAAGATCGGTGCGCTTGCTCTCTTGCCATCTGTTTTGTAGGTCGAGCAAACGATACGAAGTGGCCTCTCCTTTCACCGACACCCCTTTCCTGATCAGTTCACTTCGCACAAGAGTCGCCAGAAACAAAGCTGGATCGGGAATATCCCCCTTTACCGCAAAGGCCGATTGGTTGGCAGGCATCGTTCCAAAAAGCGTCCGATTCATCGAAAACGGTTCGCCGTTAATGTACACACTATCTTTCGTATTGGCAACCGCCCTCACATGAGACACAAAACGGATCTCCTTCATTTCAGGATCCGTACGCACGATCTCAGCCTTCGAACCTACCCCGCCACTCTTCAGAACCAACACATACCGGTTATCATACACACTCACCCCGTACGCACCCGCTGCAAAATAATTACCAAGATCCTCGCGAATCCATTTAGCAGAAACGCCCTCCCGGTCAAAATAACTCTCATCAGCAATCACCCTTCCATTGACAGACTTGATTCCCGCCTTTTGGATCGCCTCCATCCATCGTTTCAGAAACAGATTGCGATCGATATCAAAATAACAACTACCCAGTGTCGGGTCGCCCTCTCCTTTGATATAGATATCTCCTTCGAGCGTGCCTTCCTTACCGATCGTCCCATCATACTGAAGCACGGTACGAAAGCGATGTTGCCCGCCATACATCTCCAGCACAGTAGCCGTAGTCAATGTCTTCGTAATGGAAGCAGGAGTCAAACTTTTCTGTTCGTCCTTGTGAGCAATCACATGTCCCTTTTCATCCGTCACATAATAGGCTATCGAAGCATTCTCCAGTTCTTTGTTTGCACTCCAAAGGATCGGATTTTGTATCAAAAGCAGCAGTAAAAGCGGTATTGTCTTGTTCATAATCACATCTTGTTTGAAAGAGTAGTAAAAGTACAACAAAGCATCCTACCGACCATACGAAAAGGAAGAAAAACCGCTTGAATGCAACAAAAATGGCCTCTTGAACGAAAAAGAAGAGCCAAATGTTTGCATCTTAAAAAATAAGCGCTACCTTTGCACCCGATTTCAAAATCAAACGGATCGATTCGCTAGCTCAGTTGGTAGAGCACAACACTTTTAATGTTGGGGTCTTGGGTTCGAGCCCCAAGCGGATCACATAAGAAAAAGCCGAACGGCAAATATGGATAGTAAAAGTCTCACAATTTCAATATTGTGAGACTTTTTTCTTTAATACCAGAAGGTGACTTTTACAACTGGATAAAGAAACCTTTTGTTCCTGTCAGATGACAAAACTAGTATGGAGTGCGTAACGGATGCTTCGTCAATAAAGTGGCGGACCAGACACAGGTTTAGCAGTTGATCCATTTGGGGGGCACCGACTAAAAACAAGTAAGGCAGAGCCTTCTTATTCTCTGCCTTACTGCGTTTGCGGTCATAGACCTTTTTCGATTTGTGTACTCTTTTGAAACTGATCGGGTGCGTGTGATCTTGAATCTCTGCCTCTCGACTTGCTTTGCGATTGGCTTTGATGTAATCATCGCGGGTGATTCTCATCTTTTTCATATTAATATTGTATTTCACTTGCAAAGGTAATTGATTATTAAATCCAAACATCAGGTATCCGAAAATTCTTACCTTTGCACAATCAACGATAACAGGGACACAAGAAAGAGCGCAAACATTTAATGAGAGAGGCATGAAAGGTGATACGAAAGTTCATTCTAAAATATTACTGATTTATACGGGTGGCACGATCGGAATGGTTGAGAATAAAGAAACCGGTGCGCTGGAACCTTTTGACTTCAAACTTATCGCCAAACATGTACCTGAAATATCGAGTTTTGACTTCGAAGTAACGACTATTCAATTTATTCCTTGCATCGACTCTTCCAACATCGAGCCGAATGTGTGGGGCGATATGGTGCGAATTATCAGCGACAACTACTACGATTACGATGGCTTTGTGATCTTGCATGGCACCGACACGATGGCTTTCACGGCTTCCGCACTTAGTTTCATGCTTCAAAACCTCTCCAAACCGGTTATCATCACGGGGTCACAGTTGCCTATCGGGATGTTTCGTACGGACGGGAAAGAGAATCTGATTACGGCGCTTCAGATCGCAGCGGATAAGAAGGACGGCAAACCTATGGTGCCGGAAGTAAGTGTCTATTTCCAAAATAAATTGATGCGCGGCAACCGAATCTCAAAGATCAATGCGGAAAACTTTAATGCGTTCAGTTCGCCGAACTATCCTCCGCTTGCTAAAGTAGGGATGCATATCCGCTATGATGAAAATGCTATTCTGAAAAGAGAGTTCAAGGGCTATTTCAAACCTCATTATCTGATGGACACCAATGTGGTCATCCTCAAACTGTTTCCCGGCATCTCCGAGGAAACGATTGACGCTATTCTCTCCATCAAACAACTCAAAGGGGTGATTCTCGAAACGTTTGGTACGGGCAATGCGATGCAAAAAGAGTGGTTTATCAGACGATTGGGGAAAGCGATCGAACAGGGCATCGTTATCGTAAACATCTCTCAGTGCCAAACAGGCAAAGTGGAGATGGATGTGTATGAAACGGGCAGACGGTTGATGGAGGTTGGGGTTATCAGCGGACTGGATAGTACGACGGAAGCCGCGATTACCAAATTGATGTTCTTATTAGGTCACAACTGTACCTACAAACAGGTGGTCGAAGGAATGAAACACTCGCTTGCCGGCGAAATTACCAGTGAGTTGCGTGAGTTTAATCCGGAGGAAAAGGAGGCGCTTCCTTTTCTTGTCCGCCATTAGGCTTCTTTTTTTCTCTGATTCTCAGTATCTGAGCAGAAGAATTTTTTATATTTGCCGACGAAACGCTCTAAAACCTTTGCAATCAAATGAAAACATCCGGCAGCTTCCTATCCATCGTTCTCTCAGTAGCTCTACTGACGAGCATCTCTCTTCCCTCCTACCCGAAAGACAAAACAGACAAGTTCTTTGCCAAAGGCGGAGATATCAGTTGGCTGCCTCAAATGGAGGCTTCCGGCTATACTTTTTATGATGATAATGGTGACAAACAGGATTGTTTTCAGATCCTGAAAGAGCATGGTTTCAACACGATCCGTCTTCGTACTTGGGTAAACCCTTCCGACAACAGGGCCAGTGGGCATTGCAGCAAGGAAGAGACTGTTGCCATGGCTGTACGTGCTCAAAAATGGGGCATGAAAGTGATGATTGATTTCCATTACAGTGATAGCTGGGCAGACCCAAGCAAACAGAAGAAACCGGCTGCATGGGAAGGTCACGACTTTGCGCAGCTTCAGAAAGATCTGTACGACTATACCTTGGAGGTGATGAAGGCATTGAAAGAGAGTGGCGTCACACCTGAATGGGTACAGGTCGGCAATGAGACTCCCGGGGGGATGATATACCCGGAAGGCAGTGTCGCAAACTGGCCACAGCTTGCTCAACTCATCAACAAAGGGTATGAGGCGATCAAGGCTGTCAGTCCGACGTCCAAAGTGATCCTCCATATTGATCGGGGCAACGATAATAAAAGGTTCAGGACCTGGTTTGATAACGCAAAGTCTCACGGTACCAAATATGACGTGATCGGACTCTCTTATTATCCGTACTGGTTGGATGGGCATCCGGACTACACGCTTTCCATCGATGATCTGGGTAAGAATCTGAATGACATGGCTTCGAGATACGATAAGGAAGTGATGGTGGTGGAAGTGGGCGGCGAAGACACGAAAGTACAAAACACCTACGACATGCTGATTGCCGTACAGGAAAAGGTAAAGGCGGTGCCCAACGGCAAGGGGCTGGGCGTCATCTACTGGGAACCGCAAGGGGCGAGAAGCTGGAGCAGATATGCTTTGAGTGCCTGGGGAGAGGATGGCAGACCGACCAAGGCTTTGGATGCTTTTCAATAACAGAGTATTGATTCACTCAACCAGCACTTTTTGAAATAAAAAACGTCTGTGAAGACTCATTTTCACAGACGTTTTTTATTCCAACAGAGGATCGATACTATCCTTTAGCAAGCAGATGTCTGCCAGAACTTAGAGGTAATATCAACCAACTCATTGCAATCCGTTCGTTGCAACAATCTCTGATTAGTACTTCGTGACTTCAAACCGCCCAATTGTTCCTTGTAAGGACCTAACTTTATATAGTGAAAACAACGTATCTCAAAAGGATGAGGTAACTCCTGTTTGCCGGAATACCATGCGACTTTGACCGGGGCTATCTTTTGAATTCCCAGATAAGCGGCTAATAAGACAAGTTCGGAAGGTGCTGAGTCGCCTCCCATAAAGCAGAAACAAGTCACTTCGTGTCCATAGTTTGTCAACAACCGGTTCAGCACTTCTACAGTCAGCGGCTCTCCAATGTCGCCCATCAGAGAAGGGGTATGGCACCCCTTGCAATGATTGGGACAATTGGATAGATTGATGGCAAGCGTCACCTCATCGGGAATCTCCTGAAAGACGATATCATAATTCACATATTTAAGCATGCTGTACTACTCCGTTATTGGTTTAGTTCGTTCGTCACTTTCCCATAAAAGCGTTCTGCTGCCTCTCTCTGACGGTGGATCGAGAAGTTGCTTACCCGCTTCAGGTAACCAATGATGCGTGTCAGGTAATCAATGTTTTTGCTGTGACACACCGGACACTCCTTCACATATCTCTTATCAATGTGTCCGCAGTCATTGCATAGCGTATTGGGGATGTTAAAGGTAAAATAATTGCATCCTTCACGGGCTGCCACACGGAGGAGTTGCCGGTATTGAGTTTTGCTGAGATGCTCTTCCAGGTTCATGTGCAACGCCGAACCGCCCGTCAGATGTTCGACATACGGCTGTCCATGCATCCGAAATTTGTCGATCACGTTCAGAGAGTTATCTTCAACTATATAAAAGTAGCTGTTGTAACATTTACGGGGCACCATATAACCATCCTCTTTGTCCCATCGGGCATGCTTCACTCCTACATTCTCGGCAGGTATCATTTCGCAGTTAAAGAGAGTCTCTTTACTGCGATATTTCTTGTTGTATTTTTCGATCACACCGAGCACATCTTGTACAAAACGGAGATAATCCGGATTATCGGAGATGGGAATACAGAGATATTCGGCAGCCTCAACCAAACCATTGACTCCGATGGTCAGATATTGACGATTCATATGGATGTATCCGGCATCAAACAAAGGAAGCATTCCTTTGGATTGAAGGAGTTTCAGATTCTCATTGTATGCCAGCTGAACTTTATGAACAAGGTCGGTAATCTCTTCCAGAAAAACTAAATAGGGAATATCCTGACGTATCGCATGCTGAATACAACGGTTCAGATTAATGGTCAGCACACTCTTCGAACCGGTAGATACTCCTCCTGCTCCCAAGGTGTAACTAAATCCATTGTCCTGAATTTCATTTCGCAAACGGCAACAGCTACTCAGCGAATCGGCATTGTCGCTCATATAGGTAAAGAAGGAGTGCCCCTCGCTATACATCTCCGCTGTAAAGTTGCCATATTCCTTATCCAGCACATCACCCTCACTGGTCAACAGAGCCATCGTCTCGACCGGAAAAGTCAATACAGTCTTCGTCCGCTCCTGATTAAACCATTTCATAAACCGCTGCTGAAGCCAGTTAAGGGAATCCCAATCGGGCTTACTTTCATCCGGAAAACAGAAATTGCCAAACAGGCTATTGAAGTAATAGCGGTCATAATAAGCAATATTCCAGAAGACGGCCTGAAAGTTGCGCGCACCGGTGGGTTGGTTGATGGAATAGACTATTTGTTCGAAACAATCGGTGATCATCTTATCGATTGACCGTTTCTTGAGCGAGAGATCAACGATCTCGTTGGCATGTTTGTAATACTCTTTCCCATATTCCAAGCCGATGAAATAATTCAAATACATCAGAAACTCCGGTGTGGCACAAGCACCGCTAAGCATACTCGAGACCATAAACACCATGTTTACAAACCCTCCGCAAAAGGATTTCAGATTGGTTGGCTTCATCGAATTACCCCCAATCGAAGTCGTTCCGCTTATCAACCACGGATACATCGTGATACTGGCGCAGTAGTTTGCCAAACTGGTTTCATCGTTCTTATAGATAAAATGATGATCGAGCAGATCGATGTATTTATCGGCAGTCTCCTTTCCATACATCTCTTTGATCTTATCACAGAGTAAACGACGATTGAGCCGGATAAAGTTTGATTTAGGCAGTTCGCCGATCAGCGTGGCGATATTTTTATTTTCCACATTGGCATTGGAATCATATTTGCTTCCCGATGCCGGATTGCTGGCCTCACAATAATCAATCAGAAAACGAAGTTTGTCCCTTACCTCCCGATCTTCAAAATGCTTTTGACGATACAGCATAAAGGATTTGGCCACAGGATAGTGCCCTTCTCGCATCAATGCTATTTCCACCTGATTTTGAATATCCTCGACAGTCGTCCCTTCGGCGATCTTCAGATGAATGAGAATACGACTAAGAATCTCATCATCGACCGGTGATTCTACTGCACGAAAAGCTTTCAGCAGTGCGTTTCTGATTTTAAAACTGGAAAATGGTTCCTTTTTACCATCCCTTTTTGTAATACTAAACTCCATGTGTCCCATTGTTATTACGAATTAATTTGTTGGATTCCAGACAAAATAACTGTACAAAAAGAACCGGATCAAAAGAAAAAAGAAATCAGGAAAAGGATGAGATGAACACGACATAAAGCATACCGGTATCACAACTTCTCGTAGACACTTTTTGCTCCAACTCCCGGAAGCAATCTCGTACGTAATACCCGGCAGGTCTTCTGACTTGTTTCTGACTTACACGCCTTCCCATTCATTAAACAACAGTGGCATAAGAATGTGCAGTCATTCGCGAAACATACAGCTACGGGAATAGTTCCTGACTTTCACAGGATTCCCTTTTAATTCCTTGAACAGAGAAGCCGTTCAAGAAAACCTTGTATTTGCGACAAAGGTAAAAATAAAAGAATAACACCGAAACAAGGAAGGCGAAAATCAAAGGAAAAAGTTTTCAACACAAGAGAGCATCCATGCGATTGACATGGATGCTCTCTGTTGAAATAGAATTACTTTGAGGTGATACGCAATACTGTAAACGAATAGCCCGGCATCTCATAGTCAAAGCTCGGGGTGATCTTTATCTCCGAGACCTGAGGCTGTAGCTTCTTATCGGCAGGACTACCCGTCAGGATTGTCTTGGTTGTCTTTGAACTATCCGAAACCAATCCTTCCAGATGGAGAGTAGACTTCACAGAGACAGGAAGCATATTGACCAGTTTGATGATGACATCTCCACTCTTGCTATCTCTTACCACAGAAGCAGCGATACGGTTTTTCACCTGTTCACGGTTATTGGAGAGTTTGATGCGACTGGTCAGATACTCATTGCCGGCATTTTGTCCGTAGAGTTGCTGCACATAGTAACCGACAGTCGGTTTGACTTCTGTATTATTGAAATAGATCAGATCGGGATTCCATTGCGTATGTCCTTCTTTGGCAAGTAGCGGCGCGTAGGAAGCCATACTGACCACATCCCCATTACGTTCGACCGATGTCAGATAAAGCGCCTCAGCCAAGGCAGTCTCCAGATTATTGGGACGACCTGGCAGATGCGCCGCATATTCTCCCAGATAGACTTTCGACTTCTTTCGGTCGTACGTATCGTAGTAATCCTGATTGTAAATCATCCAACCGGGAGAAACGTAGTAGTGCTCATCCACCATCGGAACGCCCAGACGGGAAGCAATGTCCCACCCCTCTTCGTAATCCGTTCCTTCATAAAAAGGTCCGACCGTACCAACAACGGTAATCTCCGGATGCTTCTCTTTGACCGCTTGAAAGAGCATCTCGAAACGTTCTTCAAAGACATCACTGATCAGATCTTCATTGCCGATACCGATATATTTCAGATTAAAAGGTTTCGGGTGACCGGCTTCGGCCCGTTTCTTGCCCCATGTGGACTTCGCATCACCGTTTGCCCACTCGATCAGATCAAGTACTTCCTGAATATACGCATCCATATCGCACATCGGTATCCCACCTTGCTGACCTCCGGGGGAGTTTTGACAAGGCACTCCTGCCGGCAATACAGGAAGTGGCTCCGCTCCTATGTCTTCGCAAAACTGAAAATACTCAAAGTAACCCAAGCCGGCCGTTTGATGATAATTCCATATATTGCGCTGCGGCTTTCTGCTTTCCAGCGAACCAATGGTATTCTTCCAGCGATACATATTTTCCAAACCTTCTCCGTGCGCCACACAACCACCGGGGAAACGAACAAAACGCGGATGCATGGCGGCTAATGTCTCTGCCAGATCGGCACGCAAACCGTTTGCACGGTTCTTAAAAGTCTTTTGTGGAAACAAAGAGATCATATCCAAGGCAACAGTGCCCGCTTCTTGCGGAACAACCACCAAACTTGCATCGGTCGCATCGGCAGTCGCTTTCAGGACAGCTTTATATTGCTTCCACGCTGAAGAGAGAGTCGGCAGTTTGCTCTCTCCATATACCGTGCCATCCTTTCCAAGCAGGCGCACGACCAGTTTTCCTCTGTTTCCCTCTTTCTGTCGTGCAAAGAGGGAGAGAGTATAGGCATCCCCTTTCTTTACTACGATGCCATCAAAACCGGCATTTGCTAATCCGACACTGTTCTTCTCCTTGACAGAGAGTACGGCATAATGTGGATTATTCGGATGGATCGGAGCCACTGTATCGATGGTCAAAGAGCCCTTTTCGCTCGTCAGGCTCCACGCTTTCGTGCTGTTCCAACTCCTATCTCTTCCCTGTGTATCCGAAGGATCATATTCAAAGTCACGGTTCTGAACCAGTTCGGCGTAGATTCCGCCGTCGGCCGCATAGTTGATATCTTCAAAGAAAACACCCACCAACAGATCACTGATGGCCTTGCTCTCGTTCTTATCGATCGTAATCGAAGCCTCAACAGGTTGTAATCCGGCAAAGCGGATGGCATCCGACTCGGTCCGTTCGTCGTATTTCTGCTGACGGTATTCATTCAGGTCGCGAGCGTTCTTTAAACGATCGGTCTCACTCTTTGGCACTTTGGTTACTACGCCCTTTATCGAGCCGTCGGCCAACATCTGCGACGAACGGTTGTTTATCCGACTGCCGGCTGTAGCTTTCTTAGTGGGAGTATATGTCTTAAAATCCTTTGTAGTAGTGCAATAAACCACGGTGTCATGAGCCGAAGCAGCCATCAGCCAGGTCAATAAAAACTCTTTGGTCGCCTCGTTATAGGAGATCTCCGGATCAAGACAATTCCCTTCTTCCATCACTTTGGGATACGACTGTCGCTTCCAATAGATCAGATCAGCAGACGCAACATGCGCCAGACGGCCTTCCTTTTCGTTCAAGTTCCATACACAATGCCACAATCCATCGGCTGTTTTCGTCAGATAAGGAGCAATCATTCTTTTCTCCGCGCCCCAGGGACCATAATCGCTCCCGACGAAACGATATTCCGGACCAATCTCCTTCCATTGTTTGCCATCTGAGCTCCAGGCAAAGTGCAAACCGTTACGCCCGCCATTCTTATTAGATACATAAGAAAAGAGGTACGTGGAATCAGGAGCATCGGCAAAGGAATCGATTGTGTTGATGGCTAGTAATCCTGACAACAGGAGTAACGCTGCTAATTTCTGTCTGATCATATTTGTTTGTTTTTTGTGTTTTCTCTCAACAGGTACGACTAAATAGAATGCTTTTCAAATTAATGGTGTAAAACTAACAGTTTTTCCAAACATATCCTTGCAATGGCTAGAAAATTCCTATTTTATTGAGGCAGAATCTCGAAAAGTAATTACTTTTGCTCTGTTTAAAATATAATTCTTACTTAATACAGACTAGCCATGCATTACTACGAAATTGGCAAAACAGGAATGAAAGTCTCCAACCTCAGTTTTGGAGCATCCTCACTTGGGGGCGTATTTCACGATATCCGCGAAGCAGAAGCAATCAAAGCAGCTTGTGTCGCTGTAGAAAACGGAATGAATTTTATCGATGTATCGCCGTACTACGGTCACTACAAAGCAGAAACGGTGTTGGGAAAAGCGCTGAAGATCATCCCGAGAGACAGCTATTATCTCTCCACTAAAGTGGGACGTTATGGCAAGGATGGCGTCAACACCTGGGACTACTCCGCCAAGCGGGCCACAGAAAGTGTGTATGAGAGTTTGGAACGTCTGAATATCGACACTATAGATCTGATTAACGTACATGATATTGAGTTTGCCGACCTCCACCAGATTGTAGAAGAGACACTTCCTGCACTCATCGAACTGAAAAAGAAAGGTATCGTCAAACATGTCGGTATCACCGATCTTCAG
>JAQUZH010000002.1 GCA_028691445.1 Bacteroidales bacterium | reverse complement strand
ACCAACAAAGACAGAACGACAGCAATGACACTGCTGATTGTTTTGGGTGCATAGCGGCTTATCCCTTTAAACAGTGCATATGTACCCAATCCGATCCATATGGCGAATGCATAAAACGATCCGGCGTAGGCATAGTCTCGTTCACGCGGCTGATTCGGATACTGGTTCAGGTAAAGCACGATCGCAATACCCGTCATAAAGAAGAGCATGAAAGTGACAAAGAAAGTTTGTTCGCCCGTCTTCCCACGTCCAATCTGGAAAGCAAGTCCGAGAATACCCAACAGCAAAGGAAGCATGTAGTAGACATTACGCCCTTTGTTATTAGCCATATCCGGTGGCAGTGTAGTTTGGTCACCCACAAAATGTTTGTCGATAAAGTTGAACCCGGTAAGCACATTTCCATTTTGTATTTCTCCGTGTCCCTGAATATCGTTTTGGCGACCCGAGTAGTTCCACATAAAGTAGCGGAAATACATATATCCGAGCTGATAGCTGAAGAAGAAACGCATGTTTTCCATAAATGTCGGTTTCATCACGGTCTTCATCTCTCCACAGATATTGGCTGTCACCGGAGTCCCTTCGAAATTGGACCACCGTTTATATTCGCTGACATGTCCCATCTCTTCGGCGCTGCTATACATACGGGGAAAGAGCATGCAGAGTTCAGGCTGATAGACTGGTGTTGATTTATGTCCCGAAACGATATACTTATCGTTATCATTCGGATCTTTCTTTATCTCACGAGCGTATGTTGCTGCTCCTTCCTTATAAACAGGAACACACCCGTTACCCTGAGCTTCACGCTGTATATCAGCCACGAAAGTCTGTCCGTACAACAACGGACGTTCTCCATACTGTTCGCGGTTCAGGTAGCTTTCCAATGTGAACACATCTTTAGGAGCATTCTGACTCATCGGAGTATTTGCCGAAGCGCGGATAACAATGACCGCATAGGAAGAGTATCCGATCGCCATAACCATCATAGAGAGTAGAGTGGTATTCATTACACGGTAGTTGATCTCCTTCATCATAAACAAGAAGAGACCAAGTGCCACGATCAAAATAATTCCGATAATCAGACTGGATCCGATAAAAGGAGCTCCCATCAGGATGACCGAAACCATGAACGAGCTGTTTGCACGCAGGCGGTTTTTCCCATGACCACTCTCATAAATGCCCCAAACGATAGCTGCGACAACTAGGAGGCAATAAACCAGAACACCTGTATTGAAAGGCATAGAGAGCGTATTGACAAAGAACAGTTCAAACCATCCTGCCACGTGCACCATACCCGGAATCAATCCATACATCAAGACTCCTACAAGAGCAAAAGAGACGAGAAGAGCCATGAAAGTACCTTTCCAGTTTGTGTTTGAGAATTTCTTGTAGTAAAAAACCAAAGAAATAGCTGGGATAGCAAGGAGGTTGAGTAAGTGAACACCGATGGAAAGTCCCATCAGATAGGCGATAAGCACAATCCAACGATCCGAGTGCGGTTCGTCAGCATGCTCTTCCCACTTCAGGATCAACCAAAAGACAACAGCGGTAAAGAGTGAAGAGAAAGCATATACTTCACCTTCAACAGCTGAAAACCAGAACGTATCTGAGAAAGCATACGCCAAAGCGCCGACCATACCACTACCTAAGATCGCAATAGATTGCGCCAGCGAAGGAACTTCTCCATCCTTACAGGCAATCTTTTTTGCCAGATGCGTAATAGTCCAGAAAAGGAACAGTATAGTTGCGGCACTGCATAATGCAGAGAATATATTGACCATCTTTCCCACCATCGTCACATCCGATGTGAAGTGAGTAAAGAGATTGGCACAAAGCATAAAGAATGGTGCTCCGGGAGGATGTCCTACTTCAAGTTTAAACGCAGAAGAGATAAATTCACTGCAATCCCAAAAGCTTGCGGAAGATTCCGTTGTCATGATATAGACAATGGCAGCAATGACAAAACTGATCCATCCGAAAAGATTGTTCAGTAGCTTGTAATTTTTCATTCAATTATAGTCGTTATAAATTATACTTACGTTGCAAACAGGTAAAAATGCGGACAAAGATAGAAAACTTTCAAAGATTATTATCCCATTCTAAATAGAAACGAACAACGAGCCTGATTATTACATAAGATATGGTGAACAGACCGCAATTCTCACAATAGGATAGAATCGTTTTCTTCAATCGCATCAATATCATTATCTAAGAGCAGGCTATCTCCTTCCAATCCGTCGATTGAGTCATTTGCTGGACGATGAGACTGGCAGTCGTACGATTTCTCAATCTTTTGTTTGGGCTTTGGAAATTTAGCTCTGTATTTTGAAAGGTTGTCATCTTTAAGCACCTGTTCCATGAAGTAACCAAAGATGGGTAACGCGGTTTTACTCCCTTCACCTAGCTTGCCTGTTCTGAAGTGCACGCTTCTGTGTTCACCTCCAACCCAAGCTCCTCCAACCAAATTGGGAGAAACACCTACAAACCAAGCATCAGAATGGTTTGATGAAGTACCTGTCTTTCCTCCAAACTCAGTACCATCACGAAAAATATCATAGCTCCACAGATTTTGTGAAGTAGCATTATATTCGGTTAATCCAGCACGAAGCATTTGTGTCATCAGAAACGCTGTCTCGTAAGGAATCGCTTCCGTTTGCACAGGTTTGTGCTCAAATAATACTTTCCCTTCATGATCTTCAACGCGGGTAACTAATATCGGATCATGAGTCATACCGTCATTGATAACGGTGCAATAAGCATTTACCAATTCGAGCAGTGAAACGTCCGACGAACCAAGTGAGACCGATGGAATGGCATTCAATGGCGTTTTTATCCCCATGGCATAAGCCGTCTTGATGACCTCTTCCACTCCAAACTCTTTAGCCAATTGTACGGCGATCGTGTTGATTGATCTCGCAAAAGCAGCTTTCAGGGTCAGGTTTTCGCCGGTGTAAACGCCATTTGCGTTGCGGGGAGTCCATTTCTTCATTTCGCCTTTATCCATCACATCCCAAGCAATATATTGATCCACACGAGTATCGCATGGAGCTAACCCTTTATTCAGTGCAGTGGCATATACAAAGAGTTTGAAGGTAGAACCCGGTTGACGTTTAGACAGTACCTTGTCGTATTTCCATGTTTCGAAATTTATATCACCTACCCATGCCTTTATAAATCCTGTTTGCGGTTCGATAGAGACAAATCCCGTGTGCATAAAACGCTCCATGTAGCGGATGGAGTCCATTGTGCTGAACGTGGTATCTTTGACTCCGACTTTGTAATCGAACACTTTCAGTCGGTGAGGTTTATTCAGATAAAATGTAACTGAATCAGGTTGATTCGGATATTTACTGTGTAAAGCTTTGTAGGCTAACGTGCCTTTTGCAATATCCTCGATGAAATTGACAATCTCTTTATGGCTTTCATCCTGCCACGGATTCTCACGCCCCCAATGGTTGTTGAAGTTATTCTGTACAATACGCATCTGTTTGTCCACAGCCATCTCCGCGTACTTTTGCATACGTGAATCCAGTGTTGTATAAATTCTCAAACCATCCGAATAGAGGTCAATGTTATTCTCTTTGCACCATTCTTTCAGAGACTCGGCAACTGCTTCTCTAAAATAGAGCGCTTCGCCATCATAATTACTTTCTACGCTATAGTTTAAACGTATCGGAATCAGTTTCAGAGAATCCAGTTCGGCGGCAGTAATCAGGCGATGAGAGAACAGATTATCCAGTACAACATTGCGTCGTTTCAGACTGTTTTTTGGATTGACACGTGGATTATAGGTTGTTGTTGCTTTCAGCAATCCGACCAGTGTGGCGGACTGTTCAATGGTGATATCCTTTGGTGTGGATTTGAAATAGGTCTTGCAAGCCGTTTTTATTCCATACGCATTACTTCCGAAATCAACGGTATTGAGATACATGGTCAGAATCTCTTTTTTTGAATACCTCATTTCAATTTTCACTGCAGTAATCCACTCTTTCGACTTCATGATAAGCAGTTTGACTCCCGGGATATAGCCCAAAAGACCTCTGGAGTATTGGGAGCGAACCTTAAACATGTTTTTTACCAGCTGCTGAGTGATCGTACTGGCTCCGCGTGCTTTTCCCTGAGTCATATCCTTTATAGCAGAAAAAACACCTTTCAGATCCACTCCAAAGTGCTCATAAAAACGTTCGTCTTCTGTACAAATAAGGGTCTTGATCAAAAGAGGGGAAATCTCTTCGTATTCCACAGGAGTTCTGTTTTCACGAAAATACTTGCCGAACGGTTTTCCATCGGCTGTGTATATAAATGATGCTTCACTTTGCTGGGGGTTCTTGATCATGGACATACTTGGCGATTTGCCAAACAGCCAAAGGAAGTTGATATCCACCATCACCAGATAAAGCAGAAAAAAGAGGATGAAGGTCGCAATTGAAAGGAGTATCTTCTTATACCATTGTGATTGGCGATAATAAGAGAGGCATCTTTTCAGGCAGTTTCTGCATATCTGAAAGAAGGAAACCGGAGCACTCATCAAGTGAGCGTATCCTTTATTATTTGATGAAAGCCATGCCTTTGCATTAGACAATGATTCTTTCACGAGTGTTTTGATCCCTTGTAATGTCATGCGTTATATTTTGCCTTCGTAAAAAACAGCAACAAAGTTATACATTAATATGAAAGAAGATCTTAATTACCCGAAAAATCAATTTAACGGGTAAAGCTTTACTGTCGTTCTCTCTTTGATTCATATAAGTTAAAGGAAATGTCGCCCGTCAAAGCGAAAATTTTGACTTACTTTGCCGCCTGTATATTAAACTAATTAACGCACATGAAGACAAAACAAATTCTTATCGTATTGGTGACCTTCTTAGTGATAGGCAATGAGGCAATGGCACAAATTGAAGAGCGTATTCGCCCGGCTGGATGGGAGAATCTCGTTCAAGGCGGACGATTTATGGACCTGTTCCTACCCATGAAGAGTGTCGGCAAACTTACTTCAGACACCTGGGGAGCGGAAGGTGTGATTCCCCGATACATTGATAATGGCATTGAAAATAGGAAATGGTCGTACTGGGGTGGAAATATCAAGAAGTGCGAGGACGGCAAGTATCATCTTTTTGTGTGCGGCTGGCTTGAAAGTTCGCCGAGAGGACATGCTACCTGGCCGGGATCAACGGTCTTCAATGCAGTGTCAGATAATCCCTATGGTCCCTTTGTGGTAATAGACACTGTTGGAAAAGGACATAATCCTGAAGTGTACAGATTGAAAGATGGAAGATATGTCCTTTATGTTATTGATGGTTATTACATTGCAGATGGATGTAATGGCCCCTGGACGTATAAGAAGTTTGAGTTTCTCAATCGCGACAGGCATATTATTGAAGGGCTGTCCAACCTGACTTTTGCGCAACGAGAAGATGGATCCTATATGATGGTTTGTCGTGGGGGTGGTGTCTGGTTTAGTCAGACAGGAATATCGGCTTATAATCAAATATCTGAGAAAAGAGTATATCCGGATATCCGTGGTCGTTTTGAAGATCCTGTAATCTGGCGTGATAACGTGCAGTATAA
Organism: Bacteroidales bacterium; assembly: GCA_028691445.1. GTDB lineage: Bacteria > Bacteroidota > Bacteroidia > Bacteroidales > JAQUTK01 > JAQUTK01. Next base: position 45,238 of record JAQUZH010000002.1, on the reverse strand, counting down.
CCTGATTGTCAACGACTGGCTTGGACGTGCGGCCTATTATCTCCGTTCAAAAGATGGTCGTAATTGGAAATGGGAATCAGGAGAAGCCTATTTGCCGGGAGTCTCTGTACTTGAGGACGGCAAGATCGAAGAGTGGTTCAAGTATGAGCGTATAAAAATATACCAAGACCAATACGGACGTGCTATTCAGGCAAATTTTGCAGTGATTGATACTTTGAAAAACGAGGACAAGGCCAATGATAATCATAGTTCAAAGAATATCTGTATTCCATTGACTACCGGACGTTTATTAACTATACTGGACAAGAAACCAATCACAGAAAAGACAAAAACGATTCGTGTAAAGATAGCATCGGAGGAAGGTTTTGATCCGCAATCGGACATTGATATCAACTCTTTACGCTTCGGAGAGGCTGAAACGGTAAACTATGGCAAAGGTTGTGGGGTGCTGAAAACAGAAAAATCGGGTAAGGATCTGATTGTGACCTTCAACGGAGAAGGAAACGGTATTCCCGAAGATGAATTTACAGCTAAGATGCTTGGTAAGACAAACAAAGGCAAACTTCTGTTTGGATATGCCCGTCTGCCCTATGTGAATTTTATCGAACCCATTCTTTCTGCTTGTTTGCCGAAGATAACTTCCTCAGACAATGGTTTTAAATTGAGTGTGGAGGTTCAGAACTTTGGACAGGTCGCTTCAAAGAGTACCAAAATGAAGATTGTATATACGACCGCAGATAAGAAAGAGGTGGTCGTGGCTACCGGAAAAGTAAAGGGGCTGAAACCCTACGAAAAAACCAACATCGAACTCACCTGTGGCAACGTATTGGTAAAAGGAGCAGAGTATAATATGATCGTAATCATCCATCCGGATGACAAGAATCCGTCTCTATTGCACGGGAAGGTAAAGATCTAATTCGTTTACCTAATAGAGGAAACAAGTTACCCTTTTGAGTAAATAGAAATCGGTCAAACAACAATAATGACAGCGTTGTTTGACCGATTCTTTGTGTAAGATGATCTATTTCGTTAGGTCTTCTGTTGTGGGTCTTGGAGTTGAAGCAATCGAGTTGATTTTCAAGACACCCGGTTCCAGTCCACCGGCTTTAGCAGTTAAGGTGATTTCACCCGCCTGCTTTGTTGTTTGTACGATAACCTGGGCCAGTCCGTTGAACGCTTTACGTTTCCAGATTACAGCGGGAGCAGTCTGCTGTGACTCTCCTGAGTTGACGCTCTCGATAAACTTATCGGGTTCGTGACTGGCTGAGTTTCCATTGCCAACACCAATGATTTTGCCCGGTCCTTCAACGGTAAATGAGATGTTTTCCTCGGCTGTGGGTACAGTCAGCCCTTTTGCATCGTTGACTTTTACGGTGACCACCACCAGATCTTCACCATTGGCTTTCAGAGAAGTCTTATCGCCAATCAACTGGAGGGCCTCAGTTTCACCGGTTGTTTGCACCACGGTTCTCATCACTTCTTTCCCTTTCTTGTAGCCTTTTGCCAGCAATTTTCCGGGTTTATATTTTACAGCCCATTCGATATGTCCATTATCCGGCATTGGTTTACGTCCCAGGCTTTTATTGTTGAGGTATAGTTCGACCTGGTCACAATTACTGTACGCCCAGACACTGATCTCCTCTCCTTCTTTTCCCGGCCAGTTCCAATGTGGAAGCAGGTGCAGCACAGGTTCGTTGCTCCAATTAGCTTTCAGATAATAGAATGCATCTTTTGGGAAACCACATGCATCGAGGATGCCAAATTGCGAACTGACAGCCGGCCACGAAAGAGTGTTGGGCTCGCCTTTATAGTCAAATCCGGTCCAGTAGAAAAGCCCTGCAAGCCATTTTCTTTCGTCATAAAACTTCCAGCCTCTTTCAATCGATGCGCCACCATTGCGGTCAAATTGCGTCATGTACCCGTTCTTCTTGTCATCAGCATACACCCCCCGGGCACCACAGCCGGTTGTTTCTTCCGTACCCCAACTTGGTTGATTGGGGTATTTCTTATGATACTCATCAATGTCGCACTGTGTGAGATAATTGAAACCCATCAAGTCAGCAGTTTGCGACGAACCATTGCCACAACCGCCACTGATTGCCACTGTGAAACGACGTGTGGAGTCGAGGGTTTGTGCAAATCGCTGCATGGTCTCTGTGATCCTTGCTCCTTTGATATTGCTTTCGATCGCCCACTCTTCGTTGCCAAGCGACCAGGCAATGACACATGGATGGTTACGGTCGCGTTTGATAAGTCTTTCTAATAAGTCAAAATGCTCTTGGTTGATACCTTGCAAGCGATTTTCATCGAGTACCAACATACCCAGTTTATCACATGCATCCAAAAGTTCGGGGGTTGGAGGGTTGTGCGAACAACGATATGCGTTGCTGCCCATCTCTTTCAATCTCTTGATGCGGAATTCCTGAAGCGCATCCGGAATGGCACTTCCGACTCCCGGATGATCCTGGTGATTGTTCGTACCCAATATCTTCAGGTGTTTTCCATTCAGGAAGAATCCTTCGTTCGCATCAAAACGTAGCGTGCGGATACCGATGTTTGTCTCTACATTATCAACCAGCTTATCGCCTTGATAAACGGTGGTCCGAAGAGTGTACAGATAAGGCGCGTCAGGCGACCACAGATTGGGAGTGGTTACCTTTAATTTGGAGAAGTATTGCTGTGATACTGTCGGTTTCAATCGGAGGTTGTCTGCAGATTGACTGGCTACAGTATTTCCTTTCGCATCCACAAGAGTTTGCTTGACAGTAAAGTCTGCAACCTCTTTTCCATCGTTGCTAATTGTAGCACGGGCTGTGACAACAGCATCCGATCCTTCCATCTCGGACGAAGCAAAGATACCGTATTGCGCCACACGCAGGGGTGATGTTATGTTCATCCACACATGACGATAAATTCCTGCACCTTCGTAAAACCACCCCTCTTCTATGGAGGCATCTACGCGGACAGCAATCACATTATTGCCACCATAGTTCAGATAATCGGTCATGTCATATTCAAATCCGGTATAGCCACTTTGTTCATGGCCAAGATAGAAGCCGTTGACCCACACAATGGAGTTACGGAACACTCCATCAAACTGAACACTGATCTTCTTGCCCAAATCGGAGGCAGGGATAGTAAATGACTTACGATACCAACCCACACTATTTTCGGGATATTTCCAACCGACAGTAAAATAACCATGACTATGGCTGGCATTGGACGAGAATGGCTGTTCGACCACCCAATCGTGCGGCAGATCCAACTGTCGCCACGCATCATCCTTGAATTTAGTGGAAGCAGGTCCGTCACCATAACCGGTTTTGGCGAAATAGGAAAAGTAACCGGTTCCGCTCAAAAAGTCATTCTCGAAACTTTTTCCATGGCCATAGCTGAACTTCCATCCAAAATCCATCAATAAATGCTGACGCACTGACGGAGTATTGGAGACATTGTTTACTTCATTCTGTGAGAATCCCGGAACGATTCCTATCAAAAGAATCAGTACCAGGAAAGCGACTCTGTGTTTCATAATTATCATTTTTAAAATAGTTTATTCTTATACATGACAGCCCATCAGGTACTGTGTTATTTGGAAAGTAATGTTATAAAACTGATAGCAGGCAGTGAAATAGTTGCCCGACCGTTTTCCACTTTAGCTGTGCCATTCTCTTTCATACCATCCACCGAATTGGTCACATAGATCTGTAGGTCGGTTGTGCCTTCCGGTATCCCTGTGATGATAGCCTGACTTTTTGCACCATTGTTGACCAAGTGCACTGCATACTTCCCTTGTGCAATATTGCCAAATGCAGCACAGTTTACTTCTTTCTTTGAACACGTTACCGGGATGGAGAATGCTTCCTCCGGAGTGGATGCCAACTGCTTCATATTCCAGAAGCGTTGCGTCGGACGCAAAGGACCCTGGGATCCATAAATGCCATCACCCCACAGCAAGGAATAGTCTGAAGTCAGCTGCCATTGCAGAATAGATAACGGTTGGCAGATGGCACAGATACGTGTATAAAGGTTTATTTCGTAAAGCGCAAAAGTAGATTCATTGAAGATCTCGGCATAGGTATGCGCAGCGGCATCAGTACTGCCCTCTCCGATGATCAGGGGAACATTCAATGCTCTTGAAGCACCGGCCCATTTATGCAAAGTCATATCATCGCACCCTCTCCAGGAGTGAAACGAAACTGCACCTATGTAAGGATGTGTTGCCGGATCTTTCATTGCCGGAACAAGAAAATTGAATGTCGTTGCATCCGAATTATCGCCCAGCAACATCTTTGTTGCTAATCCCCGTTTGGCCATATATGCGCCAAAACCTTTTATAAAATCGGCATGTTCCTGAGGAGAAAAAAGAACATCAATGCCTAAGTCAGACTCATTAAAGGAGAACAGCTGGGCTTCAATACCATATTTCTGTTTGATAAATACCAGATAGTCGGATAACGATTTGTAAATCTTTTCTTGCTTTTCGGGATCCAGTTTGTAGGCCTGAATACCACCGTTGCGTCTATAACTTCGAGGATCACCTGCAATAGCCCAAGTGGGAGGAAACCAGCAACTAATGATGAGGGGCATGCCTTTCGCTTTCAGACGTTGAGCCATCAAAACAGCGTCACGCACTTTCCCATCCAGATTTCCCGCATAGGCCTCCGCGATAGGATCGCTGTTCTCTTCCTTCTGCCAGTTACGCCAGGGAAATTCAATCCGTCCATACGCTACACGTAAGTTTGCCAAACAATAATCGATCACTTTGGGATCCTGACTGGGATTCTGCAAACGGAAATTACCGCCAAAGCCTGCAAACAAACGTCCCGGATTAGTTACATCCAGATGAATAGTTGCATCTGAATGGTCAATAACTCCATCTGCATGTAGTTGGAAGCTGGTCGTTACTTCCTTTCCTTTTTCAATTGAAGGGAGCAACTGCACATAGAGCGTTGCCGCGCTGCCTGCCTCTTTGCGGACAAAAGCAGAGACTCTGGATGCAAAAGCCAGTTTGATCTGACGCGACGGGGTCGTGATAGTGATCTCTTTCGCATTTGATTTTTTTGAGACGGCACCTTTCTGGAGCTGAGCAATAGTCACACGTGTTCCACCCATCTTTACAAAGCCATCCGAATAACGATGATCAGGAAGTTCTATACAGAAGAATCCCCCCCTCGGCAGCGCGCAGAGTCGTATCAGACTTCGTAGTTATCTCTACCTGAGCCACTCCGCGTTGCATATCGGTGACAACCTGTTTGAATGTCAACTTCCCTATCCGTGTAGTCACTGTTTGCCTCTCACCCTCGCGGTGGTAAGAGGGACGTTGCCTCTCTTTTCCTGTTGCTTGAATGGTCGACCAGCCATCAGCTGCAACTCGTAAGGATGATTCGAATTCGATCAGTTCCCCGTCGACACGAACCCCTGTCATGTTTCCCCAGGCCATCACCTCTGTCTGAGCAGATAAAGGAGTGGCAACTGAGGCTACAAACCACAGTGTAATGACTGACATTACTTTATTCATTCTCTTTTGCATAGTATCTGTTTGTTTTATTTGCGCAATACATTGTGTCTCTGATGAGCAACAACGCTATAAATTGATTCTCATTTACTTTCTCTCTCAGGAGTACGGTGCGAATGTAAACCAAATTTATCAGAGTCTTACATGCTGAAAAGAAGTAATTTGCTGGCAAATAAGCTATTGCAAAAGAAAAGATAAGAAAGTATCACATTCGTATTGTTACAGTTTTGACCTCAAGAAGCAGGCTCAAACACTTTTTACTCTCTGTACAGCTGGTAATGGTTGCGCATCGTCAATCATCAGGTTCTCTTCTCCATCGGATAAGAACTCTTTTAAAAAAACATCAGGATGTTTCTTCCGTTTCATATAGATGAAACGATGCAAACGTCCTGATGTTTTTATCCATTCATACAGACGATTTGACTCATGGATAAGTACCTCTTGCTGAGGACTTTTAATAGAGATCTCCTTCTGAAATATTTTTTTTTATTTTTCATTCTGCAAAAGGGCAGAACCCTTGATTTTAATGCACCAAATGCACCAAGACCGCTCTTCAGTATGCTGTGAGGCTTATTGGGTTTCCGCCTTTTTACTTGCTCGGTGGATAATGGCTCCCATTTTTGTTTGCCCGGAGGCTTTTTGTATCCATTTATGTTTAGTCAAACACCTATATATAAGGTACTGTCTCCACTGTTTTTGAACATTGATAAGATAGTATCACTTTCTGATAAAAAATGTCTCTTCCGTGTTGATATAACACATTACATTTGCACCGTCAATACAATGCTGCAATCAGAATTATACTTGATAACGTCTTAATAACCTTGGATTTATCCATTTACCAACACTTTATTGTATGAAAAATTTATCCAGACTATTCTTGTTATGTGCTTTCCTGCTTTCTTCTGCTTTGGAGGCACAAAATCTCCCTACCATGCCCACTGGAGGCCCCGATAACGGTACTTTTGATAAGCCGGGCCGTTACCCCGCCGGCTTGGTTGATACTGTCGACTTTTACTCAACTGTAGCCCAAAAGAAGGTGGATATGTTGGTTTATACTCCTCCGGGATATAACAAAAACCAAAAATATGGCGTCATTTTTTGTTACCAGGGCATCACCGACAAGGCAAGCTGCATATTTAATGGCGCGTGGGTTAAGGCCGGCATCATCAGCGACAATCTGATTGGTGAAGGGAAGATATCCAAAGGTGTGATCATCGTAGCTCTTGACGACCAGTTTAACGGCAACAATAGCAATGTCGAAGAGGTAACGATCCACGATGCTATTCCCTACATAGATTCGCATTATTCCACGTATGCGGATGCCGATCACCGTGGAGTTTTCGGTTATTCCTGGGGTGGCGGCTATACCTTCAACGTCGGATGTAAGCATCTGAACAACTTCCACTATCTGAGCCCTTGTTCGGCTGCACCTAATAAAAAGGCGGATGACGTGCTGTTTCCCAATAACGGAGACAGTGCTAAACAGGTGATCAAATGCTTGTTCATCTCCTGGGCGCAAAATGATTATAAAATCATTATCGACTCGAATGTTGCGACGGTGGACTATTGTAAGAAAAATAATATTCCCTGTTATTCTTGGGTAGCTGAAGGACAAGGACATAGTGGTGGCGCATGGAGACCGGCTATGTGGAACTTCCTCCAACTGGCTGATAAGGCTGGGATTTCGGCCGACAGTGGTACGCAAACTGCTGCTAAACCAGGAAAAGGGAAAGTGAAATAAAACGATGATCAATAAAGAATGAAACCATGCAATCAAAAACGCTTTTCTTTCTCCTTGCTGTCATTGTAGTCAGTAGCACTGTTTCGGCGCAAAAGGTAGCTACTCCTCAACAATTTCAATCCATAGCTGATCTCTCAGCGTTAAACATACAGTCAAACAAAGTCAAAAGTCTCGATTCTTTGTTGCAAGCATTTATCGACAACAAAAAACTGAACTGTGTGGCTGCTTTTGTTGCTAAAGGAGGTACTGTTGTGTATAAAAAGGCATTTGGCTGGAAGGATCTTGAGAATAAAGTTCCATCTACCGTTGACGATTACTACATCCTATTCTCACAAACCAAAGCGATTACTACGGTCGCTTTCATGACCCTTGTGGAAAAAGGATTGGTGTCAATTAACGATCCGGTATCGAAATTCTTTCCTGAAATACCCGATCGGGTTGTGACAAAAGTAAACGAGGATGGCACGTACGAGACTCGCCCAGTAAAGAGTCCTATGACATTTGCGCATTTGATGTCGCATGCTTCCGGCTTGAATGCCGGACTGGTTGGCGAAATTCGAAAAGCGGAAAGGAAAAAGTCTGGCGCCTCTGCCCAACCGGGCATGCAGCGAAAGAACACGAATGGTCAGCGTACCGCAGCGGGTGATAACAAGGCAAGATATCTAAAAGATGGAATGCTCGATTTGGCGAAATATCCTCTCGGATTTGATCCGGGCACGGAATACAACTACCATATAAGCACCAATATGCTCGCATATATGATTGAACGTATTTCCGGAAAATCATTGCGTGAATATGTCAAAGAAACGGTGCTTACACCTCTTGGCATGAACCAAACAGACTGGTATTATGAACCAGAGGCACTGTCTAAATTCGTGAAGGCTTACAGTTTAGTAGATGGAAAGCTGGAGCCTGCCTCTAATATGTTTAGCGAAGCAACCGTCAGCAAACAACAGACGTATTGCGAAGGTGCGAGTGGATTAAATGGACCGATTGAAGACTATGCTAAATTCTGTCAGATGCTATTAAATAAAGGCGAGTTTAATGGTCACCGTATTTTGAAAGCTGAAACCGTCGAACTGATGACCACGATCAATCGGTTGCCGGAAAAAAACGCTGGCGGAAAGGGCTTTCAATTCGGTCTTGGTTTTGAACTCTACAATGAGCAAAAGAAACCATCTCCCGAAGTCTCAAACACTGCTTACGCATGGGGTGGCATGTATGGAACGCAGTACATTATCGATCCGGCAAATAACATGATTGCCCTGTATTACATAAACATGCCTCGCAATGAGTGGTTATATCCGGATTTTCTTAGCAAAGTGTATGGGGCGTTCGGTCAGTAAGCCGGAATCCTGTTCAAAGACTTTGCTGTTGATGACGACGAGTAAAAGAGTACGTTACCTGAATTTTTTACATTTAAAATAAATAGTTTGACTATGAGAGAAAGTATAGTTGGTTTGTTCCTTTTTTGTTTCTGTTCGGTGCTTTCAGCACAACAGTGGCAACCGGCCGACCCAGAGGCTACACCTGAAGCAAAAGCTCTTTTTGCACGTTTGCAGAAAATCCAGTCCAAAGGTACTATGTACGGACATCAGGACGACCTGGTGACCGGGTACGATTGGTGGTATGATAAAGATAACTATCGTTCGGATACCAAAGAAGCCACAGGCGATTATCCTGCTTTAGCGGGATTCGAACTGGGTGAATTGGAATTGGGAGGCAAATACAGTCTCGACTCGAACTACTTCTCGTCTATCACCGAACGCGCTAAGTGGTGGTATACTCAACAAAACGGAATTATCACAGTCAGTTGGCATTGTGTGAACCCCATCTCGTCGCAATGGCCGGGTGTCAAAGAACCGAATGGAGCAGGGTCTGCCTGGGAGGTGGGATTTCTCTCGGCCAATGATCAGAATGCGGTGAAGAGCGTGCTACCCGGCGGTTGTAATCATGCGATGTTTAACTCGTGGCTGGATAGATTAGCCAAATTCTTCCTAACCTGGAAAGACGATCAAAATAAACTGATTCCATTCCTGTTCCGTCCATATCACGAACACTCAGGCAGCTTCTTCTGGTGGGGACGTGGCCGTTGCAGCGATGAAGAATATGCCGAACTTTGGCGATACACCGTAACGTATCTTCGCTCCAAGGGACTGCACAACATCCTATATATGTACAATACTGATAAGGTGTACTCTCCGGAAGAATACCTCGTGGGATATCCGGGTGACGAATACATTGACGTATTGTCGATGGACTGGTATGGTCAAGGTGAAGAGTTTAACCAGAGCATAGATAAGGCGCTTGCGTTTACAACCAATCTTGCATCACAGAAAAAGAAACTGCATGCCTTGAGTGAGTGTGGCCCAATCAGTGCCGACTTATTGAAAATACTCGCCAAGTATCAATCAGCTTATTTCCTTACGTGGCGTAACGCTCCTCCCCGAGGTAGCCGTGCTCGCCGTCCGGCCTTGTCGCAGACAGACTTAGCTAAGATGACGCCCGAACAACGAAAAGCATACGAGCGTCGGTTGAAACAACCCAAACCGGAAGATCCGGTGAAAATGGTGAAAGCCAATGAGCATTATTTGTTTTTACAAGACATTCAGAATTTCAGATAAGGTTCAAAAATTACGGATGCTTCCAGGGACGCACTTCACCAGCGCATGGAAGGGTGCGACAGCCGGCGAAGAATGAGTTTATGTCGACCTTGGTGTTCAGGTCACTTTAATTTGTAGAATTTAATATAGTGAGGCATAAGGTATAAAACAGTATGCCTCCTCACTCTTTATCTAAAATAGTATGAGAAAGTACGTTGTTTTAATTTTTGTTCTATGCCTGACTGCTTCCATGGGTTTACCGAAAGAAGATACCACCCCCATGCTGACCGAAACGTTCAGCAATGAATGGATGTCGCAAACGGTGGGAGATACCCTGAAATACCAAAAGAACATTCAACTCTCCGATCAATTTTACGCTACCGCTGTGCGCAAAGGTGGAGTGATCGTGAAGTTCGATAGCATTATTGGCGTGGATACCCTTCGCCTGAATGGGAAGGTGGTAGACTCTTTCTCGCGCAAAAACATGCCTCGCGGCAGTTTCTTTACCCGCCGCTACTATGTGCCTGCATCAATATTGCAAAAAGGCGATAATCAATTGGATTTGAAAGTGGTTACCCGGGCGCTCGGCAATAACCTAAACCGCGGTATGCAAAGCGGCCTGCGCGAAGGAAATACACTGACGATTTCCACTGTCGATATCGTTGACCAACTGGCAATGATGTACAACGTAGCGGACGAAGACTATATCTTTCTCGGTAATGATGTGATGACATTTACCATCAACGTGGCCAACACCAATCCGTGGAGTCTAAAAGGCGACTTGGTTGTGAAGATGACCACCGACAAACACGAGTCTGTCAGCGAAGCGACTAAACCGATTGTTGTCCAAACCAATTCGTCGACCGGAGAAACGTTCAAAATGAAAGCACCTACCCCGGGTTTTTATCACTTCACTGTGGAGTTAGTACGTAATGGTAATACGTTGATGAAAGATAATTTCAACTTGGGTTACGAGCCCGAAAAGATTAATTCACCTGTCGACACACACGACGACTTTAAAGCCTTTTGGGACAAAAATCTGAAAGAATTGGCCAAAGTGCCCCTGAAATATCAGATGACGTTGGTATCCGAAGCTTCGAACAACGACTATGAGATGTACCTCGTGCAGATGCAGTCGCTGGACAACAAAACCATTCGTGGCTATTATGCCAAGCCCAAACGCGAGGGTAAATTTCCCGTTATGGTCGAATACATGGGTTATGGATCCAACCCTTATTATGCCAGTACGAAGTGGGACGGTTTTGCACACTACGTACCTTCCATTCGTGGTCAGGGATTGAACCGCCTGACCAAAGAGGATGATTTCTGGCTTACCATCGGACTGAAAGACAAACAAGGATATTACTACCAGGGAGGTTTCTGCGATGTGGTGCGTGCCATCGACTTTGTTTGCAGCCGTCCCGAAGTGGATACCGAAAAGGTGGTTGCCCGCGGTGGTAGCCAAGGTGGTGCGCTTTCGTTTGTAGCGGCAGCGCTCGATAAACGCGTGAAGGTATGCGCTCCAAGCATTCCGTTCCTATCCGATTATCGCGACTATTTTGCTATTGCACCTTGGCCGAAGAGCGATTTCGATAACTATGCTAAGTCGCACCCTGAATTTACCTGGGAACAGACCTACGACTTGTTAACATATTTCGACATCAAGAATCTAGCTCCATGGATTACCTGTCCGCTGATTATGAGTTTTGGAGTGCAAGACCCGACCTGTCCGCCGCACATCAACTTTGCAGCCTACAATCAGGTGAAGTCTGAAAAGGTTTGGGTGGCTTGTCCACGTTCCGGACACAACACCGATGCTCATGCCGGCGAATTAGAACATAAGTTTATCTTGTCGCATTTGGGATTACCGGTTGAATAAGTTTTGCAGGAGTGTATAATGATCATATCTAATTATCGTTAGCTAGCCTGCACTCAATTGTTTCAATGCTCTTTTTGTCATCTATGTGTGATTGATTATTAACTCCTTAAATAATATCAACTACTTAAAAATCAACGAAAAATGGAAATGAAGCAAACAACATACATGATGAGAAAAGGAATAAACCGATTATTCCTGAAAGATCTGGCCGTTCTGGTCTTATCGCCTGTAATCGCTTTTGCTGCTGATCCTCCCGGCATACCTGATGGGTGGTCGGATGGTTATGTCAATGCAAACGGGATTCGAATTCACTACTATCATGCTGTTCCCGCGCCTCAAAAACCTGTCATTGTAATGGTTCATGGTGTGACAGATATCGGACTTAGCTGGACAACACTGACCTGGAAGTTGCAGGATTCTTATGATATTTACATGCTTGATGCCCGCGGACATGGTCTGTCAGATCCTTTTACCTCTACCGATGATGGCGAAACTCTACTCAAAGATATAGTCGGATTTGTAAAGGCCATGAACATAAATAAACCTATTCTAATGGGGCATTCTATGGGTGCAGCTTCGGTGATGCGAGTAGGAGCGGCTTATCCCGATCTGGCTCAGGCCATCATTATGCTTGACCCTTTTATAGCATCTCAAAGTAACCAAGCTCCTCAGAGAAGAAATGCAAGTAGCCAGTCAATAAATCCCGAAGCGATGGTAGCCAACAATAATCAAAGTTTTAACGATTTAGTAGCAAAGGCTCATCGTGATAATCCGATGTGGGGCACCGTGGATTGCCAGTATTGGGCACTCTCAAAAAGACAGTACCATGGACCCTATACCGCAGAGCAATCGCAAGCGATGAGAGGCACGATGAACAGTGGAGAGGCACTTTCCAAGATCACCGTCCCTTCGCTTATCCTGAAAGCTGATGCATCGCCTGAAAGCCGCAAGGCAAACGAAGAGGCTGTGAATAATCTGCCAAAGGTAAAGTTGGTACATGTTGATGGCGCGGCTCATAACTTGCATCATGATAAATTAGAACGCACCGTGAAAGAGATCAATGGATTTCTATTAGGGTTGTAAAGAGCTATAAATAAGGAGATGCAGCGTGTGTTGAACCCCGTTTTCAAACCGAAATCCGTCATCCTAAAAAGGGTTCTTCCATTGTATCTGAATATTGATAAGATAGTATCACCTTTCGATAATAAAAGTGCTGTTTGTACTTGAGTTAAACGCTATTTTTGCAGTTACAAAATCGAACAGGCATCAGGACTCTTCTTGATGGTGAGCGACGAACCTGAATATGTTGAGATTAACCTATAATTATTTTCGAATGAGATTATTAAATCTTCCTAAGAGTTGCTTACTCGCAGTCGTATTATGCTGCACAACCTGTTTGCAGATGCATGCGCAGACACTTGTTACTTCCGTTGAAGCAGAGAAAGGGGTACTTTCCGGCGGTGTTGTAACTTCCAACAGTGCATCCGGATATTCCGGTACGGGATATGTGACGAACTTCCGAAGCTCTGCAGATAAGGTGACAGTTACCGTTACTGTTCCAGCCAAAGCTTTTTACAAAATGGTTATTCGCTACCGCTCTACTGATTATAAAGAACAGAATGTGTGGGTAAACTCCGATCCTTCTTTCTCAGTAAAGTTTCCGGCTTCCTCTTTATTTACTGATGCTGACGCCGGGAAAGTATTGCTGAATGAGGGGGTGAATACGATTTCTTTACAAAGTTCATGGGGATGGAGCGATGTAGATAAGTTCTCTCTTTATTCAGTACCGAGAAATACTTATTCAGTAGCTGAAGAGCTAGTTAATCCGAATGCGACGGAAGAGACCAAAGCACTGTATAACTTTCTGCGTTCTAATTATGGTTCTAAAATTATCTCCGGACAAACGAGCTCGTACACAAATGAATTGAAAGCAATTGCCGGTAAGTCTCCGATGCTTAAAGGATTTGATTTTCAGCATTACACGGAAGGTTATCCTTATAATTGGGTGAATGGTGGCTTTGGTTTTGGTATCGACAAAGGATGTACGGAGTCAGAAGATGCGATTAATTGGTATAAGTCAACAAATGGCAAAGGAATTGTCTGTTTTCAGTGGCATTGGCATTCACCGAGCAATGGGACTGTGGGTACAAATACATTCTATTCAGAGTATACCACTTTTGATGTTTCCAAAGCTGTAGTACCAGGAAATAAAGAGTATACCGAAGCTATCCGTGATATTGACGCTATTGCTGCTCAATTGAAAAAGTTTCAAGACGCGAAAGTGCCTGTCATTTTCAGACCTTTGCACGAAGCCAGTGGAAACGGTGTGGTTAATGGAAGCGGTGCCTGGTTCTGGTGGGGTGCAAAAGGGGCTAAAGTTTGTGTGAAGTTGTATGACATCATCTATGATCGTTTAACGAATTATCATGGTCTCAACAATATTATATGGACGTGGTCTTCTTCTGAATCAGCGTGGTATCCGGGCAATGACAAAGTAGATATTGTCGGTCATGACTCTTACCCCGGCAATTATAATTACAGTGTGAAGAAGAATGACTTTGACATTCTATATACGATGGTGAATGGGGAAAAGATCGTTGCTATGACTGAAAACGGACCAATACCCGATCCCGATGACTGTTTCGCTCTGGATGCTCCCTGGTCTTTCTTCATGTCTTGGGGTGATTTGGTAAACTCTTCAAATTCAGCGCAACACATCAAGAAGGTCTTTAACAATGGGAATGTTCTTATTCTGGAACCTTCCAAACCGCAGAAGCCGGAAGGAATAGCCAGTTTGTCCGTAAATCCTGAAAATCAGACTTATTCTACACAAAAGGTGGATGGCGCAACTTCGTATCTATGGAAAATCATTCCCATCACAGCCGGCAAGAAATCAGGGTCCGATACTGTGGTCACAATAGACTTTGCTGATTCGTATATTGGAGATGTCAAGTTGATTGTGAGTGGCAGAAATGCCTTAGGTATCGGACAAACCTCTGACACCTTGTTGATCTCAATCAGTGAGAATACCTCTCTAAAAGAAGCAGTGGAAAACAGTCTGGTAAGCATTTATTCGGACAAGGCTTCTGGTCGGGTTGCTATTCATGTGGACCCTCAGGTAGGAAGTTATAACTTAACAATCTTCAAGAGTAGCGGAGAGATAATCTATAAACAGAATAATAGCACTTCAGCCCTTTTGTCTTTAGATCTTTCCAGTAGACCAGCCGGAGTCTATTGTGTGTCTGTCACTTCGGCTAAAGTGAATATAAAGGATAAGTTTTTGATCAGTAGGTAATTAGTTGACTCGGAGATTGCTTTGGAGGATTATTTTTAGTAACAATTAGACGTAAAGAGAAGAGTAATGGCTGAAAAGTATAAGACTACTATAATAGTTTAGTCTACCCTTTTCAGCCATTTTAAAACAAGAAACGTACGATCTAACCCTCTGTATTCGTTAGAAACGTTCTATTATCTCGAAGCACATACGTCCGTTGTGATAAGGACATTTCCAGAATCCGGCTTTGTCATCCACAGTGTTGACGGTCTCGTCAGGTCGAATGCTCCAGTACCATTCGCCGTTCTCACGATCCAGTAAATGAGTTTGGATATAACTCCAACACTTCTGTGCCCGTTCAAGATCCTCTATATGCTGGAAGTGTTGATAGAGATTTGCATATCCGATGACTGTCTCGGCTTGTACCCACCAATGACGTGCGGCATCTTCCGTACCCTCTTCAGGATCCTTTTCGTAGATCATGCTACCATCCGGTTGAAGTCCCTCACCGGCAGCGGCGGCTATCAGGGGAACAACCGCTTCCACCTTTTCCAGCAACTCTTTGTCGCCTAGCTCAAGAGCAGCTTCATGAATAAGCCAAGAAGCCTCTATGTCGTGTCCGTAGGAGATACAATTCCTCTTGCTATGCCAATCTTCATCAAAGAAGAGCTGCAGGTGATTTGTCTCTTTATGGATGATCTTTTCCAGAAAGATGAGCACCAGATTATGGATTTGCTCCTTCAGTCTTTCGTCTTTCCATACGCGATATAAGTTTGTATAAGGCTCCAGAATGTGCAGATGCGTATTCATTGTTTTCTTCTCATTCGCATCTTTCTCACTGAGTCGCATATCAGCGATCTCTTTCCAATCACAGGTAAGTGCTTCCAAATAGCCGTTTTTCTCGCGGTCAAAACTATATTTCTCAATCGAATGAAATAGTTTAATCGCAACGTCCAATGCCTCTTCATCGCCTGTAGCACGGTTAAATTCGCTCAGACCGTAGATGGCAAACCCCAACGCATAGATTTGTTTTTTTGTATCCAATGGATTTCCCCTGTAATCAAGTGACCAATAGACACCCCCATTGATAGAATCATAAAATCGATCAATCAAGTATCGTTTGGCACGGGTAGCCATGGTGAGATATTCTTCCTTCTTAAATACACGATATGCAGCCGAATAAGTCCACAATATACGAGCGTTGAGTATCGCTCCTTTTTCTGCTTCCGGTATTCGTTCATCTAATCCATTCCTTCGTCCAAAGAATCCACCATATTTCTCATCCACCATTTTCTCTTGCCAATACGTCAGTATATTCTCCTGAAGTACCTGCTGCACTTCTAGCTTCCAATCCTTATTATTCATGCTTCTTTTGAATTGATACGTCGTTGCTTCAGTTCTTCCGTTATCTTCTTTACCTTCTCTTCGCCTAGCGGATAGAATAAGATAAAGACAATAGAGAGCACTGTGCCGATTGCTGGCAAAAAGCTAAGCATCATCTTGATACCGGTTATGGCTGTATCCGATTGGATCATGTTAGCCTTAAATCCAAAATATGCCAGTAGCCAGCCTGTCACTGCACCACCGAGTGTCCATCCCAGCTTTTGCGACATAGAAGACGAAGAGAAAATCAGTCCGGTAGCACGGCGACCACATTTCAGTTCGGAGTAATCGGCAATATCGGCATACATAGACCACAAAAGAGGGAAAATAATTCCGGCGCAGGCGCTAATCATTGCCTGGAACACAAAAATCAGAACCACTTGTTCGGGTGTGAGCCAGTAAAAGAAGATACTTAGCAGTGTCGCAAGAGACATAGCCGTCATAAATGTGAATTTCTTTCCGATGCAGTTGGACACAGGAGCTGCAAGTATGACACCTACCATGTTTGCGATCTGCCCCAACGCCAAATAGAGAGAAGTCCACGTCACCGTTACCCTAAGGGGGGCTATCTGAAGTGAATTTTCTTCTAGGATATAGTATTTGAAATAGTAGATTGCCGCTCCGTCCCGGAGGGAGTTAAAAACCAGCGTGCCAATACTTGCACCAAGCAATATCCACCAGGGATGATTATGCCACAGATCGATCAGGTCTTTTTTGAGCGACCCTTTCTCTTGTTTTTTCATTGGTTTTATCCGTTCTCTGGTTAATCCAAAGCATCCCACAAAGAGTGTGACACACATTACTGCAATGACGCTAACACCGTAAAACCAACCCTGTTGAGGATTCACTGTATTTCCTGTTTTTGAGAAAAACTCTACTAAGGGCTGAATGAGCAATACCGCAATGAAACTTCCTACATAAGCAAAAAACATGCGGTAAGAAGAGAGCGTCGTGCGTTCTTTGGGATCTGGAGTCATCACTCCCAGTAAAGATGCATACGGCACATTGATCGCCGAATAGACCATCATCATCATAGTGTAAGTGATATAGGCATAAACCAACTTCCATTGAGGACCAACATCAGGTGTGAAGAAGGTGAATACCCCGGCCAGTCCGAACGGGAGAGCCATAAAAAGCAGATAGGGACGAAACTTACCCCAGCGCGTCTCTGTTCGGTCGGCAATTACCCCAATCACAGGATCCAGGAAAGAATCCCATATACGGGTAATCAGAAACATGGTTCCTACTGCCGCAGGATTCAATCCATACACATCTGTATAAAAGAAAAGAAGGTACATGCTAAATATCTTCCAGAACATGGAAGAAGCCATATCTCCGAAACCATAGCCTATCTTTTCACTTAGTCTTATCATGCTATTTAATCTGTTTAATCTGTTAGAGGCTGTACATCAATGAAAGAACAAAGGATTCATTCAATTACTTATTTCTCAGAATCGTGAGATTCTTCTCTATCTGTTTCTTTAAAGTTTCCACCGAAGCGGAGGTCGTAAGACCATCAGCGGGTGTGTTCAAACAATAATCGACCAGTTTGTCGACCGTTGAAGTGGCAACGTGCATTCGCGTATCAGATGATGCGTAATAGATGAACACCTTTCCATCTTCTTCGGCAATCCAGCCGTTGCAGAAAAGAACGTTAGAAACATCACCAATTCTTTCTTCCCCCTCTGGAGCCATACAATATCCTCCCGGGGAGGCAATCAGTTTAGACGGATCTTCCAATGATGTCATATACAGATAGAGCACATAACGCATTCCGGCAGCACATCCCCGTACTCCATGAGCCAGATGAAGCCACCCTTTTGACGTCTTGATAGGATGAGGCCCTTCTCCGTTTTTCAACTCTTTTATTGTATGATAGTACCGATAATCAATGATCTTCTCCTCTTTCACTACGGCATGAGCTATGTCATCAACAAGTGTCCAACCTATTCCTCCACCACTTCCAGCATCAATAAACCCATCCTGCGGACGGGTATACAGTGCATACTTCCCATTCAGAAACTCGGGATGAAGCACTACATTCCGTTGTTGGCCCTTTGTCTGCAAGTCAGGTAGCCGTTCCCATTGGTTCAAATCTTTCGTCCGTGCGATACCTGCGGTAGCTGTTGCCGATGAAAGATCACCTGCAGGAGCTTTCGGGTCGTGACGTTCCGCACAGAAGATTCCATAGATCCATCCATCTTCGTGAACAGTCAGTCGCATGTCATAGATATTTGTAGCGGGATCTTCCGTGTCGGGCATGGTAATTGGATAATCCCAGAAACGGAATTGATCGATACCATTTGGGCTCTCAGCCACTGCAAAGAAAGACTTACGATCTGCTCCTTCCACACGGGCTACGAGTATATACTTCCCATTCCATTTGAGAGCTCCTGCATTAAAGACTCCATTCATTCCGATACGTTCCATGAAGTATGGGTTTGTCTTTTCGTCCATATCATATCTCCAGAACAAAGGAGTATGAGCTGCTGTTAATACCGGTTGCTTATAGCGTGTAAACAGGCCGTTGGTTTCTTCTTCGGGTTCATTGTTCCGTGCCAACAGTACTTCATGTTGTGCCATTTTCTCTGAGATTCTTTTCGTATAGTTATCCATATATTTCTATGTTTTATTCCGTATATCTTTAAGCTTTTATTTGTATATCTTTGAGACATCCTTGGGTATTAAGTTCGCCACGATTCTATTGTGCAATGATCTCCTGCCGTTTCTGCTCGAAAGGAACGTTATCCAGCCACGTATAGCAGAATAATCTCTGCATACACTCTTCACATCAGAGCGGTTTTTGTCTCCTTCCCATCCACTGCGTTAAGTTGTTGAATAGATTTCTTTATTACCTGTACCGTCTTGTCAGTTGCAAAGACAGAGTTTAAACCTTGCTCTTCTTGAGCCGGATCGCCGCAGTAATCGTCTCCTTTTTGCCAAAAGATATGTTCAGTTGACGGATTGGCGAATCCACCCCATCCCCAAAAGTTACATCCTGCAAATAAACCGTTTGCTTTCTTATTCGCTGTAATTAGTTCAAAGGCATAGGTATAATAAGAGTCACGGGACACCGTCGTACTCTCTTTGCCAAACTGGAATCCATCTCTTGGGAAACCAAATTCTTCCATCACCAGTGGCTTCTGATATTTACGTGCAATAACCAGATGTTGTTCCATGTATGCTTTCGTATTCTCCTTGGCAAGAGCCAACTTCTCTGTGATGTTATTTTTCCCCACCCATCCCCAATTGTAAGGCCATACATGAATATTTATATAATCAACATCTTTAAGGGAATGAATCTGTTCGAAGAGTTGCTGGTCCTCTTCGCAGCCCTTTAATCCTTCACTACCGGTAGAGACCATGTGGTTTTTGTCCAGACTTTTGATTTGAGCAGCCACATCGGCTATCCAGCGCGCAAAAAGTACTTTGTTTTCATTCGAAAAAGCACGCGGCTCATTGCCAATCTGCCACGACATGATTGCAGGATCATCCACATATTTCTTTCCTGTATAGCGGTTTGTGCGGGAGATGATATATTTCACATGATTCCGAAAAAGAGCTTTTGCAGAGTCAGACTGCTGATACTGTTTCACATAAGTCGTGAATGCATTCCATCCGTCCGTCGAAGGAACAGGCGCTTTACCATGACCGGACCATTGAAGATACATGGAATATCCACCCGACCATTCCCATGAGTTGTTTAAATAAAGCACTACAACCATTTTGCGTTTGCCCAGCTCTTGCATCAAATAATCCAGTCCGGCAAGAAGGGTGTCGTTATATATCCCAGGTGACTTTTGCAAGGTAGGCTCCACTCTTGATTTTACACCATTTTCTCCATCGGCGCCAACCAGGACACGCAGATTCTCTATTCCGAGAGATTGTAAATAGTCCAGTTCTTTGACAAGTCGCGCACGGTTTCCCCCTTCACCCTCGGATCCCAGGATTGCACCATACCATAAATTTGTTCCTATATAATAATACGGCGAACCATTACGCACAAAATGACCCTTATCTACATGAACATAAGGAGAGGTCTTTTGTGCTTTAATACTTCCGGAAAAGAAAGATAGAAGGAAGAAAATGGTTAGAAGATGTTTCATACTGTCTGATATTAATAGTATTATCGAATGTCAACATTTTGTGGGTGCAAATGTAGACACTCCCTGATCTACATGCTACACTTTATTTATCCATTGATGACACTATCTTAACCTTTCAGTAAAAAGATGCCAGGAAATTAAATAATCTTCTTCGTTTTCCTGTAATTATCGCGAAACTCTTTCGGAGCACATCCTTTCTTTCTTTTAAAGATTCGGTTGAAGTTGGATATGTTATTGAAACCGCAATCATAACAGATTTCCGCTATTGTCTGAGTGGAGTCAACAAGCAGACGTGTCGCATAGCCCAAACGAATGTCGATGATATATTCAGATAGGTTCTTCCCTGTGCGCAGTTTGAAGAAACGGCTGAATGATACCGAAGTCATTCCTGCAAGATCCGCTAGTTTTGAGAGTCGTATTTCTTCTCTGTAATTTTCATTGATATAATCCTGCACTTTTTGTACCCGCCGGCTATCGGAATGAATGTCGGTCTTTGCAAATGACGAACTGGCAAGGGTATGGGCATCGTTACAAAGTGATAGTTCATAGAGTATGGAAAGAAACTTTATGACAGAATAAAAACCCTCACTCTCTGACGCAAGTGTATTGAGTAAAGGATAGACCTTCAGTATGGCAGACATCGGAAAATAGAGTCCTTTTTGTGCCTGCTCCAACATCTTTCGGATACTATCAAACTGATTCTTATGAATAAAACTTTTGAAAAAAAGATCCGAAGAAAACTGTATCGTTATTTCACGAATCTCTTTCGAACGACATTCATGCTGTTCCCAAGAGTGCTCAAGGTCTTTCCCTGTAATAAGCACCAGATCATAATTTTCAATAACCTCTACGGAATCACCTACAATACGTTTCACGCCAGCTCCGTTTTCCACGAAGTTGAGCTCGAATTCCTGATGGCAATGGATGGGATAGGTGAAGTCTTTCTTATAACGTTCAGCAATGTAAAAACAGTCCTTATCAGATAAAGGAGTAATTTCATGGATGATACGGCTCTCGTTGGCATTCATTTCTAACAGGTTAATTTAGTATCAATATGCAAACATACAATACTTTTTTATTTTACCAATACTATATTCCCTGTTTCAATTGTCAGATCTGACAGTAATTCGGTCAAAATTTAAAGTATTCCCTATCGTATATCGCATAACTTTGCACCATTACCATAGAAATCAACTAACTCATTCATCATGAAAAGAAAGATCTCCTACACAATGTGTATTACGTTATTCCTCTGTTTAACGTTCTTGTTTTCAAACAGTCTGCACGCTCAGGAAACGGGTGTTTCAGTGCTGCCTCTTCCCAAAAGTATCCAACCTATACAATCTGACCTCGTACTAAAAGAAGGAATTATGAAGGTCTATCTTGATAAAAAGGCCTCATTAAACGTCGGATATATCACTTCTATTTTGAAAGAATCGGGTATTAATCCGGAGTATGTGAAGAATGAAAAGAAGGCGACGCTTGTCGTCAAACTGGAAAAGAAGTTTACTGGAACGAATGAAGCCTATCAGTTGGCCGTTCTCCCTTCTGCTGCTCCTGAAAAGGTGATTATCACGGCCAACTCGAAAGAAGGTCTTCTGTACGGTATGCAGACCTTGCTTCAATTAACGGAAAAGAAAAATGGCGGGATAATTATTTCGGGATGTACGATTTCTGATGCTCCTCAATTCCCCTGGCGTGCTTTTATGTTGGATGAAAGTCGCCATTTTCAGGGAATGGAAGTCGTAAAAGGACTGCTCGATGAGATGGCGCGTTTGAAGATGAATACTTTCCACTGGCATTTGGTGGACGATCCCGGATGGAGAATCGAGATAAAAAAATACCCCGAACTGACAACAGTGGGTTCGAAACGAGATTATACGACCCCAAACCTCACTCCACAACAATGGGATAGTGCTTATTCAACCCGTAAGATGTATTATTCACAGGATGAAATTCGTGAGGTTGTCAAGTATGCCGCCGACCGTGGTATAAAGATTATACCAGAGATCGAGGTGCCGGGCCATGCGTCTGCTTCTATTGCTGCCTATCCTTGGTTGGGCTCTTCGAGCCGTAAAGAGAATAAGGCGGTGTGGGGAGATCTTTACAATGTGACTGATCCGAAAGTCGAGACATTTATTCACAATGTACTGGATGAGGTGATCACACTCTTTCCCTCAAAGATTGTTCATATCGGTGGCGATGAGGCTAACTACGCACATTGGCAGAACTCAGAGGAGATTGGCCAATTTATGAAAGAAAAGAATATCCCGACCTTTTCCGATCTCCAGCTTTATGCCAATAACCGTTTGTCGGCCTATCTGGCATCCAAGGGTTGTCGGATGATTGGATGGAATGAGATTACCGGTGATAATATCCGGGGAGAAGCCCATATGCAAGCTAGTCAGTCTGAAAAACTGGCACCGGGCACCATTGTTCAGTTTTGGGATGGCGAAATCACTTTGGTGAATAAAGCCATTGCAAAAGGGTATGATGTGGTCAATTCCAACAGGTTGTTCACCTACCTTGATTATCCGTATGATGGGATCTCTTTCGAAAAAGCCTATTCGTTTAATCCAATTCCCGAAGGAATAGCTAACAAGGATCAATCTAAGATTTATGGTTTTGGCTGTCAGGCATGGGGCGAATTTACGCCAACCACCGACAGACTCTATTACCAGGTTTTCCCGCGAATAGCTGCTCTTGCTGAGTGTGGATGGACTTCGTACGAAACGAAGAACTTTGCAGATTTCAGAGAGCGATTCAAAAAGATAGAGGTGATATGGAAAGAGAAAGGATATTTAAAGACGCAATTGGATAAGTATTAATCGTTGAAAAAGAAAGATTTGTAACATGAAGACTGTCAGTTTGCTCCGTTTAGCAGCTTTTGTTGTAGCGCTACTTGGATTCAATAGTACCACGTGTCACTCCAAAGAACAGACCTGCCCCTTGATTGAAAAGGAAGTTCCGGCCACTGTAGACCCCGACTCTCTTTCATTGGCGACTGACTATCGAGATCTCTTTCCGGATACTTGGGTTGCCAATGATGCCCTTGGCCGTTCAATGCCGGACTATTCAGCAGTTGGAGCTGTAAAGAAAGATCAACGTCGTATTGTTGGCATTTTTTACATCACCTGGCATACGCAAGACCATTATACTAATTTCAAAAGTCCGTATGCTGCCGATGTCACTAAAGTGCTCGAAAAGGATCCCAAAGCGCGAATGGATGCGAAACATCCTCTCTGGACAGAAGGCTCGTATCATTGGGGCGAACCTGAAATGGGCTATTTTCTTAGTCAGGATGAATATGTGATTCGTAAGGATATCTCCATGCTTGCTGATGCCGGTGTTGATGTCTTGGTCATGGATGTGACCAATGCAGTGAGGTATTGGGATGAGTGGGAGGTGCTCTTTACTACCATGCAAAAGATGAAAGCCGAAGGTAACAAGGTGCCTCAATTCTGTTTTTGGGCGTTCAACGGACCGGTGATTACTGTTGTTCAGGATCTGTATGACCGGATCTTCAAAGAAGAGAAATACAAAGATTTGTGGTTCCACTGGGACGGAAAGCCTCTTTTGCTCTACAATGGCAATCCTGCGATGGATGCTAATGGTGGAGGAGTGAAAAACCCGAATCCGCATTATGAGCCTTTGGCTAAAACTGATCCTACTCATCCCCACTATGGTAATCCGGATTATGCAGAAGAAAACTATAAAGACTATACCAAGGAGGTGAAAGCCTTTTTTACGCTACGTACTATGTGGTGGGGCTATTATGAATGGGCAGGTGAAAGATTTGTTGGTACAGAGGATAACTGGAGTTTTGGCTATAGTATGGCCGACCCCAAAGTAAAAGCCATGAAACCCGAAGAACTGCTTTCTACGCACAATGGAAAGCGGGAACAGGCCGCTGTTACGACTGCGCAACATCCAGTTACCATGACTTCAGAGAATATGGGAGTTGGTAAGTCATGGTCAAGAAAGAATGGCGAACCTAAACTGAATGCGTATGATCTGCCGGAAGCTACTTATGTGCCTTGGCTGAAAAAGACGGTGGAACATCCTGAAGGCTATGGCATCTATTTCCAAGAACGATGGGATGAAGCCCTTGAAGCTAATCCGGAGTTTTTATACATCAATGACTGGAATGAGTGGACAGCAGGGAAATATCAACCGGATGGTGGCAAAACGACTCCCTGGCTCGGACGCGATAATTCTTTCTTTTTTGTGGATCAGTATAATTCTGAGTTTAACCGGGGTATTCATCCGATGAAGGGTGGCTATACGGACAACTATTATATGCAGATGGCCCAAAACATCCGCCGATATAAAGGGATACGACCGATCCCTGAACAAAAAGGTTATTCAAAAATCATACTCGATGGTTCGTTTGCGCAGTGGGATAAGGTGCAGACTGAGTACCGTGACACCAAGGGTGATGTCATTCACCGTGACCATAATGGTTATGGAGGATTGCATTATACCAACACGTCCGGCAGAAATGATATTGTTACCGGCAAAGTCGCTGTGGACAAAAAGAATCTCTACTTTTATGCGGAAACAAACGGGAAGATTACTTCTTACACGGATGCCAACTGGATGCTGCTGCTGATTGATGCCGATAATAACCCTCAAACAGGCTGGTATGGATATGATTATCTGATTAATAAGCGTGTGAACAATGAAAAAAGCACAACTCTGATGCACTACGATGCTGATCATGCAGGTAACCCATGGGTTGAAGTAGCTTCTCTAGCCTATCGATGTGCAGGCAACAAGCTAGAAGTGGCAGTTCCCCGCAATCTGCTGGGTCTCACTAACGATAGATTTGTAGTTGATTTTAAGTGGAGCGACAATGCCTCTGAGTTGGAAGATCCGATTTCGCTTTGTACCAATGGTGATACTGCTCCCAATAGACGGTTTAACTATAGGTGTATCTGGAAAAAATAACCTTTTGCTTTTTTTTGCCGTTGGGATTGTTTGTTGTGTTCTTATGCTATTGGAAATAGAATAAACACGCAGACGTCCCATACGGCATGAGAGACAATAATTGTGACTAAGTTTTTATTGTATTTATAAAGTAAACCCCAAAATGCTCCGCAAACCATAGCAGCCATTATCAGCATAAAGTTGAACGACCATAGATGTACAAATGCATAGATGAGTGTCGTGGCTATCAATGCAGTCCATTCACCGTATTTCCCTATTAATGTACGTTGGATAAATCCTCGCCAGAAGATTTCCTCCGCCGGACCGATTAGGATGGCAAGCAGCAGAACCAGAAACAGTGGGTTTTCACCCTCTTTCATCTGGTAGATAGTTCCTACCTGCTCTTTGGCAAAATCAAATAATAAGGTGGAGAAGAAATTCCCCAGAAAGAATACTACGTACAAGACGGCAGCAGAAACAACGCCGATAGCTAGATCTTTTCCTGATAATGAAAATTGTTGCTTGAAATTGTTACCCAAGAAGATACTCATGCCAGTCAGGATGGTTGCGGAAAAACCCATCGTGATCCAAAAGTTTACGTACTCTTTGGTCCATGGTGAGAACATGACAAACCAAAGTAGGGCTGCTACAATGAAAGGGATAATTATTTTTTTCATAACCAAGCGGCTGCGAAGTTTGACAATGAGAGGATAATGCCGAATGCCATTACTAACTTTGCGGAATGTTCGTCAAGGTTATCTATTCGTTCAGGCTTATCTATTTGGGCTGTTTGCATCTGCTTGATGTTTTTCAGCGTGATCGGTAAGGTGATAAAAACAGACAAAGTCAAAGGATGATACAAACCGAAAGCAACCAGTAATGCGATGCCAATATAGGCTCCTAATCCCAATACAAGATATTGAATCTTAGATCCTTTTTCTCCAAGAAGAATCGCTTGCGTTTTAATATTTGCTTTACGATCATCGCGAATATCACGGGTATTATTGGCGTGCAGAATATTGACCACAAGAAATGCAATCGGAATTGTAATAAGCACAACAGTCCAGATGAGTGTTCCGGTCATTACGTAGGCTGTTCCAAGTCCGATGAGTGGCCCATAAATGATAAAAATCAACAGATCGCCCAAAGCCCGATATTTCATCTCACAGTAAAAAGCTGCCCCTAATACTCCAATGATGCCAATCCAAAGCAGATCCCATCCTGAATGAAGCAGGAGAAAGAGACCAAGGAGTGAGCCTGCCGTCAGGAGCATAAAGCCAAATTGTAAAGCCACTTTCGGAGGAAATACACCATCTACCAACAAGCGGTTTGTTCCTAATGATTCTTTTGTGTCAACGTTGTTTTTAAAGTCGAAATAGTCACTGATCGAATTGCCGCTAGCCTGAAAAATAACGGCACCTAACAAGGCCAATAGACCATAGTACCAGTTTATGCCAGTAAATTCAGATTGTTTGAAAAACAGATACGAAATGGCCACGATGGCTGGCATAGCAGAGGCCGGAAACGACCATGGTCGTGTTAATAGGACCCAGTTTTTTACAGAGTGGCTCATGTCAATATACTCTTGCTAATGTGTTGAATTCGTATTTATTCGCCTGTCATCCCTTTTATTTCTGAACTGATAACTTGTAAGTATGACTCAATATGCCTTTCCCGCTTTTCTTTGAGTATTTCGTCAACTGCAATCAGGATTCCAGATTCTTCTACATCACCAAACTCGTCGTTAATAGCTGTACCAAACATTTTCATCGTAGGAGAAAGTCCCATATATGCATTAACCAACGGAGGAACATTAAAGCCTAGTCTTCGTACCTCTGTGTTCAGGGTTTTGTAATCATCCTTGAAACAAGAGCCGGAGAAAAGCAAGTCCATTTCCTTTTCATCCATCCCTGTCTGTAATGCTTTGATAGGTGTAACCAGCTTGTCCTTGTCTTTGAAATATTTGTTGATGAAATAGAGAATCATGTTACGTCCGAAAGTGTGATAACTGGGGTACATAGTCACTTTTCCAAAGAAATACTTGATATGAGGATTCATCACGATCAGCGCACCCAGACCGTCCCACAGGTTGTCCAAAGCAAACAAACCTTTTGTTCCTGCTGTTGTAAACTGGTATTCTAACGTGACAAATGAACGGGCTAATTCAATTGTATAGGGTAAATAATATGTAAGAAACTCCTCTGAAAAATGGAATAAATGCGATGTGGCTAAGATGGGCTGTCCATTTGTTCCGATGCGAACATTTGTTCCATCAATATAACGGTATCCACCCAAAATCTTCTCGTCTTCCGGGCTCCATACAATTAATTGCATATAAGGGACATTCATGCAATCAAATTCATCAATGTCTACCTCTTTTCCGGTGCCTCCTCCGGCTTTGCGAAAAGCCTCCTCGCGGAGTCGTCCAACTTCACGCATTGTATTAGGAGCAGAGCTGTAATCGAATATATAAATCTCATTATTCGCCTTGTTCGTCTTTCTCAATAATTTATCTTGAGTTAGTTCCTGTTTGATGAGTTCCCGGTCAACAGGTGGTATAACTTGTTTCATAAAGTTTTCTTTATCTTATTGTAGTCTCTTATTTTGTACACTTCTTCTTTTACATACTGTGCCCATTGCTGCGGCGTTTTTGAATTATCCAGAAAGGTTTGCCAAGGAATGGGCTTGCCAAAATAGATCTCAAAACTTTTTCCTTTATTTGCAAACATTTCATGAGGCAAAAAGATCACTTCGTAATTCATCTTAATCCCCAACTTTTCACGCACCTTTGCGATCAGATAAAACAGAACGCTGTTTCTTCCCTTGAAAAAAATGGGTACTACATCGCGTTGGTATTCTTTGGAGGAATAAATAAAATTCTTTTTCCATTGAATATCTTTCAACTCAAAATGATCCAAGCGGGAACAGAATCCGGCAGGAAACATGATTAACTGACTGTCAGAACGTAAAGCTTCGTCAATGCGATTATTGGTATCTCTTGCTAATAATCCGTACTTGTTGATAGGTACGGCAATATCGCTTACATTCGGTAGATGAAGCAATAAGTCATTCATGAAATATCTGAATTTACCGCCGTACTGATCCCCTATAATTGTTCCTAAAGATACGCCGTCAATTCCTCCAAGTGGATGGTTGCTTACAAATATATATTTTTTTTCTAGCGAATAATTATCCTGACCGTATACACGAAGCTTTATATCCAAGTATTTGAGCGCTTCTTTAAAAAATGCATATCCGCCAAGACCCTTTGTCGCATGCAAAAAGCTATTTATTTCATCCTGATGAACTAACTTCTTTAAAAGATATACAAGCAGAAGCGAAGGACGTTTTGTTTTGTCCTTTTGTTTGCTTACTAACACTTTCTCAACATCAACTTCAAATAATCCTTCTTCCATCATTTTTTATTTTTCCGTTGCAAATTTACACCAAAATTCGACTTCTCGTCTTATTGTTGCTAATAAATAATAGGTGTTTTTACCTTTATTCGGATTAAAACGTCAGACTTTCTCTATCTGCATTGAATAATTCTGTCGATTCGAATGGAAGAGCTGTTGATAAGTTTTTAAATAAAACTAATGTAAACATGTACGAGAAAATGGAATATATTGTATTTTTGCATTATATCTTTTTCAAGTTGAAATAAGAGTATTTTAAGCACATCCAAGAATCGTGAACGAATCGTTACTCAAGCAAGAATATCATATTCCTGCACTCCTTCCACAATGCATGGAAGGTTTGCATATCCATAAGGACGGCACTTATGTGGATGTTACATTTGGTGGTGGAGGTCATTCTCGGGAAATCCTCTCTATATTAGGTGATCAGGGTTCCTTGTATGCGTTTGATCAAGATGAAGATGCGGAAAATAATTGTCCAAAAGACAAACGTTTTACCTTTGTAAGGGGGAATTTTCGCTATTTGACCAATTTCATGCATTATCATAAGGTGGAGGCTATTGATGGCTTGTTGGCTGATCTTGGAGTTTCTTCACATCACTTCGACGATCCTACCCGAGGCTTTTCTTTCCGATTTGAAGGGGCTTTGGATATGCGTATGAATAAACGTGCCGGGCAAACTGCTGCTGATATTCTGAACGAGTATTCGGAAGAAGAGCTTGCCAGCGTGTTTTACCTATATGGCGAATTGAAGAATTCAAGAAAAATCGCCCTGGAAGTTGTGCGAAGAAGAGATAGCAAGAAGTTTGAGACAATTGCTGATTTTCTGGAAGTTCTTCGTCCGTTAACAAACCGTGATCAGGAAAAAAAGAATCTAGCTCAGGCGTTTCAGGCTTTGCGTATTGAGGTAAACGGTGAGATGGATGCTTTGATTCGACTGCTTAAACAGGCGGAACAGCTTTTGAAACCCAACGGTAGACTTGTCATTATCAGTTATCATTCTCTGGAAGACCGACTGGTGAAGAACTTCCTGAAATCAGGCAATGCGCAAGGTGATATAGAAAAAGATTTTTTCGGAAATGTTCAATCTCCGTTTCGACTCATCAATAACAAGGTGATTGTTCCGGATGATGAAGAGTGTGCCCGTAATCCCAGAGCGAGAAGTGCAAAATTGAGAATTGCAGAAAAAAAGTAATCAAGCATGAAAATAAAAGTAATCAAAGACGAGATATTGGGAGGAGAATTTCTGACCAGTGAAGTGTTGGTGCGGCAATGGAAGTTGATTCTGGTTGTCGTGGTTATGGCCTTCTTTTATATCAGTAATCGCTACTCTTGTTTGCAGAAGATTTCAGATATCAACAAGCTGAAAAGAGAGCTCGCGGATGCAAAGTTTGAGTCTCTGATTCGTTCATGCGACTTAATGAGCGAAAGCAAACAGTCTAAGATCCAGAAAATAATCAGCGAGAGAGGTGTTGAACTGGAAGCATCTCAAACTCCTCCGATTGTAATCTCAAAATAATGAATCTGCATGGCAATTGACAAAAAAACCATATTAAATAAATACATGTTGGTGGTAGCTGTTGTATTTGCCATTGCCTTTTGTATTCTCTTCTGCGCAGCCAAGATCGTCTTTGTTGAAGGGAGCATGTGGAAAAAATATGCGGAAACTTTAAAAAAGGAAGATATTGTCGTTAAACCGGAAAGAGGTAATATCTATTCGAGCGACGGCCAACTCATGGCAAGCAGTGTGCCTTTGTATTATGTCTATATGGACATGAAGGCAAATGGTATGAAACTGGACACTTTACGCACTCAGATTGATTCGTTATCAAGAGTGCTTTCCGGTGTATTGCAAGAACGAAGCGCGGCAGATTATAGACGATATATCCTCAATAATTATGGCAAGACTACCATGCTTCCTCTTTGCCGCTCTAAAATATCCTATCTCCAGTTCAAGGCAGTTTGTAAAGCTCCGTATTTAAAATTAGGCTGGAATTTAAGTTATAAACGGATGGTTCAACGGGTTAAGCCTTTTGGCTCGCTCGCTTCACGAACGATAGGTGATATCTATGGTGATGATCAACGAGGAGAAGGGAATAAAGTTGGTAAGAACGGTTTGGAGCTCTTTTTTGACTCATTACTGACTGGAAAGCAGGGAAAGTCGACCCGAATGAGAGTAAAGGGAAGATGGGAAAATGTGAATGTGATCGAACCCGAGAATGGTTTGGATATTGTCTCTACAATAGATGTCGGGTTACAAGATATTGCTGAAAAAGCGTTGGTTGATATGCTTGTGCAAACGGATGCGCAATCTGGTGTAGCTGTTCTGATGGAGGTCAAGTCAGGTAAAGTGAAAGCCTGTGTCAATATGGATAGGGTAGATACCGGAATCTATGAAGAGGTGAAAAATCGTGCAGTAGCGGATGAAGGAGAACCCGGATCTACCTTTAAAGTTGCATCGATGATGGTTGCTTTAGAGGATGGAGTTGTACAACCGGACGATTCAGTGGATGCGGGTAATGGACTTTGGCCAATCTATGGCTCAGTCATGAAAGATCATAATGCCAATAAAGGAGGATATGGCATGATCACAGCTGCAAGGTCTATCTGGTTTTCTTCCAACATTGGCGTTTCTAAGATAATTAATAAGAATTACCATGACAAACCCGCTAAGTTTGTCGATGGATTATACCGGATAGGGCTTAATAAGGTGATGAATTTCGAAATTCCGGGAGCTGGTAAACCTAAAATCCGTTATCCGAATAAGACGAACTGGTCTGCAACAGCTTTACCCTGGATGTCTATTGGTTATGAAGTAAATATTCCTCCGATCTATACCTTGGCTTTTTTCAACGCTATCGCAAATGAGGGGAAAATGATACGTCCTTTTTTTCTTGAGAGTGTCAAAAAGGAAGGCGAAA
Source organism: Bacteroidales bacterium (assembly GCA_028691445.1). Classification (GTDB taxonomy): domain Bacteria; phylum Bacteroidota; class Bacteroidia; order Bacteroidales; family JAQUTK01; genus JAQUTK01. Next base: position 13,465 of record JAQUZH010000002.1, on the reverse strand, counting down.
CAATTGCAGAATATGAAACAGAAACGATCAACTCCTCTATTTGTTCAGATCGTGTCTTGAAAGAGATAAAAAAGATGTTGGAAGGTGTAGTGGATAGTGGAACAGCTAAAGAGGTGCGCTCTGACTTTGTCAAGATAGCGGGGAAAACGGGTACAGCACAAATTTCTCAAGGTGCACTTGGTTATACAGCCGGAGGAAAAAGTCATCAAGTTACTTTCTGCGGTTATTTCCCATCCGACAATCCTGCTTATACTTGCATTTGTCAGATCCGGGGTCCTCGTATCGGTTATCCGTCAGGCGGAGGAATGTCTGGTGTTGTCGTTAAAAGAATTGCCGAACAGACCTATGCAAGAGCACTGTTCCGTGAACCGGACGAAATCAAAGATTCAAACTTGGTGTTTTCTCCGTCTGTTAAAGGTGGATTACATAAAGAATTGATCACTGCATTAAGCAAATTGAATATTGACTATGAAGAGGGTGATGCTGATGATTTTGAATGGACAAAAGTTAAATTTAACGACGAAGACCATCCGGAGCTAACGGAGGTAAAGACGGTTGACAGACTTGTTCCAAATGTCGTTGGCATGAGCGCAAAAGATGCCGTTTTCTTATTAGAGAAATCAGGATTGAATGTCAGAATTGACGGGATGGGAGCTGTGTACAAACAGTCTATTCAAAGCGGATCGATTATTAATAAAGGTACTACAATTAGTTTATCACTAAAATAGAGCGTTTTTATGCTGCTAAAAGAATTATTGACAGACGTAAGCTTCATAGAAGTAAAAGGTATATTGGATACCCAGATTACTTCTATCGGATTTGATTCGCGAAAGGCGAACCAAGGTTCGTTGTTCATTGCCGTAAACGGGACAACCTCTAACGGACATGATTTCGTCGCTTCTGCAATTGAAAGGGGCTGCAAAGCTGTTGTTTGTGAATATATTCCAGACGGTTCTCCCGAAGAAGGAATTACGTATGTTTTGGTAAAAGACAGTGCTGAATCTTTAGGAACTATTGCTTCAGCGTGGTTTGGTTATCCTTCGCGTCATATTATTCTGACAGGTGTTACCGGTACTAACGGTAAGACGACCATTGCAACGACGCTATATAATCTTTTTCGCAAGTTGGGATACAAATCCGGATTGCTTTCAACGGTTTGCAATATCGTAGAAGAAGAACAGTTTGCAACTGCGAATACAACTCCGGATCCAATCACCATCAATGAACTTTTGGCAATGATGGTTAACAAAGGTTGTCAATATGCATTTATGGAGGTGAGTTCGCATGCCGTTGTTCAGAAAAGGATTTCAGGATTGCACTTTGCCGGAGGCATCTTTACCAATCTGACCCGCGATCATTTGGATTATCATGTCACTGTTGATGCTTATTTAAAAGCCAAAAAGTCGTTCTTTGATATGCTTCCAAGTCAAGCATTCGCTCTGACCAATCTGGATGATAAGACTGGACTTGTCATGCTCCAAAACACCTCCGCTAAAAAGTACTCCTATTCCTTATTGACATTGGCCGACTTTAAAGGGAAGATTCTCGAGAAGTATATCAATGGAATGTCTCTCCAGTTTAATGGCAAGGAGACTCATGTGCAATTTATAGGGAGATTCAATGCCTCAAACTTACTTGCCATTTATGGAACAGCCATTCTACTTGGACAACAATCTGATGAGGTGCTGGTTGCTTTGAGTGATCTTCATCCTGTAGCAGGTCGATTTGAGACGATTCACTCCAATGAGGGTGTGACTGCGATCGTTGATTATGCACACACCCCTGACGCTTTGATCAATGTGTTACAGACGATCCATGAAGTGGTCGAGGGTAACGGGAAGATTATCACAGTTGTTGGCGCAGGAGGAAATAGAGATAAAGGTAAACGTCCCATCATGGCTAAAGAGGCAGCCAAAGGGAGTGATCAGGTCATTCTTACCTCTGATAACCCTCGTTTTGAAGAACCCGAAGATATTCTGAAGGATATGCTTGAAGGACTAACAGGTGAGCAGAAGAAAAAGACACTTGTAATACAAGACCGTGAACAGGCCATTAAAACGGCTTGCCTGCTTGCAAAAAAAGGAGATGTGATATTGATTGCCGGAAAAGGGCATGAAAATTACCAGGAAATAAAGGGGGTAAAACATCATTTTGATGATAAAGAGGTTGTAGCGATGTTATTTAATAATGAAATTCAGTAGATAGTCTATGTTGTATTATTTGTTTAACTTTTTGGACCAATATGATATTCCGGGAAGCGGTATGTTTAAATACATCTCTTTTCGATCCATCTTATCTTTTATTATCGCCATGTTTATGGCTACAGTCATCGGTAAACGAATTATTGACCGACTGCAGCTCAAACAGGTCGGCGAAGTGATCCGGGATTTAGGTCTTGAAGGACAGCTCAGTAAAAAGGGAACTCCGACAATGGGTGGCGTGATTATTATTATATCGATACTCGTTCCTGTGTTACTCTTCGGGCGACTGGATAATATATATATGGTGCTAATGATTATTACCACGCTTTGGATGGGAGGTCTCGGCTTTGTGGATGACTACATCAAAGTCTTCAAAAAACATAAAGATGGTATGAAAGCCAGAACTAAGATCATCGGACAGGTTGGTCTTGGTTTGATTATCGGAATGATTCTATACCTGAGTCCAAGTGCGGTTATCAGAGAAAATACTCAAATTCAAAAAGGGGATAACATTGAAACGGTTCACAGCCCGGAACGTGTCAAATCGACAAAAACGACCATCCCTTTCTTTAAAAATAACAATCTCGATTATGCCGACTTTACCAAATGGCTGGGCGACTATGCGGAGATAGGGGGCTGGATTCTATTTGTCTTGGTGACGATCATTGTTGTCACAGCCGTATCCAATGGTGCCAATCTTACAGATGGATTAGACGGACTGGCTACAGGAATTTCTGCTATCATAGGTATTGCATTGGGTATTCTGGCCTATGTATCAAGTCACGTTACGTATGCCTCCTATTTGAATATCATGTTTATTCCGGGAACTGAAGAGTTGGTCGTTTTTATAAGTGCCTTTACTGGTGCCACCATTGGATTCCTTTGGTTCAACTCTTTCCCGGCTCAAGTGTTTATGGGTGATACCGGAAGTTTGACTTTGGGGGGAATTATTGGTGTTTTTGCCATGATTATCCACAAAGAATTACTGGTCCCCATTTTATGCGGTATGTTCTTTGTAGAAAGCATATCCGTTTTAATGCAAGTCTCTTATTTTAAATTTACAAAGAAAAGATCAGGTGTTGGGAAGCGCATCTTTAAGATGAGTCCTATTCACCATCATTTTCAGAAAGCAGGCAATGCCGGGATTGATGCGCTACTCCAGTTTCCGATTCGACCCATTCCGGAATCAAAGATTGTAGTTCGTTTTTGGATTGTGTCAATTATTTTAGCAGCTATTACTATTATTACTCTAAAAGTCAGATAAAATGGAAAGAATTGTTGTATTAGGAGCAGGTGAAAGTGGAACAGGAGCTGCTGTTTTGGCAAAAGTAAAAGGGTTTGATGTCTTTGTTTCAGACTTTTCAGCCATTCAGCAGTCACAGAAAGATATCCTCGATTCCTATTCCATCGCTTGGGAAGAAAAACAGCACACAGAAGATCTGATCTTGAATGCGAGTGAGATTATTAAAAGCCCGGGAATTCCGGATAAGGCTCCAATTATACAGAAGATCTACGAAAAGCATATTCCAATCATTTCTGAGATTGAATTCGCTGGAAGGTATACGAAAGCCAAAATGATCTGCATTACTGGAAGCAATGGTAAGACGACCACAACGCTACTTACCTATCATATTTTAAAAGATGCCGGATTAAATGTTGGCCTTGCAGGTAATGTCGGAAAGAGTCTTGCTTTTCAGGTAGCAACAGAGCATTATGACTATTATGTCATAGAGCTAAGCAGCTTTCAATTAGACAATATGTATAATTTTAAAGCAGACATTGCAATCCTTCTCAACATAACTCCGGATCACCTGGACAGATATGGGTTTGAGATGCAAAATTATATCGATGCCAAATTCAGAATTACTCAAAATCAAACGCATGAAGATGCTTTTATTTTCTGGAATGATGATCCGATCATAACCAAAGAATTGCAAAAGCATAAGCTTCACGCACAATTGTATCCGTTTGCGGAAAACAAAGCAGACAATGTGATTGCATACACCAACGAGGATGATTTTATTATCGATTTATCCGATGAGGCTCTTGTTATGGCCAAGGAAGAATTGGCACTCACCGGTACGCATAATCTATACAATTCGTTGGCGGCAGGAATCTCTGCTAATTTGGTGAATATAAAAAAGAATGATATTCGTAAAGCGCTGAAAACCTTTGAAGGGGTAGAGCATCGGCTAAAGTATGTCGCAACCGTGAAAGGTGTCCGCTACGTGAATGATTCGAAAGCAACAAACGTAAACTCTTGTTGGTATGCTCTTGAAAGCATGCAGACTCCGGTAGTCCTAATACTGGGAGGAAAAGATAAAGGCAATGATTATACCGAGATTGAGAATCTTGTGAAGCAAAAAGTGCACACAATCATCTGTTTAGGTGTTGACAACAGCAAGCTTCATTTGTTCTTCGATGGAAAAGTTCCTGCAATGCTCGATGCAAATTCAATGAAAGAGGCTGTAGAAAAAGCATATGCAGTCGCTCACAAGGGAGATACCGTGCTTCTCTCTCCTTGTTGTGCAAGTTTTGACTTGTTCAAAAACTATGAAGATCGCGGCGAACAGTTTAAGGAATGCGTATTAAAACTATAAACGACAGATGGGGATATTTAAAACTATCATTAAGGGAGACAGGGTTATTTGGACAATATACCTAATTATTCTGACGATCTCCATGCTGGAAGTCTTCAGTGCTTCCAGTACATTGACTAATTCCTTGCATGAGTATTGGCGTCCTTTTGTGCGTCATTTCATGTTTTTGATGATAGGGACGGTAGTAGTAATTGCCATTCATTTTATTCCTCCTAAGTTTTTCAGGATGATCCCTGTGATATTATTACCCATTGCGGCCATTCTTCTGATAGTAACTCCCTTTTTGGGTGTGAAAGCAAACGAGGCGACGCGTTGGTTAAGTATTGGAGGAATTCAGTTTCAGCCATCTGAGCTCGCTAAACTTGCTGTAATCACAACAATTGCGCTTTTGCTGAGTCGCATGAAAGATGATAAAGAATCAATTAACCTGACCTTTAAGGTGATTCTGATCATTACATTTCTTTTCTGTGGTCTGATTCTTCCTGAAAACTTCTCTACTGCGGGTATGCTGGGAATGATTAGCTTTATCATGATGTTTATTGGGCGGATCCCGATCGCCAAGCTCGCAATTACGACCTCGATTATTGGAGCTGTTCTAGCCGTTCTGCTGTATGTCTTAGCGCCGGTAATACCCCGTGACACTCCTTTACTTGGACGACTTCCGACGTGGACCGAACGTCTATCTAACCATTCAGAAGGAATTACTCCCGAGACAGATCCCAAGATTGTTTTTAATGATGATAACTATCAGGTTTCTCATTCAAAGATAGCGATAGCTACCGGAGGAGTCTTTGGAAAATTTCTTGGCAATAGTCAGGAGAGAGACTTCTTGCCTCAGGCCTATTCAGATTTTATTTATGCGATCATCATTGAAGAAACAGGACTGATAGGCGGTACCTTTGTGCTGGTCCTTTATTTAATATTGATGTTCAGAGCCGGTATTCTAGCAAGGCGTTGCAGTCGCTCCTTCTATGCCTTTTTGCTAATGGGAGCCACACTGGTTATTGTTTTGCAGGCATTAATAAATATGGGCGTAGCTGTAAGTATGCTTCCAGTTACCGGTCAGCCTTTGCCTTTGATTAGCCGGGGAGGAACTTCAACGATTATGACCTGCGTCTATTTTGGTATAATCCTAAGTATAAGCCGTACTGCCTCTAACGATGAAATAGGTAGTGAAGATAAAGAAGTAGCCCCTCCGGGAGTAAAACTTGTCAATGAGAAAATTTAAATGTCAACTATAGTAATGAAAAAAGGAATTCGTATTATTATTAGCGGAGGAGGCACAGGAGGACATATCTTCCCGGCTATTGCAATAGCTAATACGCTTAAAGCAAGATATGCTGATTGCGAGATCAAGTTTGTCGGTGCCCTCGGACGCATGGAAATGGAAAAAGTCCCTGCTGCCGGTTATGAGATAATAGGTCTTCCGGTTCAAGGATTTGACAGAAGTAACCCATTCAAGAATATTCCGGTTTTATACAACCTGATGATCAGCTTGTTTAAGGCAAGAAAAATTGTCCGTTCTTTTCGTCCGGATGTTGCCGTAGGTGTTGGCGGTTATGCGAGCGGTCCTCTGATGAAAGCGGCTTCTTCACTGAAAGTGCCCATCCTTATTCAGGAGCAAAATTCATTTCCAGGTATCACAAATAAGATTCTTGCATCCAAAGCCTCTACGATATGTGTTGCCTATCCGGGCATGGAAAAATACTTTCCGGCCAACCGTATTGTAATGACCGGAAATCCGGTCAGAAAAGAACTTCTTGCATCTGAACCGAACAAGATGCTTGCTTATGAGACTTTTGGATTGAATCCAAACAAGAAAACAATTTTGATTATAGGAGGAAGTCTTGGAGCACGCACAATTAATAAATCTGTCTTGGCCAGACTGAAGCAAATAGACTCAGGAGAGGTTCAGGTATTGTGGCAGACCGGAAAGTACTATTATGAAAAAGCACAACAAAAGTCTCTCTTTTGTAAAAACCATAATCTGAAGGTATTGGCCTTTATTGCCCGGATGGATTTAGCCTATCTGATTGCGGATCTAGTGATATCACGAGCAGGAGCCAGTTCAATTTCTGAGTTATGTCTGTTAGGAAAGCCTACTATTCTTGTGCCTTCTCCAAATGTGGCCGAAGATCACCAGACGAAGAATGCCATGGTGTTGGTAAACAATGATGCGGCTTTGCTTGTGAAAGACGATGAGGCGGAAGAGACATTGATAGACCTTGCATACAAACTAATCAATGAGGATCAACAATTAAACAAATTACATTCAAATATTATCCGTTTGGCAGAGAAAGACTCTGCTGACCGTATCGTAGATGAAATAGCGAAGCTTTTCCCAAAAAATAAGAACTAAATTATGAATATTGAACAAGTAAAATCTGTTTACTTTGTAGGAGCAGGTGGTATTGGAATGAGTAATCTGGAACGATACTTCCTTACTAAAAAGATGAGAGTAGCCGGTTATGATCGCACCAAGAGTGAGTTAACCAATCAACTGTCAAAAGAAGGTGCTGAATTACATTTCAAAGATGATGTTTCTCTTATTCCTGACTATTGTCTGAATGCACAGGAGACGCTCGTTGTATATACACCGGCCATTCCTGATTCTCACAGTGAACTAACCTATTTCCGTGAGCACGGTTTTTCCGTAATGAAACGGGCCCAGGTGCTGGGACAAATTACACTTGCCAGCAAAGGGTTATGTATCTCAGGAACGCATGGTAAAACAACCACTTCAAGTATGTTGGCCCATATTCTCAAACAATCAGCTGTTGAGTGTAACGCCTTTTTAGGTGGCATTCTGAAAAACTATAACAGTAATCTGATCTTGTCAGAAAGTAGCCCGTATACTGTCATTGAAGCTGATGAGTACGACCGCTCTTTTCATTGGCTACACCCCTATATGGCTGTAATTACAGCCATTGATGCTGATCATCTTGATATTTACGGGACCAAAGAAGAGGTTGTAAAAAGCTTTGAACACTTTACCTCGTTGATGCAACCCAATGGTGTGCTTTTGATTAAGTCTGGTCTTGAGTTGCAAATTCAAGCCGAAAGCAGCGTGAAGGTGTATCATTATTCTATGGAAAATGAAGGAGACTTTCATGCTGACAATATTCGTATCGGAGGAGGAGAAATTGTTTTTGACTTTGTCACTCCGGAAAAAACAATCACTGATATTCAGTTGGGGGTTCCTGTTAAAATCAACATAGAGAACGGCGTAGCAGCAATGGCTCTGGCCTATCTTTGTGGAGCAACTGATGAGGAGATCCGCAAAGCGATGGCCTCTTTCAAAGGAGCGAAAAGACGTTTTGATTTACAGGTAAAAAAAGAGAATGTCGTCTATATAGATGATTACGCTCACCATCCTGCCGAACTGAAAGCATGTATTGAATCTGTCAGAGCGCTTTATCCGACCAAGAAAATCACGGGAGTATTTCAACCTCATCTCTTCTCCCGTACCCGCGATTTTGCCGAAGAATTTGCTCATAGTCTTTCTTTACTTGATGAAGTGATCTTATTGGAAATTTACCCGGCACGAGAAGAACCCATTCCTGGAGTTACTTCAAAGATTATCTTGGATAAAATAGAGTCTCCCGAGAAGATCCTTTGTCAGGAAGATGAACTGTTGGGGTTAATAGAAAATAGAGAATTAGATGTCTTGATTACAATAGGAGCCGGAAATATTGACAAGTTTATTGTGCCAATCCGCTCAATTCTTGAGAAACGATAAAGAGTCCGTTCTGGATAAATAAAAGAAGAGGCTGTCCTTTCAGGACAGCCTCTTCTTTTATTAAGTTGCTAAGTGCATTATTTTAAGATAACCACCTTCTTAACCTTCTCTTTATTACCAATGGAGATCAGATATACTCCGTTCTTCCAGTCTGAAGTTGGTATGGATATCGATCCGTTGATTATTCCGGAGTATTGTACAGCGGCAGTAATCGAATAGACAGTAATCTTCTTGCTCTCGTCATTTGCTAACGTAACAGTCAACAGTTGATTATTGCGGTTGTGAGCTACTACAAATTCTTGCTCAGGTACCTCTGTAATGATTTCTTCACTTACAGGAATAGTAGTACCGTTTGTTTTCTTGTAAGTAGCAGTTTGCCAGTAGAAGTTGGTACCGGTACCATTTGTAATTCGTGCATAGCCTGAATCGGGTACTGCTTTATTATAAGTCACCTTGTCAATAATTTTAGTTCCATCTGTCAATAATATGGTTTCACCTTCAGCGGCTAACCGGAAAGATGCATGTGCTCCGTATCCGTCGATGATATCTTCATCTGCCCATACAATCAAATATCCACCGGCAGCTATTGTTGTTCCATAAGGGAAAGGCCATTTGGAAGGATTGGCAGCATCATCACTTAAATAGTAATTGGATAGATTTACTGCACTTGATGAGTTGTTAAATAACTCAATAAAGTCATCATATCCACCTTCCTGGTCTGCCTTTACTGTTAGATTAACAGGCACTATTTCATTAATAACCACTCCTGCTGTCGTCAGATTTTCAGTAAAATTGCCACCGTTTGTCTTACCAAAAGTAGGAGCCTGTACGGCATATTCACCTTTTCCGTTCGGAATTCTTGCGTACGACTTGTTTGAAAAGGCAATGTCGTAACTTGTTCTGCCAATGATTGTGGTCTGATGTGTCAGGAGCAACGTTTCTCCTAATCCGGAAAGTTGAAAATGAGCGTGAAGACCAGCCTGGCCAATATCATCATCGTTGTCAGCCCACACAATGATATAACCACCAGGAGCGATGGATGTATCCGGGAAGGCCCACAGTTTAGGGCTAGACGTATTATCACTCAAATAGTAACCAACCAGATTAACAGTAGAAGATGAATTATTATACAGTTCAATCCAGTCATCAAATTCTCCATTCTGATCAGCTATGGTCGTATTCAGAGGCGAGTACTCATTAATAACAATGCCATCCGTATTTAAATCATACGTATAAATATCAGCCACTCCGCCGATATTTGTCTTGTTGTGGGTAAATGATTGCCAAACGAATGTGTCTGCACCGTCCGGTACTCTGGAGTATGACATGTCACCGGTGCCAAGTCCGAAGGTGACTTCGTCAATCGTTTGTGCGGCAGCATTGGACAGATAGAGCGATTCTCCAGTAGATGATAACTTAAAGGAGGTATGAAGTCCCACTTGAAGGGTATCACCATCTGCCCAAACAATCAGATAGCCATTAGCCGGAATGGAAGTACCGGTAGGAAACTTAAACTTTTTTAAATTCGAGGGGCTATCACTCAGGTAATATCCTGAAAGATTGATTGAAGTTGAAGTTGTGTTGTAAAGTTCAATCCAGTCATTCGTCTCACCTGCAGGATCTGCTATGAGAGAATTGGAAGGTGCTATTTCATTGATAACAATCGTTTTGCCCGATACTCCTGTTGATCCGGCAATAAAGGAGAGCATGATCAAACAGAAAGCTAAGCCTTTTGCTTTCTGCCAAAGGCTTGTGAATACATTGAGAGTCATTTGTCTTTTCATATAATTCGTGATATTATTCAGTATTTGATGTTTACTACATTTCACGGTAGTCGTTGCAAACTTACTGATATTCTATCAATTCCATGCTATCATCACGTTAAAAAGAGCAATTAACAGAATCATTTTGTTTCTGAAAAGCTATTATTTAATATTGATTAAGACTTTCGGCAGTGTGAGCCTGATCTAATTTGATTAGCATAAAAAAAAAGAGGTGTGAATCAGAATAATATCTCTACGGAAAGTGTTGTTTAGAAATTTGATTAACTTTGCAATTCAAAGAACTGAACAATAAAATGATAAAACGTCGTCTGCTTTCTATCTTAAAAGTACTGTTAACAACGCTGATATTACTCTTTTTCGTAAGTGCCACGTTATACACGAGAGGTAATGCGGAAAAAGAGAAATGTCAGAAGGTGGATGTTTATATTCACGACAGTTTGGACGTTACTTTTATCAATCGCAGAGAGGTACTTGCGTTGGTCAGAGAAAGCGGGTGTAATCCTATTGGAAAGCAAGTTTGCTCAATCAACACAGAAGCACTTGAAAAAGCCCTTAAGAAGAATCCAAGGATCAAACGTGCAGAATGCTTTAAGACGACAGATGGAAACGTCAAAGTAGAAGTTTATCAACGAGTTCCAGTTATGCGTGTCATGTCCATGTTTGGTAATTATTATATAGATAGTGAAGCCGAAATAATGCCTGTATCAATTAATTACAGCGTGTTTGTTCCCCTTGCAAGCGGCTTTATCTCTGAAAAATTTGCTACGAACGAACTTTTTAAACTTGCTCTTTTTCTTCAAGAGAATGAGTTCTGGAATGCCCAGATATCTCAGATATATGTTCACCCGAATAACGATATAAGCTTCATTCCCCGCGTTGGAGACCAGGAAATACTGATAGGAAGTTTAGACAACCTTGAAGACAGACTTTCTACCCTGATGAGCTTATATCAAAACGGCTTTAACGAATTGGGATGGAACAGGTATAAAAAGATTAATCTCAAATATGAACATCAGGTGATATGCACCAAGAAAGGATAAAAACATGACAGTCAAAAACATTGCAGAAGAATATGTGACCGCTATTGATCTCGGGAGCTCAAAAATAGTTGGTTTACTTGCTAAACGTATCCATGGAAAAGGTGTTGAGATCGTAGCTGAACACATCGTGAATTCAGGGAATTGTATGAAAAGAGGAGCTATTTACAATTTCTCAGAAGCAGCCGCTTTGATCAAACAGGTGATTGCTTCCCTGGAACTGAAATCGGGAGAGAATCTGAAAAAGATCAATGTGAACATCAGTGGTCAATCGCTACGGTCAAGATTCAATGATGAAATAGAATTTCATCTGGATAATGAGTCCGTTTCGGAAGAAGATATCCAATCAATCGAAGAAGAAATACAGGAGCAGGTCGTTGCAGATTATGAAATTATCTGTAACACAAAGCCTTCTTTTTTTGTCGATGGTAATCCTGTGGCAAATCCGGTTGGCGTTGTTGGTCTTTTACTTAAAGCAGAATATCAGCAAATTATTGCCCGCCCATCTTTGAAGAAAAATATCGCCAAGTGTTTTGCTGAAGAACCGATTGAAGTGAACTATCTGATCGGTCCGATGGTCTCAGCGGAATCGCTCATCACTGAAAACGAGAAGAAAATTGGTGTGGCTGTGGTTGACTTTGGTGCCGGATGCACTTCTTTGTCTATCTATAAGAACGGAGAATTAGTCCATCTGGCTGTCATTCCTTTCGGAGGCAATACTATCACAAATGATCTTTGTGCATTTAATATAAGAGATGAAGAAGCAGAGAATCTCAAGAAAAGACTTGGATGCATTGCAGTAACCAATGATAATACGATAAAGTCGTACAATGGATCTGAAATTGCGGAAGCAGAAATCAGTTTGATCATTGAAGCCCGCCAAACAGAAATCTGGGCAAATGTATGGAGACAAATACAGGATTTGGGGATGGATAAAGAGTTGGCTGCCGGTATTGTTATCACCGGAGGCGCTTCTTCCATGAAAGGATTGAGCGAACTGATTATAAAAAAGACCTCCATCAATGTACGTCAGGCATTACCTGTTTGCTATAATGCAAAAAGCCAGAAACAAGATACTCTTCCTCCTTCTTATGCTGAAGTTGTCGGACTGATTACCGGAGTTTATTCTACTTTTATGAAAGAAGAGCATAAACCGGAGAAAGAAATCCCGCATCACATACCTGAACCAATGCCTGTGGTTGAAACATGGAAACAAGAGGAGAAAGAGCTTGTGGAAGAGAAGGGGGAAGAAAAGATGGAAAAGAAAGAAGAGAAAAAAGAACAAAAGAAACCTCGGATTCCAAGGGGTAGTTTCTTTGGCTCTTCCATAAAGAAAGGCATTCAGGGATTATTCCCCAATGAACCGGAAGAAGACGATTTTAAGTAAGAAATAAATACAAATCAGGATATGGAATTCATAGAAGAGCCTCTTAATTTTATTGGATTAGCTCCGGCAGCATCATCGATAATTAAAGTGATCGGTGTAGGTGGAGGAGGTAGCAATGCCGTGAATCACATGTACGAGGAAGGAATACATGATGTAACCTTTGTTGTATGTAATACAGACAATCAGGCCCTTGCCAATTCACCCGTTTCAGTCAAATTACAGTTAGGCCGAAAGACCACAGAAGGTCTTGGCGCAGGAGCTCGTCCGGAAAAAGCTCAGGAGGCAGCAAAAGAGAGTTTTCAGGAGATTGAAAGTCTGTTGAACGATAATACAAAAATGGCTTTTGTGACCGCCGGAATGGGAGGTGGAACCGGTACAGGTGCTGCACCGGTAGTTGCGCAGATTGCCAAAGAGATGGGAATTCTCACGGTGGGTATTGTCACAATACCTTTCGCTTTTGAAGGAAAGAGAAAAATCTTGCAAGCACTCGATGGTGTTGAAGAGATAAGCAAACATGTCGATGCTCTGCTGGTCGTTAACAACGAACGGTTGAAAGATATCTATCCCGATCTGACGCTTAAGAATGCCTTTAAAAAAGCGGATGACACGTTGACTATTGCAGCCAAAAGTATTGCCGAAATAATTACCTTGGAAGGATATGTCAATTGCGATTTCGCTGATGTAAGCACGATCATGAAAGACGGTGGTGTCGCCATT
>JAQUZH010000242.1 GCA_028691445.1 Bacteroidales bacterium | reverse complement strand
CTGCACCGTAATCGTAGCGCATGAGATAATTCCGTTGAAATACACCCACCCTATATTTATCCTTCCCATACAAACCGTAGGCCCAATAACCACCGGCACTCAAATACCATTTGCGTGACTGAAGTGGAAAAGTGAACTTCATGTGAACGGGAATCTCGAGATAATACGGATCACGATTGCTATCTCCTTTTAATGTAAACAACATTTCAGGTTGAATGGAGAAGAGATCCGAAATCGAATACTCCGCTGTTGCACCTATATGAAATCCCGGCTTCGGAATGGTGTTGGCATCTGCCTTGTAATTGGAAGCATTAAAACCCGCTTTGATTCCAAAACGAAGAGGTTGAGCATGTATGCCAAACACACAGAAAACAATCAAAGAGATAAGAAGAAATTTTCTCACTACCACTGCATAATTTAGAGAGCCTACTCGTAAGCTTTTCGGCATTCGCTATTATTTGATTCTTCAATCTTGATCATGCAAATATAGCATTTATTAGATTTGCCTACAAAGAAAAAGACTGCCTCGTTGGAGACAGCCTCTTTCATATCTGATCTTTTTGTTTGATTATCAGAATTTATAGCCAACAGACAAAGTAACGTTATTCTGTTTTGTTGTCCAATCCAAAGGAGCAGGTAAATCATTAATGTTAGCAAGACCCATTTGATAGCCAATGCTGAATACCCACTTGTCACCCCAATCATAACCGGCACCAATGCCTACACCATAGTCTAAACTCTTATTTGCATCGAAATAATTTTTGTCCCCGCTTATTCCATAAGCCACATACGGACCAACTGCCAAAAACACCTTGTCTGCATTCAGCGGGAAATTAAACTTCACATTGATAGGAACTTCGAGGTAATAAGGATCAGCGCCATCACAACCTTTCAGAGAAATTAAAGCCTCTGGTTGAAGCGAGATCATCTCTGTCAGTCCAAATTCAGCAGTTACACCAGCATGAAATCCAATTCTGGCATCGGGACTTAAATCCCCACCAAGATTTGCCATGTTTAGACCAGCTTTAACACCCCAACGAGGAGACTGTGCGCTAACGCCAATAACAAATAATGTCATAACAGCCATCAAGAATAACTTTTTCATAGCACTTATGTATTTACTTAGCCTACTCGTAAGCTTTTCGGCATCCGCTATTGGTTAATTTTAAGTCACCAATGGCGCAAATATAGCGCATTTTTATAAAATACAACATATTCGAACCTATTTTTTCACCATTTGCATTTTTTATGTCTTTAAAAAAGTATGCACTAAAAACCTTTTTCAGCCTTTCTATTTGTACGGCTTTCTTAGAATATGTACATTTGCACCTTCAAACTTCTGATCATAAAACATAGAATCATGAAAAGAGACAATCTGATTTTCGATATTATCGAGAGAGAAAAGCAACGGCAGATGAAAGGTATTGAGCTGATTGCTTCCGAAAACTTTGTAAGTGACCAGGTAATGCAGGCTATGGGTTCTTGCCTTACCAATAAATATGCGGAAGGATATCCCGGCAAAAGATATTATGGAGGTTGCGAAGTAGTGGACGAAAGCGAACAAATCGCCATCGACAGACTAAAAGAACTTTTTGGTGCGGAATGGGCAAATGTACAACCCCACTCCGGTGCTCAGGCAAATAGTGCTGTGTTGCTGGCCTGTCTGAACCCGGGTGATAAATTTATGGGACTTAATCTGGCTCATGGCGGACACTTATCTCATGGTTCTGCTGTAAATAGCTCGGGACTTCTCTACACTCCTTGTGCTTACAACTTAAACGAGAGTGGATATGTGGATTACGACCAGATGGAAGAAATTGCATTGAAAGAACAGCCTAAGCTGATCATTGGTGGAGGTTCGGCTTATTCCCGTGAATGGAACTACAAACGTATGCGCGAAATCGCGGATAAAATAGGTGCTTTGCTGATGATTGACATGGCTCATCCTGCCGGACTTATTGCTGCCGGTTTATTGGAAAATCCTTTGAAATGGGCTCATATCGTCACCTCAACAACACATAAAACATTGCGCGGACCACGTGGAGGTATTATTCTACTGGGAAAAGATTTTCCAAATCCTTGGGGAAAAACAACTCCAAAAGGGGAAATCAAAATGATGTCGCAATTACTAGACTCTGCGGTATTCCCGGGAACTCAGGGTGGACCTCTCGAACATGTGATTGCTGCTAAAGCAGTAGCTTTTGGCGAGGCACTCGAACCGGAATACAAAGAATATCAGACTCAGGTAAAGAAGAATGCTGCCAAACTTGCAGAGGAACTTATCAAGCGTGGTTTTACAATCGTATCGGGAGGTACCGATAATCACTCCATGTTAGTGGATCTTCGTTCGAAGTTCCCGGAACTGACAGGAAAAGTTGCTGAAAAAGCTTTGGTTGCAGCCGACATTACCGTTAATAAGAATATGGTTCCTTTTGACAGCCGTTCTGCTTTCCAAACCTCAGGCATCCGTCTGGGAACACCGGCTATCACAACACGTGGAGCAAAAGAAGATCTGATGGTCGAGATCGCCGAGATGA
>JAQUZH010000081.1 GCA_028691445.1 Bacteroidales bacterium | reverse complement strand
CAGGGGAAATAAAGAAGAAACAGGCTATGGAAATGTCGGAAAACGAAAAAAAACCGGGAAAAAATTTTAAGCTACTGATTGGGATTATAGTTGCGTTAGTTCTTATTGTAGCCGGCGCGGTTACCTGGATTGTGATACAAAGTACGAAAATCACTGAGATGACGGAAATGTTTGATCTGGAAAAGGAAGAGCTGACCGATGAATATTCGCAATTGGCAGTGCAATATGAGGGATACGAACTGAACGTCAACAACGACTCAATCATCGAACTCTTTGAAGCTGAAAAGATGAAAGTTCAACGGTTACGCGAGGAACTTCGCACCGTTAAATCGACCAACACTTCACGTATCAGCGAATTGAAGAAAGAACTTGCCACTGTACGCGGTGTATTGAAAACCTATATCGCTCAGGTGGACTCACTCAATAAGAAAAACTCCCAACTTCAGGAGGAAAACCAAGTGGTTACCCGTAAGTTTCACGAAGCAAGGAGTAACGCCAATCAGCTCTCCAAAGAGAAAGAGCAACTGTCTGAAAGAGTCACCATGGCTTCTCAACTAGATGCAACAAATATCATCATCAAATCGGTCAATAAGAAAGGGAAAGATGAAAAGAAAGTCTCGAAAGTGACCCAACTGAATATTTCATTCATTATTACAAAGAACATCACGGCTCCTACCGGTGAAAAAAGTATTTATGTTCGTATCGCCAAACCGGATGATGATGTGCTGGTCAAAAGTGCGGGTAACGTCTTTATGTACGAAAATAAAAATATTGCTTACTCTATACGCAAAGACATCGAATATTCAGGCGAAGAACAGAGCGTGACCGTTTATTGGAAAGTGGAAGAGTTCTTAGAGGCAGGCAGCTATCGCGTAGATATTTTCGCAGATGGAAATCTGATCGGAAAAAAATCTTTTTCTATGGAATAGAGATCACGATTATTCTCTTATTCATTCTTTTTCAAATAAAGGCTTGTAAGACCTTATCTCACAAGCCTTTATTTGTAACAATAAACGGCATATAACCGGCACACATCTTATAATTTCGTTTCTTTCCTGTTCAAAAAGTTGCAAATTGCAATAAAAGCAAACTTTTTTCCCACAATTCATTTGCGGTATTAAAAATAAAACATACCTTTGTCCCGTCAACTAAAAAGACAGATATTATGAACCAATCTTATTTACATATTCTGCTATCCATTATTATTATTCTATTGGGCAAACCAATGGGGAGTGGGCAACGTGCATGAATATGTAACTAACAAAAATACAGAAAAGCCTTTCTCACTCCCATGTGTGAAAGGCTTTTTTTTCTCCAGATTAATTACAAACATAAAAATAAAAACAGATGTCAGACAGATTATTTATTTTCGACACAACGCTCCGGGATGGCGAACAGGTGCCCGGATGTCAGTTAAATACTGTAGAGAAAATCCAGGTAGCGAAACAACTCGAGGCACTGGGTGTTGATATTATCGAAGCAGGCTTTCCTGTATCAAGTCCGGGAGATTTCAACTCTATCATTGAAATATCCAAAGCAGTAACATGGCCTACAATCTGCGCTTTGACTCGCGCAGTAGAGAAAGATATTGATGTGGCAGCAGAATCTTTGAAGTTTGCCAAACGTAAACGTATTCATACGGGTATCGGAACTTCTGATTCGCATATCAAATATAAGTTTAACTCCAACAGAGAGGAGATTATCGAACGTGCCATTGCTGCCGTTAAATATGCGCGAAGGTATGTGGACGATGTCGAGTTTTACGCGGAAGATGCCGGAAGAACGGACAACGAATACCTTGCACGAGTGGTAGAGGCAGTGATCAAAGCGGGTGCTACCGTAGTGAATATCCCCGACACAACCGGCTATTGTCTTCCTACTGACTACGGTGCTAAAATCAACTATTTGATGAATCATGTCAGCAATATTGACAAGGCGATACTTTCGACTCACTGCCACAATGATCTCGGCATGGCTACGGCTAATACGGTAAGTGGCGTGCTGAATGGTGCACGACAGGTAGAGGTTACGATCAATGGCATTGGCGAAAGGGCCGGCAACACCTCTTTGGAAGAGATTGCCATGATCTTTAAATGTCATCAGCAACTAGACATCCAAACGAATATCAATACGCAAAAAATTTATCCCACCAGCAGAATGATTTCCAGTTTGATGAATATGCCGGTTCAACCAAACAAAGCTGTGGTCGGACGCAATGCGTTTGCTCATTCATCGGGAATTCATCAGGATGGTGTCTTAAAAGATGTGCGTACGTATGAAATCATGGATCCGCACGATGTGGGCATTGATGAGAACTCTATCGTATTGACTGCACGCAGCGGACGAGCCGCATTGAAGCACCGCCTCTCTCTGTTGGGCGTCGAACTGACTCCCAAGAAGTTGGATACTGTCTATGAGGAGTTTCTTAAAATTGCAGACAAAAAGAAAGATATTAATGATGATGACATCCTTTTGTTAGCCGGTGCAGACCGTAGCAGCAATCATGCCATCAAGATGGATTATCTGCAAGTTACCAGCGGAATAGGCGTACGCTCAGTAGCCAGTATCGGACTGAATATCTCCGGCGAAAAGTTTGAAGCAGCTGCTTCTGGCAACGGACCGGTAGACGCAGCGATCAAAGCATTGAAGAAAATTATCGAACGGGAGATGACCTTGAAAGAGTTTACCATTCAAGCGATCAGCAAAGGGAGCGATGATGTGGGTAAGGTGCACATGCAGGTAGAATATGACGGACACATGTATTACGGTTTCGGCGCCAACACGGATATTGTGGCTGCCTCAGTAGAAGCCTATATTGATTGTATAAATAAATTCAGAAAATAATAACTCCATACGAATATGAACACACTTTTTGATAAGATTTGGGATGCTCACCTTGTAACAAAAGTAGAGAATGGTCCGACACAGCTTTATATTGACAGGTTGTATTGCCATGAGGTAACTAGTCCGCAGGCTTTCTCCGGACTCAAAGCCAGAGGCCTCAAGCCACTCCGTCCGGAAAAGATTTTCTGTATGCCGGATCACAACACTCCTACTCATGATCAGGACAAAGAGATCGAAGATGAGATATCGCGCACGCAGGTAAACACGCTTGCCCAAAATGCGAAAGAGTTTGGTTTGACTCATTTCGGTATGCTTCACCCCAAGAATGGTATTATCCATGTGGTGGGTCCGGAAAACGGATTGACACTGCCGGGAATGACGATTGTGTGTGGCGACTCTCACACTTCTACTCACGGTGCACTGGGTAGCGTCGCTTTCGGTATCGGAACCAGTGAAGTGGAAATGGTTCTTGCTTCACAGTGTATCCTCCAATCCAAACCGAAAACCATGCGTATCACTGTGAATGGCCGGTTAGATAAAGGGGTTACGGCAAAAGATGTAGCTCTCTATATCATTGCCAAGATGACAACAGGCGGTGCTACGGGCTATTTTGTGGAATATGCCGGAGATGTGATCCGCTCCATGTCTATGGAAGGTCGTCTTACTCTCTGCAACCTCTCGATCGAGATGGGTGCCCGCGGTGGTATGATTGCTCCGGATGAGATTACGTTTGACTATCTGAAAGGTCGCGAATTTGCGCCGAAAGAGAGCGAATGGGATACGGCAATGGCATTCTGGAAGACATTGAAAAGTGATGATGATGCACTTTTTGACAAAGAGATCTTATTTAATGGCAATGACATCCAACCTATGATTACCTATGGAACCAATCCGGGCATGGGTATGGGTATTACGGAAAAGATCCCTACACTGGAAAGTATTCCTGAAGTGGGACGCATTTCATATAGTAAATCATTGGAATACATGGGGTATCAGCCCGGCGAACTGCTCATTGGCAAAAAAATCGATTATGTATTCCTTGGTTCGTGTACCAACGGACGTATCGAAGATTTCCGTGCCTTTGCATCGCTGGTAAAGGGAAAGAAGAAAGATCCTTCCGTCATCGCATGGATTGTGCCGGGATCCTGGCATGTGAATAATCAGCTGAAGGAAGAAGGTATTGACAAAATACTTATCGAAGCCGGTTTTGCGATTCGTCAACCGGGATGTTCTGCCTGTCTGGCGATGAATGATGATAAAGTTCCTGCCGGAAAGTATGCGGTTTCAACTTCAAATCGTAACTTTGAGGGCCGTCAAGGTCCGGGTGCTCGCACACTGCTTGCCAGTCCGCTGGTTGCTGCCGCAGCAGCCCTGACCGGGAAGATTACTGATCCAAGAACTTGCATGTAACTAACTTCTAAAAACGACAAACAATGAAAAATGAGAAATTCACAATATTGACCAGCACGTGTGTACCACTCCCGCTTGAGAATGTAGATACAGACCAGATTATTCCGGCCCGTTTTCTAAAGGCTACAACCAAAGATGGTTTTGGAGATAACCTTTTCCGCGACTGGCGGTATGACAAACAAGGAAACCAGATCGGTTCGTTTGTGCTCAATGATCCTACATACTCGGGACAGATTCTGGTTGCGGGAAAGAATTTCGGTTCAGGATCAAGCCGCGAACATGCCGCATGGGCCATAGCAGGATATGGGTTTCGCGTTGTGATCAGCAGCTTCTTTGCCGATATATTCAAGAATAATGCCCTCAACAATTTTGTATTACCTATCGTTGTGAGCGAACCTTTTCTGGCTAGTCTGTTCAATTGTATCAGCAAAAATCCGGAAACGAAAGTTGAAGTGAACCTGGCAGATCAAACGGTGATCAATACAGCGCTGGGTGTAAGTGAGCACTTTGAGATCAATCCGTATAAAAAACATTGCCTGATGAACGGCTTGGATGATATTGACTTTTTGTTGAGCAACAAAGATAAAATCGAAGCTTGGGAAACTGAAAATCAACAATTTTAAGCATGACACAACGAGTAGAAATACTGGATACAACACTGCGCGACGGCGAACAAACCTCCGGCGTCTCTTTTGCTGTTCAGGAAAAACTGATGATCGCCCGACTGTTGCTGGAAGAGCTGCAGGTGGACCGTATCGAAGTGGGCTCGGCCAGAGTCTCCGACGGCGAATACGAAGCGGTGAAGAAGATCGCCAGCTGGGCTCGTCAGCGAGGACTCATCAACCGGATTGAGGTTCTGGGATTTGTTGATGGAAGTACTTCGCTGAACTGGATTCGCAATGCCGGGTGCCGTGTCATCAACCTGCTCTGCAAAGGATCGTATAAACATTGTACCATACAGCTGAAAAAGACTCCCGAACAACACATCGCCGATATTCTTCTCGTATTGAAGAACGCGGAAGATATGGGCATCGATGTCAATATTTATCTGGAGGATTGGAGCAATGGCATGCAAGATTCACCGGAGTATGTATTTCAGATGATGGACGCATTGAGCAAGACCAATATCAAACGCTTTATGCTTCCCGATACTTTGGGCATATTGAATCCGTATCAGACGGCAGACTTTTTTCAGAAGATGGTGTCGCGTTACCCTGCACTTCATTTTGATTTTCATGCGCACAACGATTATGATCTGGCTGTTGCCAATGTCATGGCGGCCGTTCGTGTGGGAGCCAAGGGAGTACATGTTACCATCAACGGACTGGGCGAACGGGCGGGCAACGCTCCTCTTTCCAGTGTGATGGCTGTCTTAACCGACCAGTTGAAAGTATCCACATCGGTCAATCTGAAAAACTTATATAGCTCCAGCCGCACGGTTGAGTCTTATTCCGGCATCCGCATACCACCCAACCGTCCCGTGATTGGGGACAACGTCTTTACACAGGTTGCCGGTGTACATGCCGATGGCGACAGCAAGGATAATCTCTATTGCAACGATCTGATTCCTGAACGGTTCGGACGCACGCGCGAATATGCTCTTGGCAAGACGAGCGGCAAAGCAAACATCCGACTCAATCTGGAAGCGCTCGGAGTCGAACTGGATGATGAGTCAATGAAGAAGGTGACCGACCGGATCATTGAACTGGGCGACAAGAAGGAACTGGTGACTCAGGAGGATCTGCCTTATATCATTTCTGATGTGCTCAAACATGACAGCAAAGAAACGAAGGTGCGCCTGCTCAGTTATTTTCTCTCTTTGGCGCATGGCCTGAAGCCTATTGCATCACTGAAGATCGAGATCAACGGTACTTCCTATGAGGAGAGTGCATCGGGCGATGGTCAGTACGATGCTTTCGTTCGCGCACTACGTGCTATTTATAAGCGTTTAAACCGAAAATTTCCTATGTTACTCAATTATGCGGTGAGCATTCCTCCCGGCGGTCGCACAGACGCGTTTGTGCAAACGGTGATCACCTGGGAACACGAAGGAAAAGAGTTTCGCACCCGCGGACTGGATGGTGACCAGACAGAAGCCGCAATCAAAGCGACCATCAAAATGTTGAATATAATCGAAGATACGAACAGACAAGTATGAAAATTAAAATTGCAGTTCTCCCGGGCGATGGAATCGGTCCGGAGATCATGAAACAAGGATTAGAAGTTACGAAAGCCATCTGCGAAAAGTTTGGCCATGAGTTGAGCTACGAATACGGCATCTGCGGTGCGCAAGCAATTGACCAGGTGGGCAATCCGTATCCGGAAGAGACTCACCGTCTCTGTATGGAGAGCGATGCGGTGCTTTTCGGAGCAGTCGGAGACCCTAAGTTTGACAACAATCCTGCCGCAAAGGTTCGTCCGGAGCAGGGACTACTTGCCATGCGCAAGAGACTGGGATTGTATGCCAATATCCGTCCGATAGCCACTTTCGAAAGCCTCATCCACAAATCACCTTTGAAAGATGAACTGGTACGTGGAGCAGACTTTATGTGCATCCGCGAACTGACCGGCGGACTTTACTTCGGTCGTCCGCAAGGAAGAAGCGAAGATGGTACAGTGGCATACGACACCTGTGTGTATAGTCGCGAAGAGATTGAACGCATCGTCAAGGTAGGGTTCGAGTTTGCGATGAAACGCCGCAAGAAGCTGACCGTTGTCGATAAAGCAAATATCCTTGCCACCTCCCGTTTGTGGCGTGAGATAGCCAAAGAGATGGAAAAAGAGTATCCCGAAGTGGAAGTAGAATATATGTTTGTTGACAATGCCGCGATGCGCATGATCCAGTGGCCAACCTATTTTGACGTGATGGTTACTGAAAACATGTTTGGCGATATCCTAACCGATGAAGCCTCCGTAATCACCGGTTCGATGGGACTTCTCCCCTCCGCCTCTATCGGTACCTACACCTCTGTCTTCGAACCTATCCACGGTTCATGGCCGCAGGCTGCCGGAAAGAACATCGCCAATCCATTGGCAACAATTCTTTCTGCCGCGATGATGTTTGACTATGCATTCAATCTCAAAGAAGAAGCCACGCTGATTCAGGAAGCGGTAGATGCATCCATGAGCCAAAACATTCGTACGAGTGATATTCAGGTAGAAGGAGAAAAAGGGTATTCAACATCAGAAGTAGGCGAATGGATCACAGCCTACATCAAGAACCACTGATTCATGCATTCCTTTCAAATAGACATCGAGCGGTTCGTCCCAAGACTCAAAGAGTTTGAGTGGAGCGAACCGCTCTCTTTTTCCATAAATCAGCACGAGAACTGGGCGTTTATTGGTCCGAATGGAGCCGGCAAAACGCTCATCACTGATATTATCCAAGGTAAGATTTTCCCCCGCCAGGGCGAAGTACGCATTACAAGTACAGAAGAGCGTCCTACCTACCAGCTTATCCGCTCGATCTCCTTCCGCGATATTTACTCTTTGACTGATTGCCGGGAGATGTACTACCAGCAACGGTGGAACTCGTTTGATGCTGAAACTACACCCATAGCACGTAGTCTGCTCAAAGGTTGTTCAGACGAGGCAATCGAAAAGTATGCGCAGCTCTTTGACATCGGCGAACTGCTAGACAAACATCTTGTCGCTCTGTCAAGCGGCGAGCTCCGTAAGTTTCTCATTACTAAAGTGCTGATGACAGAACCTCGTCTGCTTATACTGGACAACCCCTTCATCGGTCTGGACGCACCTTCACGAGCCACGCTCAATGCCATGCTCAGACAGACGATGGAGCTCACGAATATGCAGATCCTCTTTGTCGTTTCCCATCCCAAAGACCTCCCGGAGTGGATTGACTATGTCCTTCCTATCAAAGAACGTAGCTGCTATCCGGCACAAAAGGTGGACGATTTCCTGCAAGATAAAAAACTGATTCATACACTATTCTCAGAGATAGACGAAGTGATGACAGACCTTCCCAGACAAGAAGAGAAAGAAGTGGATTACCAGACAGCGATCCGCATGGAGAGAATCCATATCCGCTACGGCGCACATACCATTCTGAAAGATGAAGACTGGGAAGTAAAAAGTGGCGAGAGATGGGCGTTACTCGGAGGAAACGGAAGCGGGAAATCCACTTTACTTAGTCTGGTCTGCGGCGACAACCCTCAAGCTTATGCTAATAACCTGACCCTTTTCGACAGAAAGCGTGGCAGTGGGGAAAGCATCTGGGACATAAAGAAACGAATCGGCTACCTCTCGCCAGACATACACACCTATTACATGCAGGACACACCTTGCTTTAATGTGGCTGCCTCCGGCTTTTTTGATTCCATCGGACTCTATCAAAAGTGCAACGACGTTCAGAAAGAAGAGACGGAGAAGTGGATGAAGATTTTTCATGCCAATCACCTCGCCAACCGTTCTTTCGTAAAGATCTCGTACGGCGAACAACGTCTCATCTTGCTGGTACGGGCTTTTGTCAAGAACCCCGAACTGTTGATCCTTGATGAGCCTCTTCATGGACTGGATGCCGGAAAGAAACAGCTCGCCAAACGCATCATCGAATCCTATTGCAGTCAAAAAGGCAAAACACTGATCTACGTCACACACTATGAGGAAGAAATTCCTTCCATCATCGACAGACGCAAGATACTCACCAAACGGAAGAATCAATAACCTACTCAACGCAAAGCGTCCCTGCTTCGAAGATCCTTTGGATAGGAATTCAAGCAGGGACGGATTGTGTCAGGGTTTTATCGCCTGGATGAGATACTCTCAGGCAGTTTGATCACAACTTAACAGCTATCGGAGCACCCTCTTTCACTGTTTTGGTCAAGACCTTCTTCCCGTTATTGGTCACAGTCACTTGCAGCTTATTTCCACTGCGGGCTACCTCCACATCAAAATCACCATTGAAAGCACGGATATGACGCAGGGCCATCTCATTCCATTCCTTTGGCAATCGCGGAGTTACCGTGAAAGATCTCAGTCCGGTCGGACGGATACCAAACATACCCTCTGTGTAGATACGGCAATACAATCCACTCTCTGCAGAAAGATGACGTTGGCTACCCTCCGGATAAGCTTCAATAGCATACGGCACATGTTCGCCGAGCAAACGGTGATTAGAATAATAGGTCAGATAACTCATCACTTTCTCTGTTTCACCGGCGGCAAGTACCCCACGGAATCCATACAACGTCGAACGATCCCAGAAAGTTTCACTCCCTGCCTGCGTCAACAGTCCCTCTTTTGTCCAGAGTCGCGGCGAGAAAAGCGCATCGATCGTACCCGCTTTCCGTTCGTCGATACCCACGGTCAAAGGAATACAGATCCAGGAACGAAGCACATCATTTCCCTCATAATACTGATACGTATCAAAGCCTTCCACTTTGGCTGCAAAGTACTTATCCATCGACTTACGCAAAGCAAAAGCCCGTTGCACATATGTTTTCATTTGTGAAGAAGACTTTCCAATTTCTTTTCCCAAAAGAGAAGCAGAAATCAAAGCATCATAATAGAGAGAAGAGGTACAGAGATTAGCTTTACCGGCAGGGAAACGCCCTTCCAGTTCGTCGGCATCAGACTGTACAACGCCCTCTTTGTTTAACTGACGGTGCGAATACTCCAGGCACCACTCGATAAGTGGCCAAAGAGTTTCCGCTTCTTGTCTGTCGCCGCGCGTCAGCGCATAGCGCGAAGCACCGTAGGCAACCATGGCTGCATCGCCACGATCGCCGGCTCCACCCCATGTGTCATCACCTTCCGCAATAATCGAGCTGGGTAGTTTGGTATACTCCTTATTCATAAAACGGGCAAAGTGGCGATACGCATTCAAAGCCGATTCATTGCCGGTAGGATAACCGAGGAATGGGAAAAAGGGATTCACATACTCTGCCTGGTCATTGGCCCAGATAGCAGCATAATATGATTCGCCACCGGGACCATGTAGCAGTCCGCCCTTCGTTTCAAAAATACTCTCTGAAGCACGGATCTTGGCAAAACGGAACATTGCATTCAGCACCGGATCAGGAGTTTCCAACACCAAATTGGCAGAGAAATCAGCAATAAGAGCCTCACGAAGCTTCTGTTCACGAGCCACATTAATTGCCGTTTCACTCTCTCCCGACTTGTATCCGGCAATAGATACACTAAAGTTTACCTCTTGGTCCTTATTCAACACCACCGTCTTACCGGTCTGCTTCACTACCAGTTTGTAGCTACCGGCCACACCTTCTTGCGGATTTGTCAGAATCACCGACTCAGACGATGGGATCTCCACTTTCAAGGAGCCCGCTCCCTTATATGTCAAGGTATAGTTTTCACAGAAAGCAGGCAATGCAACCGAAGGAAAGAGTACTCTTTTCAGTTCCAGGGAGTTCGGAAATTGGCTCACCACACTCATCAGTCCGTTGAGACTGATCTCCTGCACCTGTTCGCCTTCCAGTGCTCTTCCATTGACCAGGACTTTAGCAATCGGATCTTCAGCAAAGCGGCGCATCAAACTGGCATGCGTATTATTCGGAATAGTACGAAGCATTGGCCACACCATTCCTCTGTTCAGAAAGAAACCACCTTGCTCATTGATTCCATAACGCACCACCGTAGCCGCCTTGCGGCCGGCCATTTCAATATGATCAAAATGCGGAAGTACACCACTCCCCTTTTTCCAGGTGATACTCTGATCCGGGTTCAGCACCCAGCGATTCGCCACATTCTCCTGAGCTTGCGTCAGAAAAGAAGTCAGACAGATACACAACAACACAAAAACGTTTTTCATAAAGTGTTCAATTAGATGATTATTAGATTGAATGAATTCCTATTTCCAGAGCCTTCTTACTCTGCTCCGTGATGCGATAGCGGTTGTCTGGTCGTTCTCCAACCAGCCACACGATATCCTCTCCACTACAAAGCACGGTCATCCTCTCCTTTTGAGAGAGTGTATATTTCTTATCGGTCATATAGTTGCTCAGCAGTTTCTTCCCCTTCATACCAAACGGGTGAAACCAGTCGCCCGAGCGCCAGCTACGCCACACCAGCGGATATTTTAATTTTTCGGCATCAAGAGCCACATGGTCCAATGCTTTTGGAAGCTGCCATTGCGGGGTAATCTCCACCTCCTGCAGAGTCAGAGAAACGTTCCTATTAATGGGGTGAACCACTTTATCGCATCCCTTTTCTATTTCAATCGGATCAATCGAAGAGTCAGTCAACGGTTCG
>JAQUZH010000080.1 GCA_028691445.1 Bacteroidales bacterium | reverse complement strand
CGGGGACACGTTGGTTCTTGGACGTGATAACATAGGTACCTTTACGCATTACCTCGCCTTCCACCTTAATCTGCTTCATATCCTCATAACCAAACATGGAACGGATAATAATACGGTCTTCTTTCTGTAGTTTAAATTCGGAAGCTTCGTCGCCAAAGGCAAGCACCTGATCCAACTTAAACTTAAAACTTTTCGCTTTCAGGAGGTTATTTAGCAGCACAGCCGGATCTGTTTCCTGACGAAACACCTCTACTTCTCCTTTATCTGCTTTTGTGGTGATTCCTTGCGCGATCAGGATAGCATCTTTCAATGTCATCCCTTTGGAAAACACATATTTATCGGGTTTGACCACTTCTCCAGCCACATAAATATACTCTTCCTCTTTCATATCTATCGTGGAATAGATCTGCACACTGTCTTCACGTCGCAGCAAAAGATCGTTCTTCCCATTGAGTGCGTCAACCGGTGAGAAAGATGTTATCTCGGGCAAATTGTTGGCATCCTTGCGAAAGACAATGGCACGAGTGGCAAAGGCATCTTCCAACAAACCTTCCGCTTTGTGCAACAGGTCGCTCGCCTTCATTCCTTCGGTCAGCGCATATTCTCCGGGACGATACACTGAACCTTGAATCTGAACCCTGTTTGAGAAACGTTCTAATATCTCACCTACCTTATAAGCATCTCCCGCTTTCACTATAAAAGAACCAAAATCAGGAGCGCTCACATCAACGACACTTTTTTCCTTGGTGGTATTGCGGTATGCTGTAATTCTTTCCTGAAAGGCCTTTTCTGTAAATCCTCCGGCAAACTTAATCAAGTCAGCCAACGTCTCATTCTCCTTTACTTCAAAAAGCGCTTTGCTTTTCACCTCTCCACTGATGCTCACTCTATTTCTATAGGGAAGTACCTTTATAGCATCCTGATCTTGTAACCTGACATTTGTTTCTTTACCGAACACCAAAAAATCGTATAAATCAACCGTTTCAATAACCTTTCCTCCGCGAATAATATTAACCATGCGAAACGAACCGTTCTCTGCTGGCCCACCAGATTGATAAAGCGCATTATAAACAGTTGCAAGAGAAGGGATCGTATAGGTACCCGGGTACTTGACTTCACCGATCACATTGACTGTGATACTCCGAATATCACCCAATGCAATGCTTAATTTTGTCTCTCCGGAATTCATTCCGGCGTAATAAGGCACAAGACTCTTCTTAATCGACTGTTTTGCTTCAACAACAGAAAGTCCGCCCACGTTGACGATACCCACATTAGGTATGCGGATCGTCCCTTCTGGGGAAACCTGCAGATTGAAATGACCTTCTGAAAGTCCATAAATATCCAACACCACCTCATCGTCGGGACCAAGGATATAACTCTCCGGAGTCGCCATTCGTAAATTAGTCTCGAAACTCATGTTCAGCTCCTGAAACATGGAGGCTCCAAAAACCGGAAGCTCCAGCTCTTTGATTGAGTCTTGTTTCTGCATGTAGGCTTCAAAATACTTCATCAGACGGGGATCAATCTCCTCTTCTGTTTCCGGAGTGAGTCCAAATTTCTTTAACTCCTCCGGATCCATCTTTTTGCGTTTCTTCAACCCATTGACATCGGTGTTGTATCTGACGATTCTGTTCTTAAACTTGGCAGTGGTAGTCTTATCCAGCCCCTGCTTTTCAGCATATTGATCAAACTGAGTCGTGGAGTAACCCTCCGTCTGCATTTTGGTCAGCACCTGTTCAACCTGAGCATCGGTCATCATTTCCGGATCCATATTCTTCAGGTTGCTGATGGATGACAAACCGGATATCTGCCCATATGCTGAGCAAGATAGAAAGACAAAAAGGTAAAGAAGTATCTTTTTCATTGGTAGCTATTTTTCAATTACTCAATAATATCATTTTTTTAACGGATTCATGGCTATTTTATTGCTTCAGCAATCTTCTACATCCGACTCGATTGAGTGCATTTCAATTTTCTCTACTGGAGGTGGAGTCATATAGTTGGGTCCATAAAGTCTTTTCAGATAGGCATCAATATTGTTCGGACCAAGAAACTCATATCCTTCGAAACGCAGAGCGGATGGTGGGAAGAGCTCCTCTCTTTTTCGTGCCGCATTGTATCCGGCACCCAAGACATGACGCACCGTTTGGGTAGGAAAAAGATGGGACAGAAAGCGAAAGCAGGGATAAAGCGCTTTATAAGACAATAGATACAGCAGATTCAAAAGCGGATTCTTAAGCCATGCATAGCGATTGGAAAGACGCGAAACACGCATGGTTAGTTTTTGAATTGTCGTTGCTATTTGCGAAAAAGGCAACCAATTCTGCTCCAACGGAAAGATATCAACAAACACACCACGAAACCTATAATTCTCATCCAGATTGTACCGGTCGCGTGCGATCATGTTCGTACAGCGCACCTTTGCAAAAGGTATATAATAGTAACAGTCGGTTTGATGTGTCTGCAAGGCCATATCTTCAGGAAGATTCGCCTCCAGTAAAGGGAGCAGTTTGTCGTAATCTTCTTTGAGCAGCTCAATATCCAAATCATCATCCCAGGGTATAAAGCCCCCGTGCCGACAGGCACCAAGAGCCGTTCCGGAACTTAAGATATATGGAATACTATTATCACGGCATATCGTATCGATGCTTTTGAGAATCTCAAGCATCCGCAGTTGGCGTTTCCGTAAGAGAGACCCTTCCGGATTGAACGCATGTATGTCAGTCATATTGATTATCAGCTATTATCAGTATCCACTATTTCATTCGGAGACAAATGTACAATTTTCTTGTGACTATTTAAGAATACTGACTCTCAAATTTACATTTCATGCTACAATCCGAACAAAAAAATAACCGGGCGGTCCGCTGACCGCCCGGCTGGAATTCAAAAGTACTACTCGGGTTAGGTTAAATGTTTCGAAAGTTCACTAGTTAGAATTTGTTCTCAAAACCCATAAAACATATTATTATTAACGAATTTACTTGTATAATGGCCCGTAAGCGGCACATGCGCGATAGTCGGAGCCTTCCGGATCCGAACCGAAAGCACTCCATGCGCTCGGGCGATAGATATCTTCATTCTCCACATTGTGCATGCAAACGGGGATGCGTAAGATAGAAGCCAAGGTAATCAGGTCGGCCCCGATATGTCCGTAGCTGAATGCACCATGATTGGCACCCCAACTGTTCATCACTGAATAGGCATCCTTGAAATTGGGATTTCCTTCCTGTGTACGGGGAGCAAACCAAGTGGTGGGCCATGTCTTATCGGTACGTTCATTCAGTATCTTATGTACCTCGGCAGGGAGATCCACTGTCCACCCTTCCGCCAGTTGCAACACCGGTCCCAGACCTTTTACATGGTTCAGTCGCACCATCGTGACAGGCATTCCTCCTTTGGAAAGGAAGTTGGAAGAGAACCCACCTCCTCTGAAGTAGTCTCTATTGGCCGGATACCAGGTGGTGGCGGCTAAGGTTTTTTTTACATCCTCGTCTGAAATCTCCCAATACGGTTTCATCACCGGACGACCCTCTTCGTCACTCATTTGTCCGTTGCCATCCAGTGCGGCAGCTCCGGAGTTGATCAAGTGAATCAATCCGCCGGCTGCTATTCCTGACACCTCATAGCCCGTGACACGAGCGATGGCTTCTTTCGTCCAACAGGTCCGCACATCGGCAAAAACCTGCGCACGATTGGTCAGCAGGTGACTAAACAACATAGCTACGCCATTCAACGAATCGTTTTCTGTAGCGACGACAAACGCTTCGCGCACGCCATTCCAGTCAAAAGAGGAGTTGAGAAGAGCCTCCGTGAAGTCATGATTAGGTTTGTAGTCTGTCCACTGTCTCTGTCCCTGAATACCTCCGGCTATCGCATGAAAGCCGAGTGCCTCTTCCGGAAAACCAATCTCCGCAAGTCTGGGATTACCGATCATCAAATCACGGATGATCAGATAGACTTTGACCACAAAGGCCCAAGCCTCTTCTTTCTCCGCGCGGGAGAGTTGATTGTGGGGAGCGTTATAATCTATACCTTCATTGACGACACAATAGGTGTTGGTCCACGCCATTGCCTTTTCAAATTCGGCTTCGTCGTAGATTGTATGTTCGATGCGACGGAGAATCTCGACTTGATCGACCGATTCGCAGCGCATACCCAGATAATCCTGGAAAAAATCTTGTTGAATAATTGATCCCGCGATACCCATACATTGTCCGCCGATCGAGAGATAAGATTTACCTTTCAATTCTGCGACCACCATGGCGGCTTTGGTATATCGAATGATCTTTGCTTTGACATCTTCCGGAATGTTGGTGTCGTCCGCGTCTTGTACTTCGCGACCATAGATGCCAAAGGCAGGTAACCCTTTTTGATTGTGGCCGGCCAATGCCGCAGCCAGAAAGACCGCTCCGGGACGCTCTGTACCGTTAAATCCCCAGATTGACTTGGGCATGAGGGGATCCAGATCCAGCACCTCGGTACCATAACACCAGCAGGGCGTCACGGTCAGTGTCAATCCGACTCCCTCGCGCTGAAACTTGTCGGCACAGGCGGCGGCCTCAGCCACACGACCGATGGTATGATCGGCTATCACACATGCAAACGGTGTTCCGTCGGCATGACACAATGTAGAAGAGATCAGTTGGGCCACATGCGTAGCCATTGCCATGGTCTGATCTTCCAAAGACTCTCTGACTCCTTTCATTCTTCCGTCTATGACGGGACGAATGCCCACTTTCGGGTGTTCTCCTTCAAATCTGTTTGTTTTCATACTATTATTTTATAAGGACTCCCGGCGTATCAACCGTGCGGGAAGTATTTCAAAACTCTTTTTTTTGTCCAGGATATGGCGGGCAGCCCTTTCACCCATCAAGGCAAAATCAACGGAGATGGAGGTTATCCCTTTGTCTATGACTTCATAGAGAGGCATATCGTTATAGGCAACCACCCCGACATCTTTCCCGACTACCAGTTTGCGCTTGCGACAAAACTTGATCAGTTCGACTACTTCGCTGGTCACCGGCGACAGATAGGCCACATTTTCTTCCACATCATTCAGCCGCATCACTTGCGTACGCACCTGACAGGCGATGTGATGGTCGCGGCAAAAACGCTTAAAGAAGGGCACACACACCCGTGGATGTGGGGAATCGTTTCGGAGGCAGAGCACCAGCTTTTTGTATTTTGCAAAGAGCTCCACTCCTTCTTCCAGCGAGTCGCGAAACGACTGACCAAAATCCTGACAGATATACGACAGATTCTTCTTGTCATAATCGCCCATATCGAGCAGTAGCACTTTATTGGGATCCAGTGTCTCAATAGACGCAGCCATCTTTTCATCGTTTACATTCATGATGATATAGTAGCTGTAGCGTCCTCTGGCATCCTGTAGGATGGTGTCAAAAAGGGACTGATTGTAATGATGAAAGATCAGTTCAACTTTGTAATCTTTTCCCAATGTTTCGACAAAGTTTGTATAAAGCAATTCTTTAAAGAGACTGTAGGCATCGAGCAACAGCAAGACGGTATTCACCTCTCCGGCTACAAAATAGCCTTTGGTTGGCGCCGAATCAACGAGTCCGCGCTTCTTCAGGTCATTGAAGGCCTTAAAAACCGTTTCGCGGGAAATGGAATATTCTGCACTCAACACGTTGATGGAAGGGAGTGGTTCACCCATACCGAATTCCCCCTGCTGAATAGCGTGTGCTATCGCATTGGAAAGAACTTTAAACTTGGCTATTGCCGTTTGTGAGAAATCAACGTGCATCTTTTTACTTATACTGTGCTGTACTATTCTGCTGCAAAGAAAAAGCAAATATATGAACTATGCAAACAATATTGTTGAATTTCTTGTTTTTCGACGGCAAAAGGGGTTTGTCGCATCAAAAGCTACTGATGGGATTCATTGGATAAAGAGTGACACGCAAAATTCTTCGTGAGTCACATCCTATTCTCAATTAAAATGATGAACTTTGCATCTCAATAGCGTACGATTACTGTTTCAAGTTCTGAGGCCACTGATGCACCGACACCTAACGACAAAAGGTTCTTGAGACGCTTCTATAAGAAACAATGAATTACGACGAAACATTACACTACCTGTACAATGCCTTGCCCGTCTTTCACAAGATCGGCGGTGCCGCATACAAAGAGGGTCTGGATAACACGCTGGCCCTGGATGAGCGTTTCAACCACCCTCACAGAAAGTACCAGACGATTCACATTGCAGGCACCAACGGCAAAGGATCGATCTCACACACGCTGGCTGCCATCTTCCAGTTGGCAGGCTACAAGACGGGACTCTACACCTCTCCTCACCTGGTCGATTTTCGCGAACGGATCCGGGTCAACGGAGAGATGATTTATAAGGAGTATGTCGTGGAGTATGTGGCACGCAACAAAGCGTACTTCGAAGAGCTGCAACCCTCCTTCTTCGAACTGACCATGATGATGGCATTCTGCTACTTTGAGAGCCAGAAGGTCGATATCGCGCTGATTGAAGTGGGACTGGGCGGACGTCTGGATAGTACCAATGTGATTACCCCCGAACTTGCGATCATCAGCAACATCAGTTTTGACCACACGCAGTTTCTGGGCGACACGCTGGAGAAGATCGCCAGCGAGAAAGCAGGGATCATCAAACCGCATATCCCGGTGGTGATCGGAGAAGCCGGCACATTGGAAGTCCGGGCTGTCTTTGAGAGAAAAGCGGCGCAGGAGGAGGCTCCAATCTTCTTCGCGGAAGAGGAAAAGCCGTTGCTCGCTGCCACAAAGAGTAGCACCGGATGGCTCTATGAGACCCGCGAGTACAAACAACTCGAAGGCGAACTCGGCGGACTGGCTCAAAAGAAAAACACCGTCACCGTGCTGAGTGCGCTCCGGGTGTTGAAAGAGAGGGGATTTAACCTTCCCGATGCCGCGATATACAAAGGTTTCAGAGAGGTAACCTCGCTCACCGGTTTGATGGGACGCTGGCAGATTGTTCGCACCCATCCGAAGGTGATCTGCGACACCGGGCACAACAGCGGGGGCATTCAGTATGTCGCCGAACAGCTGCGACTGGAGTCATACCGCACACTACGCATCGTCATCGGAATGGTCAACGACAAGGATATCACAGCAGTACTGCGACTACTTCCGACCGAGGCGACCTACTACTTCACCAAAGCAGCTATCCCACGGGCACTCGACACACCACAGTTGCAAGCGCAAGCAGCCTCCTTTGGATTGCAGGGCGACAGCTTCCCTTCTGTGGAGGAAGCCGTCACACAGGCTTTACACGATTGTGAATCCGACGATCTGCTCTTTATTGGTGGAAGCAACATCATCATTGCCGAAGCCCTTCCGCTGTTTTAGTGAAAGATGAAATATAGAGCGTTGATATAGATAAAAAAGTTATGGTTTTTGATGTTAGTTAGTTCAAACTAACTATATTTACACAATCAAATATCAAGAATATGGATGGAATCGTCAGTATCATCTCTAAACTATCTCAGAACTTGGGGGAAATGGAGGAACTTGCACGTGAGCAACTTAACATTAAGGAGCTTTCAACAGCTCAGATGCATTACCTCGAGGTCATCAGTGAAATGAGTAATCCGAATATCACCGAACTAGCCACAGAAATGCGGTTGACCAAACCAACTGTGACGGTGGCTATTGACAAACTAATCCAAAAAGGATACGTAACAAAGATACAGTCGGACGAAGACAGAAGAAGTTCGCACTTGCATCTGACTAAAAAAGGGATGCAAATCAATCAAATGCATGAGCATGCGCATAACCAGTTTGTCGAACTGATGCGCGAGACGCTTGAGCCCAAGGAGCTGGAGGAACTTATTATTCTTCTTGAAAAGCTTACGAAATCATTGTAGATCAACACTCCTTTCGTAAAACAACCAAGGAGCAGCAGATAAAAGCAGGGGTTAGTTACTAACAATTTTTCATTTTACATCATGGGAAAAAATACAGATTTCTCCGATCACAACTTCGTCGGACTAACGGCTGACCAAGTAAAGGAAAGACTGCTCAAAAACGGATTCAACGAACTACCGAAGGTCAAATCGGGCGGTTTCATCCAACAAGTGGCGGGCATATTTAAGGAACCAATGTTCTTGTTACTGATCATTTGCGGAACCCTTTACATGTTTCTGGGTGATATCCAGGAAGGATTCATGCTGCTTGGTTTTGTCTTTTTCATCATGGGCATTGAGTTTTATCAGGAGAGAAAAACAGGGAAAGCCCTGGAAGCCCTGAAAGAACTTGCCACTCCCAATGTGCTGGTTATCCGAAACGGTGAAGAGATCAAGATCTCATGCAGAGAACTGGTTGAGGGCGATCTGGTTATCTTCTCAGAGGGTGAACGTGTACCGGCTGATGGTATCCTATTGCATTCCATCAATCTCCAGGTCGATGAGTCACTTCTTACCGGAGAATCTGTGCCCGTACGCAAAATCGAGTCTGACGGAACAAAGACAATTGCTGTAACAGGTGGCGATGACACTCCTTTTGTTTTTTCGGGCACCATGGTTATACAGGGTAATGGAGCCGCTCAAGTGACTAAAACCGGTATTGAAACCGAAATTGGAAAGATTGGAAAGGCTCTTGGAGATACGAAGGAGGAAGTCACTCACCTTAAAATAGAACTGAACTCTTTAGTAAAAAGACTGACACTGATTGGCGCAATTCTATGCCTTATCATTGTGGTGGTTTATTTTATAACACGTGGAAGTTTGCTCAATGGCTTTCTTGCCGGACTGACTTTGGCCATGGCGGTCATACCGGAAGAATTTCCTGTTATCCTGACTGTATTTATGGCTTTAGGAGCATGGAGAATCTCGAAAAGAAGAGTATTGACCCGCAAATCATCTGCAATTGAAACGCTTGGATCTGCCACCGTACTCTGTTCCGATAAGACAGGTACGCTGACGCAAAACAAGATGGCAGTTTGCACGCTGTACAACAAAACATCCTTCTTTGATGTCTCAAAAAAGAATGGATTCCCTGAAGATTTTCACGAAATCATTGAATATGTAATCCTTTCCAGTCAGACAAATCCAAATGATCCAATGGAAAAAGCCATTTGTAAGATTGGAGAGGAGTATCTCCAAAACACCGAGCACATGCATCACGACTGGTCCATGGTACGCGAATATCCCCTGACAAGGGAACAAATGGCGATGTCGAGAGTCTATGTAAATGAAGCATCCGGTCTGTATACTATTGCGGCCAAAGGTGCTCCGGAAACCATTTTTGACTTATGTCACCTTCCTGATACCTCCATATATGAAGCCGCCATTCAAGAAATGGCTTCCAATGGACTAAGAGTGCTCGGAGTAGCGAGAGCAAAAATAAAGAAAGAGCTTCTTCCTGACATACAGCATGATTTCGAATTTGAATTTGTCGGTCTGATTGGCTTGTCCGACCCCATCCGTCCTGAGGTAAAGGATGCAATACAAGAGTGTTACAAAGCCGGCATTCGTGTGATCATGATTACAGGTGACTATCCGGTTACCGCACAAAATATCGGAAAAAAGATTGGGTTGAAGGATTACGACCAATGCATGATCGGACCAGAAGTGGAGTCGATGAGCGTCGAAGAGTTAAGCAAAAGAATCGGGCACATCAATATCTTTGCCCGTGTAGTGCCTGAACAAAAATTGAAGATTGTCAATGCCTTGAAACTAAAGGGAGAGATTGTCGCCATGACAGGAGACGGTGTCAATGATGCACCTGCACTCAAAGCGGCCCATATTGGCATCGCCATGGGTGAAAGAGGTACAGATGTGGCTCGTGAGGCTTCGTCGTTAATTTTGACAGATGATAATTTTTCATCCATCGTTGGAGCGATACGATTGGGACGACGCATCTTTGACAATCTGCAAAAAGCGTTCGGCTATGTCTTTGCCATTCACGTGCCTATTGCCGGATTGTCCATGATACCTATCTTTTTCGCAGATGCTCCTCTGTTATTATTTCCGATGCATGTGGCTTTCCTTGAATTGATAATA
Source organism: Bacteroidales bacterium (assembly GCA_028691445.1). Lineage (GTDB taxonomy): Bacteria > Bacteroidota > Bacteroidia > Bacteroidales > JAQUTK01 > JAQUTK01. The sequence goes on along the minus strand of JAQUZH010000080.1, from coordinate 1,533 downwards.
GACCCAGCTTGTTCGGTCATCTTTGAATCTGAGAAAGAAGAAAAGAATGTAATGAACCGTCCTCCAAGAGGAACCAAGGGCAAATTCTTTGGGGGAGGAAAAATAGTGATGACCTGTATGCAAGGTGTCTCAATCTTGCTGGTCGTGCTGGCGGTCTATTTTACATCTCTCTATTTAGGTTATGCTGAAGAAGAAGTCAGAACAATGTGTTTTATCACACTCATTATATCCAACCTGATGACCATTCAAACCAATCGTTCCTGGGAAAGTACTATTTTCCAGATATTTGCGACGCCAAACAAGAGTTTCAAATGGATTGTCAGTTTGGCGCTCGTGCTATTAACCGCCGTCATCACCATTCCGTTCCTTGGCGGACTGTTTAGCTTTACGCTGCTTGGTACGTCAGAAATTCTGATCTCGGTAGGTGCCGGCTTTCTTTCCATTGTCTGGTTTGAGATTTACAAAGCACATAACAACAGGAAACGGATACAAAAGATTGCATAACCCACTGATTGACAGAAAGTAGAAGCTCCAATAAAAAAGGATCTTCCCAAAGGGAGATCCTTTTTTATTGGAGCGACAAACGGGACTCGAACCCGCGACCCTCAGCTTGGGAAGCTATTTTGGTAAATAGTTATATCATTGATTTATAATGATTTAAATATTTTGGTAAATGAGATTGGTAAATATATGGTAAATTATTTTATACAAATATGGCAAATACCTACATTTTTTGAGTTAATTTTGTAAACGGATGAACTCAGAATAACTTATTTTGCTGTTCGGATTGAAGTTTACAACATCAATTTTATACCCTTTTGTACCCCACGAAAACCACAAAAATTTGTGTTTCGGAATACGATTTATTACCTGTACAATTGAATCTTTACTCTCTATAATCATGCTCGAATCCGACAAACAAGCATCAACCCGTAACCACTTATCAGAGTAATGAAAACAAGAATCTGAAGGTTGTAATTTAAATACAATGCTGTCTTTTGTCAATATTGATGTTTTAGTTATGTACTCAACCCTATTCTTTTTCAACTTCAAATCATTTATCAACTGTAAATCTTCACTCCTGTACTTCTTTAATTCATCAATATTTAGAGTTAGTGCTGCTACCTGTAACACGTTTAAAGAGTCCCTTATCTTATACTCTTTATTATCACTCAATAATGTTTCAACATTGTTTTCTTGTCTAATTCTCTCAGCTTTTTCACCCTGATATTTATTATAGTAAAAGTAAATTGTTGATAATAGAATTATTACGACAGTTGCAAAGTATATGTATTGTTTCATTGTTTAGTAATGAATGATGAAGTATTATTTATTCTATTTAGCCACCCTTTCAAGAAGATTTTATTTTGCGGGCGTTTTACGGTAATATTCTGATAATAGTTGATTCTCTGATTGATATATTCAATAATTCAATCTTCTAAAACTCAACTTCAAAGAATTATTGAAAAACAAAACTCTTTTTACAATTATGAATTAAAACTTTTATCAAAATCAAAAGATGAATTAGAAAAA
>JAQUZH010000241.1 GCA_028691445.1 Bacteroidales bacterium | reverse complement strand
ATCAATAGACTGTAATCGGGTTACTGATGGTTCTTTTTTTTCTGAATGTTTCATAATGGTCTTATCTTTAAGTTGTATTCTGTCGGGCTCTATCGGGACGGTATGTTAATCCCTGCGGACAAAGTTAGACTATTTTCTGATTTACGGATAGATTATTGTACTTTTGCTCACGAATAATTTAGATACTGTATGGAAGCATTCAAAAAGAAGAGATACAACCTGGGACTGGTGCTGAGTGGTGGAGGAGCAAAAGGATTTGCGCATGCCGGAGCGATCCAGTCGCTGGAAGAACACGGGCTTCAGCCGGACATCATTGCAGGTACCAGTGCCGGTGCGATTGTTGCTGCGCTGTATGCAGCCGGTCACACCCCGCACAAGATCTATGAAATGTTTCAACACAAAGAGTTTAACATGTTTGCCGAGTTCACCATGCCGATCGCCGGTTTCTTCAATCCCACCCGTTTCATGGATTTCCTGCATGCGCAGCTGGGGGTGGATACCTTCGAAGAACTGGCTATTCCGGTCTATGCCATCGCGACCGATCTGGATCATGGCAAGAGCGTGGTTTTCAATTCCGGCGAACTGACCCCTCGACTGATGGCTTCCTGCTGTGTGCCGGTGGTATTTGCACCGATTGTGATTGACGATATTCATTATGTGGATGGAGGCATCTTCCGCAACTTCCCGGTTTCAGCGATCCGTCCGCTGTGCGACACCATCATTGGAGTGAATGCCAGTCCGATGGTACCGAAGAAATACAAACAGTCGATGCTGCAAATAGCAGAACGCACCTATCATTACATGTTTCGCGCAAACACCGTGACGGAAAGAAAGCAGTGCGACATCCTGGTTGAAATGAAAGAGGCACTGCAATATGGCACATTCGATCTTAAAAATGTGGATACCATTTTCAGAATGGGGTATGAAGAGATGAATAAGCGACTGGATCAAACCAATCTCAACGCCTTTCTCGACAAACAATAAGCAGCACTTGAGATGTAAATTCGTATTGAAATGAGCACAAAACCCTCAATAATCAATAAAGGAGTGAGAGATTTACAATTAATTTCCTATATTTGTCACATTAACTTGGTTACAAACCTTATTTATTCGATAGTCTATGAAAAATCATTTCTCGCTTCTCTTGTTTCTTTCTCTGGCTCTCTGCCAGGTGACAAACGCAGCCAATACAAAGTACAACTCTTTTAAGCCGGGCCAGCTTTGGATGGACAACAACGGTGTGCATATCAATGCACACGGTGGAGGTATTCTTTTCAGCGAAGCTAACCAAACCTATTACTGGTACGGCGAACACAAAGTGGAAGGTGGAAGGGGTAACTCCGCGCAGGTGGGTGTTCACTGCTACTCTTCCAAAGATCTATACAACTGGAAAGACGAAGGGATCGCTCTCAAAGTATCGGAAGATCCGAAGTCTGATATCACGATCGGTAGTGTGATTGAACGTCCGAAGGTGATCTACAATGCCAAGACAAAGAAGTATGTGATGTGGTTTCACCTGGAGTTAAAAGGTCAGGGATATGCTGCTGCCCGTACAGCGACTGCAGTAAGCGACTCTCCCACCGGACCGTTTACCTTTATCGAAAGCTTCCGTCCGAATGCAGGCAAGTATCCTGTCAATGCCGAAGGAATGCCCACCGACTCATTGCGCGACCGTTTCTTTTTGCGGGACTTTAAAGGGGGACAGATGGCTCGCGACATGCAGCTTTTTGTCGATGATGACGGTAAAGCCTATCACATCGCTTCTTCGGAAGAGAATTACACGATGATGGTCTCTTTGCTGACCGATGATTACCTCCGTCCAAGCGGCACCTTTGCCCGTATCCTGGTGATGCATCAATATGAAGGTCCGGCCCTGTTCAAGAAAGATGGTAAGTATTACTTCTTTGGATCAGGTTGTACCGGTTGGGCTCCCAACCCTGGACATAGTGCCGTGGCTGACCACATCTTTGGTCCCTGGCAAGAGTTTGGCAACTTTGCCATTGGCGACAAAGCAAACACCACCTTTGACTCTCAAAGCACCTATGTCCTTCCTGTTCAGGGAAAGAAAGACGCGTATATCTATCTGGGAGACCGCTGGACTCCAAACAATGCGATCGACGGTCGGTATATCTGGCTTCCTATCGAGTGGGAAGATGGCAGACCGCTTATTCGTTGGAGCAATGAATGGGATCTGAATGTGTTTAATAAGAAGTAAGTATTTATCTATTCATTATGAAGTATATCCATCTGTTATTCGCAGCCTCTCTCTTGCTGGCGGGCTGTGCGAAAGAACCAAAGAAAGAGTTTCTCGATATCAAGCAAGTACCCTTTACCAACGTAAAGATCAATGATAAGTTTTGGGCTCCCCGCATCGAGAAGAACCGTACAGTCTCCATCCCTTCTGCCTTCAAACAGTCTGAGTTGAACGGTCGCTTTGACAACTTTGCTCTGGCTGCCGGACTGATCAAAGGGGAACAGAAAGGTGATTTCCCGTTTGACGATACCGATCCGTATAAAATCATTGAAGGGGCCTCTTATTCGCTGGCTGTCGAGTATGACGCCAAACTGGATGCT
>JAQUZH010000079.1 GCA_028691445.1 Bacteroidales bacterium | reverse complement strand
GCTCCCCATATAGAGACGACCGGAGTGCCCACAAGCGAAGCGAGATGCATATTGGCAGAATCCATTGCAAGCATAACATCCAGCTGGCTCATTAATAGAAGTTCGCTATTCATAATGAGCAAGCCTGCCACTGACCGGGTATTGGGATATTTGTCTGCCCATCCATTAAGAATCTCACATTCTTTTTTCCCTCCACCAAAGAGAAACACTGTAACACCTTGTTGGTTGCTTAGGGCAGATAGTACCTGTTCCATCTTTTCAAGAGGGTATATCTTTCCGGTATGTCTCGCAAATGGAGCGATCCCGATCCACTTACCACTCTTTTCTCCGGTCAAATTTCTGATAGGAGTCAGATCTACAGTCGCTTTATCGATGACAGAAGAAAATGAAAGTGTGACAGGATAACCCAACTGTTCGAAGACCTCTTGATATCTGGTCATTGAATGTTTTAGCTGTACAAACTTCTTAAAGTGCATGCTTGTCAGTTCGTCTTTCTGTTTTCTTCCCTTATGAATATATGCTACTTTTTTTCCGGACCAAAAGAAGATAGACCGTAACACCGTTGAGCGAAGTACATTGTGAATATCGGCAATTTTGTCAAAATGATCATTTCTTAGCTCTGAATAAAGACGCACTAATCCCTTCCATCCAGAATGCCTTCCTTCTGTGTCACACTCTTTGAATGTGACATTAGAAGGCATATTCTTAAATAGAGGCTGGAGCTTGCTCTTTGAAAGAAAAACAAACTCATCTTCAGGATACTGTGTAGCCAGAGAGTAACAGAGGGGAATTGCTATAGCTACATCACCTATAGCGGAAAGCCTGATGATTAAGACTTTTGACATTAGGCTTGTTACTTATTACCGTATAGAACAGGATTTAATGAAGGGTCATTATACATTTTCATCTGTTTGTAAACCTTCATATATTTGATTCCGTTTTCGATGTCCTCTAAAAGCTGATCAATAGCTGAAGAGAGGTCTTTCTTCTGTTCTAACAGAATAGTAAGTTTCTCTTGGCATTTGTTGATGTGAGCTTCATCCACATCCATTCTTTTAACCTCCTGACGCATGTGATATATTTTAAGCGCCAGAATAGAGAGTCTGTCAATAGCCCATGCCGGACTTTCCGTGTTGATCGTTGCATTGTCGGCAGGCTTCACCTCTTTATATTTATCCCAAAAGTAGCTGTCCAATAGTTCCACCAGGTCTGTTCTTTCCTGATTAGAGGCATCGATGCGACGTTTCAGAGTAAGTGCTGCAACCGGATCAATCTGAGGGTCACGAATGATGTCTTCGAAATGCCATTGTACTGCATCAATCCAATTTTTAAGGAAGAGATAATATTCAATTGATTTTACGGGATACGGGTTAACCATTTTAGCATCCACATTATCCATAGTGTGGTAGTACTCTGTGCAAGCAGTAAAGATATTATTACTTAGTTCGCTAAACTTCATGTTGTATATGTATTTAATTAGAAATAGGATACTGCAAACCGCAAATTTAACATAGTATTTACCAATTACCAAAGAAATGACGAGCTAAATCGGATTTATGTGTATTTTTGCATATAGTTTAAATGGAGAATGAAACCACTTATTATAATAGATGAACATATACCTTATATAAAAGGTCTGTTGGAAGAAGTAGCTTCTGTTGTTTATATGCCCGGTAGGCAAATTACTGCGGCTGATGTAAAAGAGGCGGATGCATTGATAATCCGGACTCGCACCAAATGCGATGCATCCTTGTTGGACGGAAGTCGTGTGCGGTTTATCGCCACGGCTACAATAGGATACGATCACATAGATGTTTCGTACTGTGCCCGCAATGGGATAGTCTGGACCAATGCGCCGGGTTGTAATTCATCTTCGGTAAGGCAATATGTATTGGCTGCTTTATTGTTTTATTCGCAGGAAAAGTCATCTAGTTTGTCCGGAAAAGTACTTGGAGTTATTGGTGTTGGACATGTGGGCAAGAAGGTTGCTGAAGTTGCCTCCCTTCTTGGAATGAAGGTGTTGCTGAATGATCCGCCACGATCAGAGGCAGAGGGGCAGAGCTGTTTTACTGATCTGCAAACAATAGCGGCTGAGGCTGATGTTATTACCATTCATACCCCTTTGACTTATAGTGGTGCCTATCCTACCTATCATTTGCTCGATACTGCCTTCTTTGACTCCTTGCAGCGTAAGCCGGTTATTATCAATACTTCTCGCGGAGAGTCGATAGCTACCGATGCGCTTAAAAGTGCCTATCTGAATCACCGTATATCAGATATGATCATTGATTGTTGGGAAAATGAACCCTTTCCTGATCCATTTATTTTGGAACACGCCTTTATTGCAACACCTCATATTGCCGGTTATTCAATCGACGGGAAGGTAAACGGTACCCTAATGTGCCTGGAGGCTTTGTATCGGTTTTTTGAGATCGACGCTTCTCGCCCTGAAATTGATCTCCCGAGCCCTTTGGATCCGCTTATTGATTTTCTTTCTCTGGCTCAAGTTATATTACGTACATACTCTCCTTTTTCGGAAACAATGCATTTGAAACAAACTCCCGATGCGTTTGAAAATATGCGCGAAAATTATCCGTTTCGAAGAGAGCCTTTTGGTTACAAGGTAAAGAACGTACCTCTTTCTGATCGCCCTCTTCTTCGATCTGTCGGGTTTACAATTAGCGAGTAAGAATTGGTGCATTTTGTGTAAAAAGGATACTAATTGCGTTACTTTCTGCACAGTAATTATAAAAGTGTGCACGAAAAATGCTTTTTATCGGGAAAAGCTTGCATATATTCGAGAAATTGTAGTTCCTTTGCAGTCAAATTTATAATCAAAGTCAATCAATTAATAATTTTAAAAATTTAAGTCATGGCTGAAATTGCATCTAGAGTAAAAGCGATTATCGTTGATAAGTTGGGAGTTGAAGAATCAGAAGTAACACCGGAAGCAAGCTTTGCGAGTGATCTGGGCGCAGACTCTTTGGATACAGTAGAGTTGATAATGGAATTCGAAAAAGAGTTCGGTATTTCAATTCCTGATGATCAGGCAGAGAAGATTAGCACAGTTGGTGCAGCTATCTCTTATATCGAAGCGAACGCGAAATAATCATCTAAGTTGATTATATGACTTTAAAAAGAGTAGTAGTAACGGGTCTTGGAGCAGTTACTCCTTTAGGTTTGAATGTTGATGAGACATGGAATAGCCTGATCAATGGAGTAAGTGGTGCAGGGCCCATTACTTTGTTTGATGCTTCTAAATTCAAGACGCAATTTGCTTGCGAGGTGAAGGGATTTGATGTAAACAAATACCTTGATCGTAAAGAAGCCCGCAAATTTGATAGATATGCACAGCTGGCAATTGCATCAGCGGCAGAAGCTATTGAAGATTCGGCTTTGTCTTTGGAAACGGAAGATATGGACAGAATCGGAGTAATATTTTCTGCCGGTATCGGAGGAATCAAAACGTTTGAAGAAGAGGTAATGGCGTATAATCCGGAAGTCGGACCACGTTTCAACCCATTCTTTATTCCAAAGATGATTTCCGATATTGCAGCAGGACAGATATCCATCAAATACGGATTTAGAGGCCCGAACTTCGGAACTACATCCGCCTGTGCCTCATCGACTCATGGAGCCGGCGTTGCATTTGACATGATACGTCTTGGTAAGGCTGAAGTCATGATTACAGGTGGTTCAGAGGCTTCCATCACTGCTTCGGGAGTGGGTGGATTTAATGCGATGCATGCTTTGTCTACCAGAAATGATGATCCGGCAGGAGCTTCGCGTCCTTTCAGCAAGTCCAGAGATGGATTTGTGATGAGTGAAGGTAGTTCTTGTTTAGTCTTTGAAGAGTTAGAACATGCACTGGCTCGTGGAGCAAAGATTTATGCAGAGGTAGTTGGAGCAGGTGCTTCAGCTGATGCATATCACCTTACTGCCTCTCATCCGGAAGGATTAGGTGCAAAACTGGTCATGTTAAACGCATTAAAAGATGCAGGAATGAAGCCTGAAGAGATTGATTATATCAATGTACATGGTACCTCAACTCCTGTTGGAGATATATCTGAATCAGCAGCTGTCAAGGAAGTATTTGGTGATCATGCTTATCAGTTGAATATCAGTTCAACAAAATCGATGAGCGGTCATATGCTGGGAGCAGCCGGCGCTTTTGAAACGATGGTTTGCGTTCTGGCTGTGTTAAATGACATTGTTCCTCCAACGATCAATCATCAGGAGGATGATCAGGATCCGGATATCGATTACAAGCTGAATTTTACTTTCAACAAAGCTCAAAAACGTGTTGTGAATGCAGCCTTGTCCAATACTTTTGGATTTGGTGGTCACAACGGGAGCATCATCGTGAAGAAGTATTTATAAGAATGTTCAGTAGACTCAGAGATAGAATAAAGCTTCTTTTTCGCAAGGAAAAGGAGCTTTATTTACTTTACAGGAAGATTTTGGGCTTTTATCCTGATGATTTGCACTTTTATCAGGTTGCTTTGTTGCATAAATCTTCTTCTGTCCGTTCGAAAGAGGGTCAGTTGATCAATAATGAACGATTAGAGTTTCTGGGTGATTCGGTTCTCCAGTCGATCGTGTCAGCAATATTGTACCGACAATTTCGTCAAAAAGGAGAAGGCTTTCTTACAAAAATCCGCTCCAGGATCGTTCAACGAGATACGCTTAACCGCATTGCCATCGAGATAGGACTGGACCATCTGATCAAATTTTCCGGCAACCTTAAAACACAGAACACTTCTATACCCGGCAATGCCTTTGAGGCTCTTGTCGGTGCCATCTATCTGGATAAAGGATATGATGTGTGCTATCAGTTTATTAATGAGAAAATAATAAGCAGATACTTTGATCTGAAAGAGATCGTCAAAGAAGAGAAAGATTTCAAATCACAACTGATGGAATGGGGACAACAAAAAAAGATACCCATACGTTTTGAGCTGATTTATTCCTGTATCGACTCTGAAAACAACGCACTATTTGAGACACAAGTCTTTCTTGCTGAGTTGAAAGCCGGAAAGGGAGAAGGTACGTCCAAGAAAAAATCGCACCAGAAAGCAGCCTTTAAAACACTGGATCTGATTCACAACAATGCTTCATTTAAGAGTAAGCTTGAAACACTACATGCTGAAAACTCTGCAAAAGGATTGTCAGAGGATCTATTAGAAGCATCCCGATCGTTCACTCACTCACCCACCGAAGCAAACTCCCATCCGCTCCCCCTGGATCAATAAAGGATTGTCTCTGGTAACAGTTTTAAGTTTGCCGGCCACTTCGCTCAAAGGTATATCGCTTGTTTTTCCATTCACGATAGCCACCATCTTTCCGAAATCACCTTTTGCAGCCAATTCAGTAGCATATCCTCCCAATTGGGTAGATAGTATCCTGTCAAATGGCGACGGACTTCCTCCTCGTTGTACATAGCCCAGCACAGTGCTGCGTGTCTCAAGACCGGTACGATCTGATATCTCCCTTGATATATATTCAGCAGGTTTCATGTCGTGTTCTGTAGCGATTCCTTCTGCAACGACAATGATAGAATAGTTTTTCTTTTTCTTTACCCTTTCCAATAAATAGTCGCAGACCTTCTGGATATCGTATTCCAATTCAGGAATGAGAATGACATCACCACCACCTGCCATCCCGGCATGAAGGGCAATCCAACCCACATGATGTCCCATCAGTTCGATAACCATGGCGCGATGATGTGAAGAGGCAGTTGAGTGAAGTCTGTCTATCGCTTCTGTCGCGATATTCACAGCCGAGTCAAAGCCGAATGACACTTCAGTTCCCCAGATATCATTATCAATGGTCTTTGGAATACCAATGACATTAATTCCGTTTTTAGCGAGTAAAGCAGCCGTCTTTTGGGTTCCGTTTCCACCAATACAAAGCAAACAGTCAATCCCCATCGCCCGGATATTCTCTTTGACCATCTGGATATCCTCCTCATTGCCGTTCTTTAGCAAGCGTTTCATCTGCTTGTCTCTTGAAGTTCCAAGAATAGTACCACCCGTGTGCAAGAGACCTGAGAAAGAAGATTCTGTCATTAACTTGAAATTCTTTTCAAGTATTCCATTATAGCCGTTGAAGATCCCTGCGACTTCAAATCCGTGATAGGTGATCGCGCTTTTTCCTACTCCCCGAATGGTTGAATTGATGCCCGGACAGTCTCCCCCGGACGATAATATACCTAGTCTCATCTGTTGAATAGTTGAATAATGCGCAAATATAACTATTTAATAAATAGAAGGTAGGAGAAAAAGAAGAAAGCATTCAGGAGAGAAGTCAAAAAAAAGTGTACTTTTGTATTTCAATAAGAAATTAGTCTGAAAATCATGAATATTAGCAAGTTACTTTGCACCTTCTTTCGATATCGCCTACATCAGATCGATCGGTACAAAAGTCACAGTAAAGAGATACAAACCAAGCAACTGAAACAACTCCTTTCTTTTGCATCCGAAACGGAATGGGGAAAAAAATATGGTTATGCGAAGATAGACTCCTATACAGAATTCTCTTCAGCCGTTCCTTTGCAAACCTATGAAGATGTAAAAGGTTATATAGACCGAATGCACAATGGAGAGCAAAATGTACTCTGGCCTACGGAGGTGAAGTATTTTGCCAAGTCTTCCGGTACCACCAATGATAAAAGTAAATATATTCCGGTGAGTGATGAGGCACTTAAGACGTGTCATTACAAAGGAGGGGCAGATGCTGTCGCACTCTATTCCCGCATGAATCCGAACAACCACTTTTTTTCCGGAAAAGGATTAATTCTTGGTGGAAGCCACAGTGGAAAGAACTCAGCCAATGGCTATCTCACGGGTGACCTTTCTGCGATACTCTTAGAAAATGCGTTCCCGTTGGTTAATTTCTTGCGTGTTCCTTCCAAGAAAGTCGCTTTGATGAGTGAGTGGGAAAGCAAGATTCAGGCGATCATTGATGGTACTGAGCATGTTAATGTGACGAGTCTTTCCGGTGTTCCTTCCTGGTTTCTGACACTTATAAAAAATATGCTTCAAAAAACCGGCAAGAATAACTTGCAGGAGATCTGGCCCAATCTGGAAGTCTTCTTCCATGGAGGCATCGGTTTTGGCCCTTATCGGGAAGATTATAAGACACTGATTCCAAACGATAAGATGTATTATGTGGAAACGTACAATGCATCCGAGGGCTTTTTTGGCATACAGAATGATCAGCTTGACTCTTCCATGTTGTTGATGATCGATCTCGGCATTTTCTTTGAGTTTATTCCCATGACTGTTTTTGGTACAGAAGAGCAATACACCGTGCCATTGTGGGAGGTTGAAACAGATAAAAATTATGCGTTGGTCATTTCGACCAACAGCGGACTCTGGCGATACATCATAGGCGACACGGTGAAGTTTACACGTAAGGATCCCTACAAATTTGTGATTACCGGACGTACGAAGCATTACATCAATACATTCGGAGAGGAAGTGATTGTCGACAATGCGGAAAAAGCACTCCTCAAGGCGACAGAAGCAACCGGAGCGATTGTCAAAGAGTATACTGCGGCACCTGTTTACATGTCTGCTCATTCCAAAGGACGCCATCAATGGCTGATTGAGTTTAGCAAAAAACCGGAATCCATCGCTCAGTTTGCTGAAATACTGGATAACTCCCTGCAGGACATCAATTCCGATTACGAAGCCAAACGATACAAAGACCTCACCCTGTTGCAGCTTGACATTGTCGAGGCAAAGGCTAATCTTTTCGATGAATGGCTGAAAAAGGAGGGAAAGTTGGGTGGTCAGCATAAAGTGCCCCGCTTGTCCAATGATCGGAAAATAATTGAGAAAATATTAGCACTGAATCAATGAAAGCAGCTCTTGGTTTTATCGCCTTGTGTCTGATGTGCATCTGTACATCGTGTTCCAGTCTCCTCAAAGAGTCCTTTGAGGTTTCTGTTCATTTGAATAACTATGCTGATTCGATTCTTTATGTCTTTTCCAAAGCCGGCGATACAATCGTTCCCGATACAATAAAGCGAGATACAGATAGTCTCTTTCACTTTCAAACAACTGAGATGCAGACCAATCTGATTGTCTTTGTATCTTCCCTTGACAATGGCTTTATCTCGGTCTATCCAGATAAAGATCAACCGACGATCTCTGTGGAAGGTGATGCAACATTTCCCGAACTGGCACAAGTGCGTGGTGGGGTGTTAAATGATTCTTTGTCTCTGTTTAAATCCGGAGCTGATGCATTGCTTCGACAATACTGCGCCTATAACCACAGACTGGAGAAGGCTTGGCGTCGAGATAGTATCGCCCTAGCGGATAGTTTGTATCGTTCAGATTCCTATATTCAACTGCAGAGAAAGGTCTGCGTTTCCGTCGGAGCATACATAAAACAGCATCCTACATCCATCTCCTCCTTATATCTCGTACGTGATTTTTGCACGATGAAGATCCTTCCGGGGGCCTTCGATAGTCTACTCTTAATACCTCAGAAGCCGCTGATCTCAGATCCCTTGTTTCAATCCCTGAAACAAATCTCACGGAGTGACAGTGATTCCGTGAAAATTGTTCAGTAATGTTAGTAAAAGTATATGCCGCCGCACTGCAAGGAATTAGTGCCAATGTCGTTACCATAGAGGTCAATTGTTCGCAGGGTATCCAGTTCTTTTTGGTCGGCTTGCCCGACTCTGCTGTGAAAGAAAGTCATGAACGTATTGTCTCTGCGCTTCAGGTCAATGGTTACGCCTTTCCCCGTAAGCAACTAATCATCAATATGGCGCCGGCTGACCTTCGCAAAGAGGGAGCAGCCTATGATCTTCCTTTAGCGATAGGTATCATGGCAGCGGCTGAAAAGATAGAGTCAGACAGACTGGGCGATTATATGATGATGGGCGAACTCTCTTTGGATGGCACCCTGCAACCTGTCAAAGGAATACTCCCTATTGCGATAAAAGCCCGTGAGATGGGATTCAAAGGACTGATCGTTCCCATGCAAAATGCCGGCGAGGCAGCAGTGGTCAATAAACTGGAAGTCTATCCGGCAACCAACATTCAGGAGGTGATCCGTTTCTTTAATGGAGAAGATACACTCAAACAGGAGGTGATAGATACCCGTGCGCTCTTTTATCAGCAACAGCCAATCTATGATATTGATTTTTCAGAGGTCAAAGGACAGGAAAATGTAAAGAGAGCACTAGAAGTGGCAGCAGCCGGGAGTCACAATATCATTCTCATCGGCCCTCCGGGCGCCGGAAAATCCATGTTAGCCAAACGACTTCCCTCGATACTTCCTCCTCTTACTTTACACGAATCGCTGGAGACAACGAAGATCCATTCTGTAGCCGGGAAGGTGAACCTTGGTGCGGCGTTGATCACGCAACGTCCGTTCAGGAGTCCGCATCATTCCATCAGTGATGTCGCGATGGTCGGTGGAGGCAGTTTTCCCCAACCCGGAGAAATCTCTTTGGCGCACAACGGGATCCTTTTTCTGGATGAATTACCTGAATTCAGACGCAACGTCTTAGAAGTGATGAGGCAACCGTTGGAAGATCGGAAGATATCCATTTCCCGAGCCCGTTTCTCCGTCGAATATCCCGCCGGCTTTATGCTTGTCGCATCCATGAACCCTTGTCCCTGTGGCTACTACAATCATCCCGACAAACAATGCGTTTGTTCGCCGGGAGCGGTCCAGAAATACCTGAGTAAGATCTCCGGACCGATGCTTGACCGTATCGATATCCATGTGGAGATTGCACCTGTCCCTTTTGAAAAAATATCCGAAGCCGCACAAGCAGAAAGCAGCAGTCAGATTCGCGACCGTGTCATTCGAGCCCGGCTCATTCAGGAAGAGAGATACAAAAACGAAGAGGGGATTCATGCCAATGCACAGATCAATTCCAGACTGTTGCATCGCTATTGCCAGCCCTCCAAACAAGGTCTTGAACTACTCAAAACCGCTATGGCCCGCCTCTCTTTATCGGCCAGAGCGTATGATCGTATTCTCAAGGTGTCGCGTACCATTGCAGATTTGGAAGGAGCGGAACATATTGAAGTGCAACATATTGCGGAAGCGATCAATTACAGAAGTCTCGATCGGGAAGGATGGGGAGGCTGATTCTACAGATCCTCCGGATTATTCTCCCATCTTCAGCGCTTAATTCACCTCAGATATTTATCTTTGTGCAACCTAATGATTATTCATGGACTTAATTAACCGGATATGAAACGTGCAACTTATCTCCCTTTTCTACTGCTGCTAACCTTGACCTTGTCCGGGTGTCTCAGTTCAAAATCCATCACAGTACAAGATGCCGATCTGCAACAAGCGCTTCGTGCCTTGCCAAAGGTCAGTCAGGTCGCTGAAAAGGAATCCAAATCGTATGCGCAGAAGTATGAGCTCTACATCGAACAGCCCCTGGATTATTCCAATCTCTCTGCCGGCACTTTCAAGCAGAGAGTGTTTGTGTATCACAGAGGATTTGATCGTCCGGTCGTGCTTGTTACAGAAGGATACGCGGCCGACCGTTATGACAATTCCGGTGATCCGTCGCCGCTTGCCTCGTTGCTAGGGGCCAATGTGGTGGTTGTAGAACACCGTTATTTCTCTAAGTCAACCCCTGATCCGCTTCATTGGGATTATCTGACGGTTGAGAATGCAGCCAACGACTTACACCGTATCACAGAAGCATTAAAAACGATTTATCCGAAAAAATGGTTGAGCACCGGAATCAGTAAAGGCGGACAAACCACTCTTTTCTATAGTACCTTCTTCCCCAATGACATGGCCTGTTCGGTTCCTTATGTCGGACCGTTATGCAGTTCGGCTGCCGATCCGGCACCCTCAAAGTATCTCGAGAAGTTGGGTACTCCAGAAGAACGGCAGAAGATACAGATCTTTCAGAAGGAGTTGCTCAAACGACGTGCCCGTTTGGTTCCACTCTTAGAGAAAGCCATTGAGAAGCAAGGGATGAAGATCCGGGTCTCGATGGATGAGCTCTTTGATAACATGGTGCTTGAATATTCGTTTGCTTTGCGTCAATATAACGAAACGTTGGAGAGCATGCCCTCATTGGCAAGCGATGATCAGACCATTTTTACTCATTTCGTTACAAAAGTAGGTTTCGATTTCTATCGTACTGATGGATGGAACGGTACCTTCTTTGTACAGGCAGTGCGTGAACTCGGCTTTTATACCTATGATATAGAGCCCTTCAAAGAGCTGCTGACCATCAAGCAATGCGATGATTATGTACAACGCGTCCATGTACCTGATGGTGTGAATTACTCCTTTGATCCGAAGGTATATAACAAAGTTGTTGATTATTTGAAAAAGAGCGATCCAAACATACTCTTTATCTATGGAGAGAACGACCCGTGGACAGGTGCCGCTCCAAAGCTTCCCGAGGGAAAAAAGAATGCGAAAGTATTCATTATTCCCGGCAAAGTGCATGATGCCTCTGTGACATCCCTTCCTTTGGATACGCGTATTGAGGTTGTCAATCAGATAAAGAAGTGGTTGGCCGATTAATGCATCCACACACCGATGAGTACTAAATACAAAGCATAAGAGGCATGGAGTTTCCCGTAACATTTATTGAATCAGTCCGGCAGTTATTGGGCGAGGAGGAGTCTTTGCAACTGATTGACTCCCT
>JAQUZH010000240.1 GCA_028691445.1 Bacteroidales bacterium | reverse complement strand
CCGGTGCCCACCCCGTAAAACTTGATACGATCTCCTTCATGATGTTCATAGATCAATGCCGAAGCAATCTGTCTGTTTCTTAAATCGGCAAACACATGTTCAGCCTCATCGGCATTCGTCACAAAGCAGACATCTTCTTTTGTTTGCGCATAGCCATCCCCTTTCTTTATCCAGCAGGGGTAACTCACAGGAGTATCCACCTCCCATGCAGCGTCCGTTTCCATAAAGAGACTCTCCGGCAGTGGGATTCCCGCTTCTCCCAGTTTCTCTGCCATCTCTTTGCGCCCGCAGTTTCTGATGCCGGAGGGAGCATTGAGAATGTAAGCTCCGTGCTGTTCGAACTTGTCAAATACCCGTAAGCTCTCTTCCCTCCGCGCCATACTAAACACAAAAGGAGCGAAAAGATCCGACTCTTGAAGTTCTCTTTCAGTGACAACCTGTACGGCAACCCCCTTCTCTTCCAGTCGTTCTTTCACCAGACGGAAGATGCGCGCGTCATTACTCTCTTTGTTTGGAGAATACTCACTGCCTCGTTGCACGCCCAGCACCTGAAAGGAGTTCTGAAGGAATGTTTCCGCTTTGGCAATATCTTCCGCATGGTCCACATCGAGTATTTTGCTGAAAGGGTAGGCTTTCAAAAGCTTCCCCTCTTCCACCAGCGCCTGTTGAAACTGGCGCATACGGAGCATTCCCTGCTTCATACACCGTTCCAAGGTATCCAGACAAGAAGGCGTGAGACAATAGATCCCCCCGGAAATGTAGTTGGTCGACGCATTCGGCTGATTGTAATAGCCGGTGATCGTCAACGATGGATCGGTGGAGATATACAACGGCTTCTCATCATCAATATAATCCGTCACAGCCATGTATCCATCTTCGGAAGCTGCTTCAAACGCACGGATATAGGCTTTGAATTCCGCTTCACGAAAGATCGTATCCACTGTCGTAAGACAAAACTTTTCTCCTTCCAAATAAGGCTTCAAGTTGTAAAAACTTTCCATGGAGCCTGCCGTCGTCTGAATCACCACTTCCAGCGGATATCTTTGTTGCAAAGCTGCCAGATGGAGCTTTGTCGCTTCCACCTCCTTATTAATGATCACGACAATCGACTGGGCGCCACAATCCATAAAGAGATCAAGCAGCCTATCAATCATTGGTATGCCGTTAATTCTTACTAATGGTTTGGGAGCAGATACTCCCTCTTGAGCCAAACGAGATCCTTCTCCCGCTGATAGTATTGCAAATTTCATTCGATATAGTAGACCTTGCTATCTGTTTGGTACATGCACGAAAACACAAAAATAAAAGAAAAGCATCTGAAAAACAAAAAAAACAATAGCCATTAACTCTTTGCGACCTCAAATACCAACCAACAGGCAAAAAAGAAAGCCGAAAGAGTATCCTCTTCCGGCTTTCTTGTACTATTTAGCTTCTACATCAAAACCAAGTCACATAACAGAAGTCCTGACGATGCGGCAGATCGGCTGATTTTGGGAAGATCCGGTACTGCGTCTTGATAGTTCCTGCTCGGAAATTCATATATTTCAGTTCAAAAGTAAGCACAGAACCTTCCTCACGAACCAGATCCAGCTCTTTTACATCCACCAGACAATCTTTGTTATCCGCATCCAGAGCCGTTACTACCAGTTCGACTCCCACTGAGTTGCCCAATCCTTTCGTATCAATTACAATTGTCTTGTGTATTTCTTCGCCGACAAAAGAGGTTGGTCTTGTCGGAGGAATCGCAGAGAGTACCTCTATATTATTCCATCCTTGTGCCACTTTATTCTTCCATGCGGCAATCTCTTTCGCTTTTTCAAAGTTATTGGCCGTGATCTTCGCACTTCGTTCAGCCAGTTTGTAGTAAAACTTATCGTAATAGTCATCCAGCTGACGCTTCATAGTATAATGAGGAGCGATCTGACAGATAGAGTTACGGATCGTCTGAATCCAATCGTGCGAAAAGCCCTTTGCATTGCGTGCAAAATAGAGCGGAATGATCTTCATCTCAAACATCGAATAGATGGATGCAGCATCCAACTGATCCTGATGCGCCTGATTGACATACGTTCTCTTGTCGGTCAGCGCCCAACCAGCCCCTTTGCGATAGCCTTCCAACCACCATCCGTCAAGCACGGAGAAGTTTAAAACCCCGTTCATTTCAGCCTTTTCGCCTGAAGTACCCGAAGCCTCCAGCGGACGAGTAGGTGTATTCAACCAGATATCGACACCGGAAACCAAGCGACGAGCCAATGTCATATCGTAATTCTCCAGGAAGATTATTTTGCCTAAGAACTCAGGCATCTTGGATATTTCAATGATATGTTTGATCAGTCCCTGTCCGGCACCATCGGCAGGATGCGCCTTACCGGCAAAAAGGAACTGCACCGGACGCTCCGGATTATTGACAATCTTTGAGAGGCGATCCAGGTCGGTAAACAACAGATGCGCCCGTTTGTAGGTTGCGAAGCGGCGTGCAAAACCAATGGTTAACGCAGCCGGATTCATCTTCTCAAGAACAGATACGATACGGGAAGGATCCCCCTGTGTTTTCAGCCACGAATCCTCAAACTGCGTCTTTATATGATTAAA
>JAQUZH010000078.1 GCA_028691445.1 Bacteroidales bacterium | reverse complement strand
AACTCCATTGTTTATAACGACTGGTCGTACAATCCTGCGTTCTTTTTCATCTATCCTGCATACGAAAACGGTATTAAGAGCGGTAGGATAATCAATTTCAGTTTCAAACTTTTGGTTCGTTTTTGCAAAACCTGAAGTAAGTAACTTCGCATTAGAAGCAGCAATCAATGGATTTTCATCGAAGATCTGTACTTTGTAGAGTACTTCATTGTCTTCGTCAACTGTAACTGAAACTGTCGCTTTCGAGGTTGTCTTCCAGTCCATGTCCGGAGAGACATTTTTTACTACAAAAGACTGTTCATAAGCGTTTGGGGTGAACTTCGAATCGAATAAATTATCATTCTGACACCCTGCGAGTAAGACGACAGCCGCAAGGCATAGTCCACTCCATCCCGATTTTTCAAATTTTCTTTTCATAATCCAAAAAGTGTGTAATTGTTTGATGCAAAAATAGTTGTTTTGCCTCATCGCAACAAATAATTTGGAATTTATTTTCAGTACATTATGAAAATAATTACAGTCGCTTCCTTGTGTGCCTCTCTGACTCTTTTGTATTTCATTTGGGATGAAGAGATTGTTTCTTTGTTTTTATTAAACAAAAAAGGGATGTGAAATAAAATCCACACCCCCCTGAAATAGGCATCTTCTTGGTGCCTTTTATTTGTCTAGCGCATCCAGATTTTTCTGAATATCGGCATCTGTCAGAGCGTAGTTTTGAAGGTCACCGCTCAGGTATTTATCGTACGATGGCAAATCAATAAATCCGTTTCCGGAAAGATTGAAAAGGATTGTTTTTTGTGTTCCTTCAATCTTTGCCTGTTTTGCTTCATTGATAGCAGCTGCGATAGCATGACAAGACTCAGGCGCCGGGATGATGCCTTCAGTTCTGGAGAAGAGGATGCCTGCTTCAAAACTGTCCAGCTGGTTGATGTCAACTGCTTCTATCAAATTGTCTTTCTTCAACTGAGAGATAATAGTGCCTGCACCATGATAGCGCAAACCACCTGCATGAATATTGGCAGGCGCAAAGTTGTGACCGAGGGTGTACATAGGAAGGAGTGGCGTGTATCCGGCTTCATCACCAAAGTCGTAGCGGAACTGGCCACGTGTAAGCTTAGGACATGACGCAGGTTCTGCAGCAATCATTCTTGTCTTTGTGCCATCAAGGAGATTGTGACGTAAGAATGGGAATGAGATGCCGGAGAAGTTGGACCCACCTCCGAAACAACCAATTACTATGTCCGGATACTCTCCGGCTTTTTCCATTTGCTTTTCTGCTTCCAGTCCGATGATTGTTTGATGCAACGAAACGTGGTTGAGTACACTTCCTAGGGTGTATTTGCAATTAGGAGTGGAGATAGCAAGTTCGATTGCCTCTGAAATGGCGCAACCTAGACTTCCCGGGTAGTTTGGATTCTCAGTAAGGATCTTACGGCCGGCTTTGGTGGACATACTTGGGGAGGCAATAACTTGCGCTCCATACGTTTGCATCATCATACGTCTGTATGGTTTCTGCTCGTAGCTCACCTTAACCATATATACGGCCAGCTCCAGTCCGAATACTTTGGCGGCAAAGGAAAGAGCGCTACCCCATTGTCCGGCACCGGTCTCAGTCGTAATATTTGTGACACCTTGTTCTTTGCAATAGTATGCCTGAGCAATTGCCGAGTTCAGTTTGTGAGATCCGGCAGGACTTACTCCTTCGTTTTTGAAATAGATGTGAGCAGGAGTGTCTAATGCTTTTTCAAGTTCGTAGGCTCTGACCAGTGGAGTAGGACGATATATTTTATATAAATCGCGCACTCTTTCCGGAATTTCAATCCATGGATCTGTCTGATTTAATTCTTGCTTACATAACTCCTCAGCAAAAATTGGATAGAGATCTTCAGCTTTTAGCTGTTCTTTCGTTCCGGGATTTAATATAGGCAATGGTTTGTTAATCATGTCTGCCTGGATATTATACCAGGATGTTGGAATTTCATTTTCTTCCAGTAGAAATTTTTTTGTACTCATCTGTTTATTATTAATGATTGAAATAACGAGATAGATCTTTTGAAATGGCTATTTCGGAAACAAAGGAAAGGAAAAATATTCTTTTAAGGAAGAATTTACCGAACAAATTGATGCGATTATAAAAAAACGATTACCTTTGTGCCGTTAATGCTACGGTAAATGTTGTCTCTGACATTTATCAATCCCAAACGAAAATCATTATTTTAGTGAGATAATTTACAATTCTATTGTAGGTAAGATTGTGTGGTATGTATGCTAAAACAGAAAAACAACCCCCGTCAACATTATAACTCAAAACAATTTCAGACAGAACTGAATCATCCGGATATAGCCTTCTTTAAGACTGTTATATCACGGTAGAACGCAAAACAATATTATTCATGTATAACATTTTAGAATTAAACGATAAGTCTTTAGAGGACTTAGCAGGTGTGGCAAAAGAGCTGGGTCTGACCAATTTTGAAAAACTGAGCAAAGTAGACCTTATTTATAAAATACTTGATCAGCAGGCAATTGCCCTTTCAACTGTAAAAAAAGCTGCGAATACAACTCCTGTAGAAAAGAAGGACAAAAAGGAAGCTCCAAAGAAGAAGGCTCGTCCGACAGACAAGAAAGAAGCAAACGGTAAAACTCCTGAACAGCCGAAAACAAACCCTGCTCCAGTCAATGTAAAATCTTCTGAACAACCTGCTTCCAAAAATAATCAGATCAAAGGAGAGGCGCAGGAGAAGAAAGCTGAACCACAAGTAACAACTCCTTCCGATATCAAAACAGCTCCGGTGGAAGTTAAACCAGCTCAGGAAGAAAAGTCGGCGCAAGAGACAAGTGCAACACAGGAAAGAAGTAATTCTCGTAGAAGAAAGAAAACTTTAAATGCAGAAAAACCTGCTGTTGAAACTCAAAAAACAACGGAAGAAGCTCCGGTATCAGAAAATACGACATTAGCCAGCACGGCATCGGAAAAGCTGGAAAAAGAAGTTCGTCCCAAGGATCGCATGCCCGAACCTGAAAGCAAGCTCAGACGATCAGGAATTGAAATTCCGATTCGTGAGCGCAAGGTGGTATTGCCTGTCATTGATGAACAAGACGAACTGCCTTTTGTACCTGAGGAGACGACTGACTTGACTCCTGAAGTACAGGTCGATGAAACCATTACTCAGAATCAGCCATTAGGACGTCCTCACATTCAGAAGCCTGCTTTCAATAACAATCAGGGAACTCCTTCTGCTAATTCGAATAATTCAACGAATCAGAACAATCAGAATAATTCAAACAATCAGAACAACCCGAACTACCCACAAAATAAAAGACCTCGTGAAAAAGGATATGACTTTGACGGCATCTTAATGGGAACGGGTGTGTTGGAAATGATACCTGATGGATATGGTTTCCTTCGTTCTTCTGATTATAACTATCTAAGTTCTCCGGATGATATCTATGTATCACAATCCCAGATTAAATTGTTTGGATTAAAAACAGGAGATGTGGTAACGGGTACAATTCGTCCACCCAAAGAGGGAGAGAAGTATTTCCCACTTGTAAAGGTGGATACCATCAATGGAAAGAGTCCGGAAGCTGTACGCGACCGCGTTCCTTTTGAACATCTTACTCCACTTTTCCCGAATGAAAAATTCAATCTTACGACCGGTAGCCGTTCTGATTCCTTGTCTGCAAGGGTTGTTGATATGTTTTCACCCATTGGAAAGGGACAGCGCGGTCTGATTGTGGCTCAACCAAAGACTGGAAAGACCTTTCTTTTGAAGGACATTGCCAATGCAATCGCATTGAATCACCCGGAAGTCTATATGATTATGTTGCTGATTGACGAACGACCGGAGGAGGTGACAGATATGGCGCGCAGTGTCAATGCGGAAGTAATAGCTTCTACCTTTGATGAACCGGCAGAACGTCATGTGCGCATCGCAAGCATCGTGCTTGAGAAGGCAAAGAGAATGGTGGAATGTGGTCATGATGTAGTTATTCTGCTGGATTCAATCACTCGTCTGGCTCGTGCGTATAATACCGTTTCCCCGGCCTCTGGAAAGGTGCTTTCCGGAGGTGTGGATGCAAATGCATTGCACAAACCGAAACGTTTCTTTGGTGCAGCCCGTAACATAGAAAATGGAGGTAGTCTTACAATCATTGCAACAGCCTTGACAGAAACTGGCTCAAAGATGGACGAAGTTATCTTTGAAGAGTTTAAGGGTACCGGTAATATGGAATTGCAGCTGGATCGTAAATTGTCCAATAAACGTATTTTCCCGGCTGTTGATATTATTGCTTCCAGTACGCGTCGCGATGATTTGTTGCTTGATTCAGATATTTTGAATCGTATGTGGATATTACGCAAGTATCTTTCTGATATGAATTCGCTTGAAGCTATGGAGTTTATAAAGACTCAAATGGAAAGAACTTCGAGTAATGAAGAATTGCTTTATTCGATGAATAGCTGATTATTGTAAGGTATTGAAAAAAAGTCCGGAAAGTATTTGAATCTTTTCCGGACTTTTTTTGTTCAAATCTTTGTTGCAATAGATGCTAGTATTTGATTTATTCATGTATATTTGCATCAGACTAAAAATGAAACAAACTAACAATAAAGCGATATGGTAGTTGATACACTGACAAATGCAAAAGCATATTACAGTTTGCACCCGCTTTTTCAAAAAGCTTTCGAATATATTGAGAGCCACGATTTGCTGAATGCACCTGTTGGAAGAACTGATTTGGATGGAGACTCTCTCTATCTGATGGTTCAGGAGCCGGACGCAAAAGAGGAGGAAAACGCCAGACTTGAGGCTCATCGTACGTATATTGATATACAAATGCCTCTCAAGTGTGAGGAGTCTTATGGGTGGAAACCTCTTACTGCTTGCGTTGAGGAGAAGGATCCATATAATGCTGAGAAGGATATAGTCTTTTTCAACGATGAACCATCTGCTTATATTACCCTCTTTCCGGGCCAATTTGCTATTTTCTTTGCGCAAGATGGTCACGCTCCTTGTATCGGAACCGGTAAGCTGAAGAAGATTGTTGTCAAAGTTAGAATCTGATGAATCAATATTCATGAAAGAACTTAGGTTGATTCAAAATGATCCATGGTTAAAACCATTCTCTGAAGCAATCTCAGGTAGGTTTACACATGCCATGGATATGGAGAGGAGATTGACGGAAAATGGGAAATATTCGCTCTCTTCTTTTGCAGATGGAGCACTCTATTTTGGTTTGCATCAGACAAACGATGGTTGGGTATTTCGTGAGTGGGCACCCAATGCAACGGATGTTTTTCTGATCGGTCCGTTTAATGACTGGAGAGAATGTGATGATTACCGGATGCGCCGCCTGAAAGGTGGTGTGTGGGAAATTTATCTTCATAAAGAGCTTCTTCATCATGGCGATCTCTACAAATTGAAAATACATTGGAACGGGGGATGCGGAGAACGTATTCCTGCCTGGGTGACCCGGGTGGTTCAGGATGACTCTACAAAGATATTTTCTGCGCAGGTATGGGCTCCCCAAGAACCCTATTCCTTTCAGATAAAGAATTTCAAACCCAATGTTTCTCCTTTGCTGATTTATGAGTGCCACATTGGCATGGCTACTGAACTGGAGAAGGTTGGCACGTATACCGAATTTCGGCAGAATGTATTACCCCGGATTGTCGCGGATGGATACAATGCGATCCAAATTATGGCGATCCAGGAGCATCCTTATTATGGCTCTTTCGGCTACCATGTATCCAACTTTTTTGCAGCCTCATCACGTTTTGGTACGCCCGACGAACTGAAAGAGTTAATTGATGAAGCGCACCGCCATGGAATCGCTGTCATTATGGATATTGTTCATTCGCATGCTGTAAAGAATGTGGTGGAAGGACTTGGCCTGTTTGATGGAACTCCGAATCAATATTTTTATGGAGATTCTCGCAGAGAACATCCTGCCTGGGATTCGCTTTGCTTTGATTACGGCAAAGACGAAGTACTGCATTTCTTGTTATCCAACTGTAAGTATTGGCTTGAAGAATACAAGTTTGACGGCTTCCGCTTTGATGGCGTCACTTCGATGTTGTACAAGAGTCACGGTCTGGGTGATTCATTTGGAGGCTATGAGTCATATTATAACGGAAATCAGGATGACAATGCGATTTGTTATATGACACTTGCCAACAAACTGATTCATGAGGTTAATCCAGCTGCTATTACCATCGCGGAAGAGGTGAGTGGTATGCCCGGACTGGCAGCGAAGATTGATGACGGTGGTTTTGGATTTGATTATCGGATGGCGATGGGGGTACCGGATTACTGGATCAAACTAATCAAGGAACGAAAGGATGAAGATTGGGATACGAGAGGGATTTGGTGGGAACTTACAAACCGACGTGCGGATGAAAAGACGATAAGCTATGCGGAAAGTCATGACCAGGCTCTGGTTGGAGATAAAACCATTATATTTCGCCTAATCGATGCTGCGATGTATTGGCACATGCAGAAAGAGGATGCAGATTTCACCGTCAATCGTGGTATCGCCTTGCATAAAATCATTCGTTTGGTGACGGCTTCTACGATGAATGGAGGCTATCTGAACTTCATGGGCAACGAGTTTGGTCATCCCGAATGGATTGATTTTCCGAGAGACGGAAACGGATGGTCGCACAAGTATGCACGTAGACAATGGAGTCTGGTGGATAATAAAGAGTTGAAGTATCATTATTTGGGCGATTTTGATAAGGCGATGATTCACATGATACGCAGTCAGAAAGATTTTCAGGCATCACCCATCTATAAAGTATGGGATAATGCCGGTGATGGGATACTTGTATACAGGCGTATGAGTTTAGTCTTTATTTTCAATTTTCATCCCGTAAAATCATATACGGATTATGGTGTGCTGGTTGAAAAGGGAGCTTATAAACCGATATTAAATACAGATTCATTTAAATTTGGAGGTTATGGATCTGTCGATGAGAGTGTAACACATTTTACTTTGAGAGACGAGAATCCAAAACAAGACCTTCAGTGGTTGAAATTTTATATTCCGGCTCGTTCAGCAATTGTTTTAAGAAGAGAATAAAAAGAAATGGAGACGTTGAAAAAGCTCTATCCACTCAAGTTTCGTCCGATCTTGAAGTCTGCTATTTGGGGAGGAGAGCGTATTAGTGAGTACAAGCATTTGCCGGCCGCAAGTGGCATTGGCGAGAGTTGGGAAATTTCAGGAGTACCGGGTAATGTGTCTGTTGTGAGTAACGGCGAACTAACCGGGAAGAGTTTGGATAAGTTGATCCAGAAGTATGGAGCTTCGTTGATCGGCAACGAAAACATCGAACGTTTCGGAGAGAACTTTCCGCTGTTGATCAAGTTTATTGACGCGTCTGATGATCTTTCAATTCAGGTGCATCCGGATGATGAACTGGCTGAGAAACGACATCAGTGTAAAGGAAAGACGGAGATGTGGTATGTGTTGGATGCCGAAGAGGATGCCACTTTGTATGCGGGCTTCAAACAGCAGATTACACCGGATGAATATGTAGAAAGGGTGCAGAATGATACCTTTACGGATGTTTTGGCACTTCATCCCATTCAAAAAGGTGATGTCTTTTTCTTGCCTGCCGGTGATGTACATGCTATCCGTAAGGGAACTTTCATTGCAGAAATACAGCAGACATCGGATATTACCTACCGTATCTATGACTATAACCGTCGTGATGCAAAGGGTAATGCCCGTCAGTTGCATACGCTGGAGGCGAAAGATGCAATTAACTACACCGTTGGTGATCGGAATAGGATCAATTATGTACAGGAAATTAATGCACCGAATGAAATAATCAGTTGTCCCTATTTTACAACCAGTATACTTCATCTGGATGAAGATATGCAGTTGGATTACAGCGAACTGGATTCTTTTGTCGTGCTGATTTGTCTGGAAGGTGCCTGCAAACTCGAAAGTATCGATGGCTCTATTACCTTACTTAATGAAGGTGAGACAGTATTGATTCCAGCTTGTGTAGATACTGTGGCGGTACTTCCTATCAATGAAGTTCGCCTGCTCGAAACATTCGTATAATGATATTTGAATAATGAAACTTGTAGCTGACAGCGGTTCAACAAAAACACAGTGGACTCTTTTTTCTCCTGATATGGAGAAGAAAGAGTTTCTTACTGCTGGCATTAATCCTTACTACCAATCGCAGGAGGAGATTGCTGACTTTCTTTCAAACAATCTGAAATTCACAGATGAGGAGTATACAACTGTTTCTGAGATTTATTTTTACGGAGCAGGTTGTGCCGATGAAATAAAGAATGAAGTGGTGAGGGGTGCTTTGTGCCGATTCTTCCCAAACGCAGCGATTGAAGTACAAAGTGATTTGCTTGGAGCTGCCAGGGCTCTGTTTGGACACAATCCCGGTATTGCCTGTATCTTGGGCACCGGTTCGAATTCCTGTTATTATGACGGTGAGATTATCGTTAAGAACATTACTCCGCTTGGTTTTATACTTGGCGACGAAGGAAGTGGCGCCGTGCTTGGAAGGCAACTGATCGCTGATTATATGAAAAGAATGATGCCTTTGGATGTGAGTGATCTGTTTTATGAAAGATTTCACATTGACCGTACAAAGATTATGGAGTCGGTGTATCGCAGACCTTTTCCCAATCGCTTTATGGCTTCATTTGCTCCTTTCTTATCGATGCATCGTGAGCACCCGTATATTCAACAACTCATTTTAGATGGTTTTGATGCTTTCTTCCGCCGTAATGTCATGCAGTACGACTATCAATCATTGCCGGCTGGGTTTATCGGTTCGGTGGGCAACTGTTTTCAACGTGAATTGACAACAGTCGCTTCCCGATATGGAATACGAATCACTGAGATTCATAAAAGCCCGATTGACGGATTGATTACTTATCATTCATAGCAGCCAATACTTCCTCAATGGTGGTGGGAAGTCGCTTCTCGCCAAGGATTCTGTTGCCGTTTGGCGTGATCAGAATGTCGTCTTCGAGACGGATACCCCCAAAACCAATCTTCTTCCTGGCTGCGTCAAAGTTGATAAACTCTTTGTTGATGCCTTCCGCTTCCCACTTGGCAATCAGTGAGGGGATGAAGTAGACTCCGGGTTCGACGGTCATCACCATGCCGGGCTTAAGTGCCTTACCCATACGAAGGCGGTTGTATCCAAATAGTGGAATACGTTTAATATTCTCGTCGTATCCTACATAATTCTCACCGAGTCCTTCCATGTCATGCACGTCAAGGCCCATGTGGTGACCCAGTCCGCAGGGAAGAAACAGGGCAGGAGCACCGGCAGCTACAGCATCATCCGTATTCCCTTTCATGATTCCAGCCTCTTTTAAACCTTCCGCAAGGACTTTGCAGACTGCAAGATGGATGCTCTGATTGGTTACTTCAGGTGCTGACAATTCAATGCCTTTGGCCTGAGCGGCTACGACAAGGTTGTACATGTCTGCCTGGAAAGGAGTAAAGTGGCCGGAGACCGGAATGGTACGTGTATGATCGCTGCTATAGTGACTGAGTGCTTCAGCACCAGCGTCAACCAATAACAAACGGCCCTCTGTAAGGGTTTGGTAATGGTTGTAGTTGTGCAGCGTCTCTCCATTTTGCGAAAGAATTGTGGAAAAGGAGGTGCCTGCTCCTTGTTGATAAGCAATACCCTCCATGATACCATATAATTCTTGTTCGCTCTTTCCTGGCATGCAATTATGAAAAGCAGAGATATGCATATTATAACCCACTTTGCAGGCCTTCTCTATCTCTGCAATTTCCCGATCTTCTTTCAATGATCGCATGGCAATCACAGCTTTGATAAGCTCCACGGAACAGGAGCTACTTACTTGTGCGGGCGATTGATTCAGAAGCTGACTCAGACGAATGATAGTTCTGTCTTGATAGGGTGGTAAATAATGGACCGCTCTGCTTTGTGATACCGCTTTATGGAGATAATCCTGTAATTTGGCAATAGGCAATACTTTGTGGATACCCACTTCTTTGGCCTGATTGGCAAATGTAGGCTGATAACCCATCCATACGATATCTTCAATGGTCAATTCATCTGCAAACAGAAGCTCTTCGCCACTCTCAACGTCTATATACCCTACGATGTCGGCTGTGTCCAAACCGAAATAATAGAGAAAACTGCTGTCTTGACGAAAGTGAAAGCAGTTTCCGGGATAATTAATGGGTGATTCGGTATTGGCAGGAAATAGGAGGATGCCTGAAGAGATACTTTGTTTTAGTTTATTTCTTCTTTCAATATAGACGTGAGCTTCAAACATAATAGTATGATAAGAATGAATATCGGGTTATTTGTACAAAATTAATCCATTTATGTGGATTATGAAACTTTAGGTGATGGTTTATTCGTGGAAAGATTATCTTTGCAATACGAATCCACTAAATCTTTTTGCTATGAATATCAATAATCTGATGGCTCAGTTAGAAGCCAGACATTCCGGTGAATCAGAGTATCTTCAGGCTGTAAAAGAAGTATTGATTTCCATTGAAGACGTGTATAATCAGCATCCTGAATTTGAAAAAGCCAAGATCATTGAACGGCTTGTAGAACCGGATCGTATATTTACCTTTAAAGTACCATGGATAGACGATAACGGTAATGTGCAGGTGAATCTGGGCTATCGTGTTCAATTTAACAATGCCATTGGTCCTTACAAAGGAGGCATTCGTTTTCACTCTTCTGTGACATTATCCACACTAAAGTTTTTGGGATTCGAACAGACGTTTAAGAATGCGCTGACCACACTTCCAATGGGAGGAGCAAAGGGCGGTTCTGATTTCTCTGTACGTAATAAATCAAACAATGAGGTAATGCGCTTTTGTCAGGCATTTATGCTCGAATTATGGAAACACATTGGACCTGATACAGATGTTCCTGCCGGTGATATTGGAGTGGGAGCCAGAGAGATCGGGTATATGTACGGCATGTATAAGAAGCTGAGAAATGAGTTTACAGGGGCTTTTACTGGAAAGGGACTAGAGTTTGGAGGGTCACTCATTCGTCCTGAGGCAACAGGTTTTGGCGGATTGTATTTTGTCAACCAGATGCTAACTGCTAAAGGTATTGATCTCAAAGGGAAGCGTGTTGCCGTATCCGGCTTTGGAAATGTGGCTTGGGGAGCTGTTGCCAAGGCAAATCAGATGGGAGCAAAAGTGGTTGCAATTTCTGGTCCGGATGGTTATATTTATGACGAAGAGGGAGTCAAAGGAGAGAAAATTGAGTATATGCTTGAACTTCGAGATTCCGGCAATGATGTGGTTCAGCCGTATGCTGATCGTTTTCCTTCTGCTGTGTTTGTTCCCGGCAGACGTCCTTGGGAGTTAAAAGTGGATATTGCTCTGCCATGTGCTATACAAAATGAATTGAATGGTGAAGATGCACAGCAATTAATCGACAATATAAGCGGCAAAACGAAAAGCGACCATTTTCCAAAACCAAAAGCGTTTTTTCTCTGAAAAACGAAAAGCGGAAAAAGGTTGGCGCACGCACATTCGAACAGCATTTAAACACCATTCAAAACAGCATATTTTGCTTCCCTTCAACACCGGAATAATTACAAACCATCCACTCTTCTTGCTTTCTTCTGTTTGTCTTAGAGGCGCTGATCGTCCTCTCCACCCTATGAATCACCCATCCATTCTTAATAGCATACCGCTCTATCAAGTCCATTGGAAACATCGTTAGCATGAATTTACCGCTAACAGTCTCAAGCAGCTTCAGCAAGTTCTCCATATTCTGCTCATCGAATGAACCCTCATAGT
>JAQUZH010000077.1 GCA_028691445.1 Bacteroidales bacterium | reverse complement strand
CCGCAACCGTTTGACTGCCTACGGACTGGATAACTCGGGCAAGACGAATGACAAGGGTCAGGTGATTCAATATACCTATCAGGCAGCGACCAATGCGAATCAGCAATGGGTACTGGAGGAAGATTATGAAAAGAACAATCTGTTGAAGAACGGAACATTTGAAACGGGCCTGACCAATTGGACAGTGAGCACGACTCCAACAGCCGTAACTTCAAAGACGATTTTGGACACGAATAATCCGCTGGCCGGTAAATATGCACATGTTCTTAATAGCTCCGGTCTGACACTTGATATGAAGCAGTATGTCTCTTCTCTTCCTTATGGTAAATATGTGATGACGGCGTATGTTCGTAGTAGCGGCGGTTTTGTGATGTATGCCAAAGATACCTCGGAGGATGATTCGGAGGTTCAGGCTACGATTGGCTCCTCGGCTACTAACGGCTCTTTTGTCAAGGTAAGCATACCTGTTATAGTTACGGGGGCTGCTCAGATCGGCTTCAAGGGTACGAATACCGGTTCATCGTGGATTGATGTGGATAATGCTTCCTTCCGCCTTGTCGAATTGCTGACGGATGAGCCTATTGAAGAGGTAGCTGTGGAACAACCGCTGTACAATGCCCCCAATCCCTTTGAAGATGAAACGGTCTTTACGTATAGTTTGGCCTCAGAGTCTTCGTCTGTTAGCTTGTCAATATACAACACCGACGGACGTTTGATGAACAGTGTGACCGGTTTGCCTTGCGCACAGGGAGTGAATAACTTCAGATACAGCAATCCGGGTCTGACGGGTGGAATCTATTACGGTATTCTGACCGTACAGGGTGATGGTGAGATACAACGGCAAACAGTCAAGATCCTGGTAAAATAAGTAAATCCGGACTGTTTTTTTGACGGTGTCTGCAAAGGAATGAGGTACTTTGCAGACACTGTTCATTTATGTGCATTGGAGTTGTCCGTTCATTCACTGGAAAGAATAATTCTTCCATTTGGCTGTTATATTTTCACTGTTTGGTCGTCTTATGAATAAAACAGAGGATAGTGTGAGCTATCTGAATTTTTTTATCTAATTTGGCAGTGGAATAACAAATAAAAACAAGCGATTATGAAACGAATAAAAGATTCAGCGGTTACAGCTCTTTTGATGCTGTCTGTTACAATGCTATCCGGCTGTGCTGTATATACGGAGAGTGTGCCGACAACGGTGGTTACCTATGAGAGTCCGTCCTGGGCCCCTCCGACAGTTAGAGGGGTACGCTATTATTATCTGCCCGATATTGAGTGTTATTACGATCTTTCGGGTGGCGGCTTTGTGTTTCTAAACAATGGACAGTGGCGTTTCTCAAGAAACATCAGTTATATCTATCCGGACTTTGATCTCAATCGTTGTTACTCTATCGTACTTGATATCAATGTCTATCGTCCGTGGATGCATCATCAACATTATGTGTCGCACTATCCGCGCTTTTACTATCGTGATTACTATGATCGATGCAATATTCCGTATGTAAGGGGATATAATGAAAATAGCAAAAGTGCGTTTTTCTGGTCAAAAAATGAAAGAGACAGGGCGCGCGATTGGAATGATCAGAACCTGAGAGCCAATCGGAAGTTTAAGTATTCGGATGCGGATCGAAAGGTGCAGCATGAGACGACTCGATCGATGAATGCGCAAAGAGGTACGAATGCGGCTTCGGGCAGATCGGCTGCTACTACGGGCAGCGACAGAAGGGGTGTGAATGCAAATACGACCAATCAACAGGTACAGGAGAATAGGAACAGCCGTTCGTCTGCTACAAACCGCTCAAATGATGCGGCTCGTTCGACGAATACGAGAGATGAGGCTACACGTTCTACCTCTACAACCACAACCACAACGACTACAACAAGCGAATCGCGCTCTGGTAGGGTGACGGATAATGCAACTACTCGCAGCGGTAGGGAAGGTAATACGACAACGACTACTCGTCGACGCACGGACGCTTCGAATGTGGCTGCTGAGAAGAAGGATGATACCAACTACTATGGCAAGACGATCGGTCAGCCGGTGAAGGTGGAGAAACAGATGCGCAACCAGACGGAAACGCCTGCAAGAAGAAGTTCGACAGCTTCTGAAAGTACCTCGACAAGGAGCAACCGCTCTACAAGTACGTCAACCAGCAGAAGTGCTGCGACAGAGAAGAGCACGACCGGAACGAGCCGAAGTGGCAGAAGATAGGCGCCGAGGGCTCAATATATGGCGCCATCCACAATTTAGAGGAGACATGTCCGTTTACTTACTGTTAATAGTTTAGATAAATGGATTTGTTTCCTCGTTTTCGTGCTAAAATGGTGAAGTGGCTGGATCGCAAAGGGTTTGTCCTGATCCGCAAAGAGCGTTACCTCCAAGACATACGTTTTGATCGTGAGGTGGAAGAGGCGTGCTTGCTTCAACCCCAACAGGAGCGTATTGACTCGATCGTCTTTTCGAAAGATCGGGCCATGCAATTGCATGCGTTTCTCTCTTCTTTTCTGCTTCAGGTAAAGGGGGAGCATCGGATGTATATCTTGTATAAGGCTTCAGATGATCGTCACCGCCAGAGCTACAGGCAACTGGAAAGGCTCTTTGTGGAGTCTCCGTTTCTCTTTGTGGAAGAGCGTGATTTCAGAAGTCAGATGATCGATCTGGTCTCTCGCTCTGAGGCAAAGTCGATTGCCTTGTATGTGGATGATATGGTGTTTCTGCGCCCTGTGGATTATACAGCTCTTCTGAATCTTCCTACTCAAAAGTATATTGTCGCTTTGAGCCGCGGCAAAGATCTTGAGGAGAGTGTGGTGCTGCAACGGCACGTCGAACTGCCGGCGTTTGTGGCGCTGCCGGATGGCTTGCTTGCTTTTCGCTGGGATAGCTTCGACTATCTCTCTGACTGGACCTATCCGCTGGGCGTGTCGGGCTATATCTATGGCAAAAGTGAATTGGCGCACTTGCTCTCTCAGTGTGAGTTTAAAGCACCCAACTCGCTGGAGATCGCGATGCAACGCTACAAACCTTTCTTTCTGTATCGACAGGGGGTTTGTTATCCTACCATAGCGTGCTGCTGTGTGCATGCAAATCTGGTGCAGACGGAATGTGTCAATCCGACGCTTGAGACTTTTTCTGTAGAGCAGTTGCTGGAGGAGTGGGAACGGGGGGCGTCTATTGATCTGTCTCCTTTCAACGGAGCAACGGGTAGAGATGCTCAGGTGATGCGTTATCAATTTACTAAACGTGATATGCCTAATGGCTGATTCTTCTTCATACAGAGGTATCTTTAAGGCCACCTCTATCTTTGGCGGGGTACAGGTCATCAATATCGTGGTGACGCTGCTCAAAGGGAAAGTTTCTGCGGAGTTTCTGGGTCCGGAAGGGATGGGTGTATCGGCACTTTTTATCTCCACGTTGACAATGATCACTACACTGTTTGGCTTGGGGCTGAATACAAGTGCGGTGCGCACGATATCGCAGGCGCAGGCTTCGGGCGATCTGTTGACCTTGAGCCGCACCGTGAAGATCTTTCGTCTTTGTTTGGCGCTCTGTGCGATCGCTGGGTCTCTCTTCCTGATTGTTGCTTCTCCTTTGCTGAGTTGGTATACCTTTGGCAATGTGACCTATTCTGTTTCGTTTATGCTCCTTTCGCTGATGCTGGCGGCTCTTCTCTTTACACAGGGGAATACTTCGTTGCTGCAGGGTACACACCGGCTGAAAGAGACGGCGCTTTCTTCTTTGACGGGGGCTGTCGCCGGACTGGCGGTCTCGGTTCCTTTGTTCTACTACTACGGGGTGGAGGGCATTGTGCCTGCCTTAATCATTTCTGCTTTGGCAACGTATGCGATGAGTCGCTATTATGCTTCCAAGGTAATGCTGGTGGGATGTAAGGTGACGAAACAGGAACTGACGACGACCGGCTATGAGATGGCCAAACTAGGTATTGCACTGATTGCTGCTCAACTGGTGGGACAGTTGGTTACGTATCTGGTCAATGCGTATATCAGTACGACGGGGAGTCTCGACGATGTGGGCTTTTTTCAGGCGGGCATGGGGATGACCTATCATGCGGTTGCCATGATCTTTGTGGCAATGGGCGCGGATTATTACCCACGGCTTGCGGCTGTCTCTAATGACGTCAAACGAATGAATGAGACGGTCAACCGACAGGGGGAGATTGTTCTTCTGATCGCTTTTCCTATTCTGCTCTTTATGATGGTATTTGCGCCGTTGCTGATACGGATCTTGCTTGCTTCTGAGTTTATGCTGATCGCTTCGTTTATCCGTCTGCTCTGTCTGGGCATGTTGCTTAAGACTATTTCGTATGCGATGGGGTATATCTCTTTTGCGAAAGGGGACAGGAAAGCATACCTCTGGCTGGAGGGAGGATTAAGTAATACGCTGCAGTTGTCGCTCAATATACTGGGCTATACGCTCTATGGATTGAAGGGACTTGCGATCTCTTTTGTTTTCATCTATCTGATATATATCGCGGTGCTGATCTTCGTGGTGAAGCGTCGATATGGTTTCGTCTTTTTACCGGATTATCGCAGGATGATCGGTCGTACGGTTCTCTTCTCGGTGGTAACCTTGGGTGTGTGCAGCTTTTGCTCCACTACCGTTGTCTATACGGTAGGGAGCTTGCTGTGTGTGTTGGCTGCCGGTTATTCGCTCTACGAACTGAACCGAAGGATTGCTCTTACAACCTTAGTGGAGAGCTTTCGAAGAAAATAATATCCGGCATATAGCTGAGTATCTCTGACGGGATCCCTTTATCTGAAAGGATGGACTCGTCTTCCTTAAACTGATTAATGAAATCTTCCCTGATTTTCGTGAGTTTGGCGCCCGTCGCATAGAGTTCAATCGCCTGCTTTTGATCGCCTGCCACCCAGTAGGCGTGTCCGGCATTCAGATAATCGGTTGTTTCCGGTTGGTTGGAAAGTATCTTATCGTAGTATTTGAGTGACTCTGCTTGTTTGTCGCTCAAAAAATAACACCAGGCTATTGGACGCAATGTCTTGTTATTGGTGCTGTCGAGATAGTTGATCTTGTGGAAGCAACGCAAGGCCTCTTCGTAGTTCTTTTGTTCGAGATAGCAATAGGCCTTAAAGGATTCGATGCTGAGATTGTCCGGCTTCAAGGCTCCGGCTTTTTCGGCGTATTCAATCGCTTTGTCGTATTCCTTTAATTGACGGTAGCACCCGGCAACCTTGCGTAAGGTCCAGTAGTCTTTTGGGTTTAGCGCTAAGGCTTGCTTGTAAATGGACAGGGCTATTTCTTTTTCTCCCAGTTCTTGATAGCAATAGGCTTGTTGCTGTAAGATTCGTGCATCTTCATCTCCGGATTCGATCAGTAAATCGAAGAGAATTGCCGCTTCTTCGTAGATGCCTTTGTCGAAATAAAAGGCTGCTATCTTTCTTAGACTCTCTGTGCCCGACAGTAATTCCTGAATATAAGGGGAATCATACAAACCCAGGACATCCTCGAAGATATCCGTGAAGTCGGCTCTTCTTGGATGAAACTTGAAGAAACGAAACAGGTCTTGAATGTACTCGCGTGCATATGAATCGCCTTTTCCATCATTGTTTACTTTTCGGTCTTCTTCTACGATCTTGTTCAACTCATCTGTGTCGGTGCGGTACTTTCTGGTGATTCCTTTGGCCATTTCTTGCGGCATACTCTTTATATTAAAACAGAAGGAATATTTGTCCGAACTGCAGATATAGGGCGTCTGCGTGAGGGAATTCAGGAAGTAAAGGCTCTCTGCCGGGTCGTTTGCTAAGAGCGTGCGCAGCGCACTGTATTCGGGGTCAAAGGGAAGAAACCAGTTGGCGACTTCGTGAAAGAAGGGTAAGTCCTTTAACATAGCAAAGGATGACAACATGACGTCGGCTCCCTCTTGTTGCAGGTCATTTATCTCATGCATTTTCTTTTCAAGATCGGACGGATTGATTAACTCTTTCCATTCCGGATTCTTTTCCAACGCCTCAGGATCACTCAGAAAGTCTTTCAGAGGAACCTTTGAAGTGATCTTATCGCGTAGGTTTTCTAAGTCACAGAAGATGTTTTCTTCCAACTTCTTGGCGATCGATTCGGCTTCAAAGGTGCGGATCATCATAATCAGAACGGAATAGAACTCCTGCTGAAAACCAGGTATATCTTTGAGTAAGGAGATACGGCTACTAAGAACGGGGTTGTAGCCGATCAGTTCTTCGCGTTGCTGGAGAAGGATGATAATGCCGCAGAGCGCACGCCAATGAACTTCTTGTTTGCCAAACTCGCAGGCATCGATCAAAGCCATCATTTCTGCTTCTTGGAAATGGACGAGTAGACGGAAGGTCAGGGCTGTGACCAAACTGGGTGATATATCAAAGTCTATCTGCTCCTTGTTGGTGCCAAACAACCAAATCTTGTAAAAGAGTTTGCTGACAGTCTCTTCCATGCTCTGCTTGGTCACCAGTTGAAGATCGACAGGAGCCTCCTGCTTCATGAGTTTATACTTCTGTTGCAAGGCTCTGTACTGTTCCTGCAAGGAGTGGATAGACTCAAATTTCAAAGATTTCTTTGATCTTTTCTTCTCAAAATAGAGTTTGTATGAGCTGCTCATAGATGCCTCTTCGTAGGCATTGGTGGCTATTTCTGCAATGTTAAACTGTAGTTCTTTGAATAGCTTTTCGCGCTTGGTATCCGGTTTTCCTTCAAGGAGATATTTTAATAGAAACCGATAGGTTTTTTCAGCATCTGAAAAGGACTCTCGGGTGTCAAAGCCTCCGCTGCCATTTAGTAGTTTGTATATATCGTTCATTGCAATCATAAGCGATCTGTCGGAAATATTCTTCAGCGCTTTTTTGTATAATTCGTCTGCTTTATTCGGGTCCATTTGATGGGTTTATTTGTTTAAGACTACTGTTACCTCATGCAAAAGTACAAAACTCTTTCAATTCACTTTCCTTTTTTTTGTTGATTCCGACTGAATCAATACCTTTGTCATAAGTAAATCATAGATATTTCATGAAAAAAATAAATTGTTTCCTACCCTACGCAGCAGTTTGCTCCTCTTCACTAATTGATGAATTTCGAAATGATGAGTTTGTAGAAGATATTGTAATCATGGGCTCCCGATATCCGGAGAATGCGGTTCCGGAAGGATGCAAGACCCTGACAACCGGTATGCCAAACAATTCAGAAACGCTTCGCGCTATTATCGAACAGAGTCAGGCGGAGTATACGCTTATCTATACAAAGAATACGCCGTTCAAACCGGGATTGTTTGCTCTGCAACGGATTCTGGATGTACTGGATTCTACTCAAGCCCCTATGGCTTATGCCGATTATTATCACCAGGATGTCCATAACCAACGGAACGCGAACCCTTTGATTGATTGCGGTTCGTGGTTTGTGCGCGATGATTTTAACTTCGGACCGCTGCTCGTGTTTCGCACCGCTGCATTGAAACGGGTGGTGCAAGGAATACCGACGCTGAACTATTCGGCGCTCTATCGTACCTTGTTACTGATCTCGCTCGATGAGCCTCTGATCCATATTCCGGAGTATCTCTATACTGAGATGGACGAGGATATCCCTTCTGCGGGAGAAAAACAGTTTGATTATGTGAACCCGAAGAATCGCGACGTGCAGGTGGAAATGGAAAGCTCTTTTCTGGAGTGTTTGAAACAAAAAGGTGCCTGGCTGGCTCCCCAGTTCAAAGAGATAGACTTGACCGAAGGGGCTTTCGACAATGAGGCATCTGTCATCATTCCGGTGCGCAACCGGAAAGAGACGATCAAAGATGCGATCGAATCGGTGCTCAAACAGAAAACGAAGTTTCCCTTTAACCTGATTATCATTGATAACCATTCGACCGATGGCACTTCGGAGATCATTGACTCTTTTGCCGGCGACTCGCGGGTGGTTCATCTCATTCCGGAACGTACAGATCTGAGTATCGGAGGGTGCTGGAACTATGGCGTGAATGATGCTCGCTGTGGTCGCTTTGCCGTACAGCTGGATAGTGATGATATGTATTTTGATGAGCGCTCTTTGCAGATCATGGTTGAGGCGTTTTATTTTCAGAAGTGTGCCATGGTGGTGGGGTCGTATCTCATGACGGACTTTTATCTGAAGGAGATTCCTCCCGGAGTCATTGATCATAGCGAGTGGACGAAAGATAATGGTAGAAACAATCTCTTGCGTGTCAATGGGCTGGGTGCTCCACGTGCGTTCTTTACACCACTGCTTCGTCGTTACCGGCTACCGGACACCAGCTATGGGGAAGATTATGCAGTGGGACTGCGTATCAGCCGTGAATATCGCATCGGACGTGTCTATGATGTGGTCTATTGCTGCCGTCGCTGGGGAAAGAACACCGATTCGTCGCTGAGCATCGAACAAATAAATAAGAATAACCGATACAAAGATGCTATCCGTCGCATGGAGATAGAGGCGCGTATCCAACTGAACAGGCAATGAGTGTGATCGCTTCGCAACTTGCCTCGTTTTGGCGTTCGCAGAATGAACAGTGGCCTTTCCTTCGTGAACATGTAAAGGCTTTGGATCAACTGGAACTCTCTTCGATCCCTTTTCCGGGCTTTTCCATCAGGGTGCAGTTTAACCCGGCAAGGATCATCTCTTCGGGTGCGAAGATCGATAAGGCTTCGTTGGAAAAGAGGCCTTGTTTCCTTTGTGTTTCCAACCGGCCCGCCGAACAGGAGATACTGGAACTCCTTCCGGGATATGATGTGCTGTGTAATCCTTTCCCAATCTTTCACGGCCATCTGACGATTCCTTCCAAAAGTCATCAGCTGCAGAGTATACAAGGAAAAATGGGCGATATGCTCCGTTTGTGCGAACTGCTGTCCGACTATGAACTCTTTTATAACGGTCCTGAGTGCGGTGCTTCGGCACCGGATCATTTTCATTTTCAGGCAGCTCCTTCGAAAGTGATGCCTTTGTTTGGTGATCTCGATCAGCGCACGCTGGTTCGTTTGCTGTACACTTCTAAAGCTCTGACGGTGAGTTATGCTCCTCATTATCTAAGAAGTGCGATCTTGCTGGAAGCACGCGATCCGCAATCGATCGTGGAGGCTTTCGAACTTTATTACGACCTGCAAGCCAGACTGCAGCCGACTCACGTCGAACCGATGTTTAACCTCCTTGCCCGCAACCAATCGGGTCTCTATTCGCTGGTCATTTTTCCCCGTAAAGCACACAGACCCTCTTTTTATTATGAGACAGAGGAGAAGCAGATCCTGCTGAGTCCGGGTGCAGTGGATATGGGTGGACTGCTGGTCATTTCGCGGAGAGAGGACCTTTCTAAAATTACATCGGAGGTCGTCAGACGTATGTTTGATGAGATTTCGCTGCATGACTTGTCGCTGCTGCACGCTTATAGAGAACTACTCTTGCGAGAGAATAGATAATCTGTGCGGCTTTTGCTGTACAATCCTTTCGTTTAGTGCGTTTATTCCTGTTTTTTGCTTACTTTTGCCCTCTATTATAAAATAACTGATAGAAATATGTTTGGAATTGAAGATCCCGGCATTTGGTTGCCGTATGTACTTGGTGTAGCCTGTTTGATTTTTTCTGCGTGGTGGGGTATCTCAAAGTGGAATAAAGACGATGAGTCTGATGAAAACGAAACAACAGACAAAAGGTACAAATAAGAAATTTAAACCCTGGTTTACTGACCACAAAAACACAAATCAATGAGTACGTTTTATTTAGGACTGATAGTATTGGTGTATATGCTATCACTGGCTTATCTTGGTTATCTCGGATACAAAAAAACAACGAGTTCGGACGATTATCTCGTGGGCGGACGACAGATGAATCCGATCGTTATGGCACTTTCTTACGGAGCGACTTTCATCTCAGCATCTGCGATTGTCGGTTTTGGTGGCGTTGCTGCCGCTTATGGTATGGGCATTCAATGGCTCTGTCTACTCAACATGCTTATGGGTGTGATCATTGCCTTTATCATCTTCGGACGTCCCACCCGCAAACTGGGTGTACTGTATAATGCGGCTACTTTCCCACAGTTGCTCGGACGACGCTACCATTCACGTGCCATCCAGATCTTTGCGGCGGCGGTCATCTTCTGTTGTATGCCGTTGTATGCTGCGGTGGTATTAAAGGGTGGAGCGGTCTTCCTCGAACAGATCTTTCACATTGACTTCCATATCGCCTTGCTGATATTTACCTTGATCGTGGCTTCGTATGTTATTGCCGGAGGTATGAAAGGGGTGATGTATACCGATGCCTATCAGGCTGTTATCATGTTTATCTGTATGGCATTCTTGATGTTTTATCTCTACAAACAGCTTGGAATGGGCTTTACAGAAGCGAATGTTGCGCTGGGTAGTATCACGGATCTGGTGCCTGAGAAGTTTCGCTTACTTGGACATCAGGGATGGACTTCCATGCCTGTAAGCGGTTCGCCTCAGTGGTACACACTGGTTACCTCGTTGATCTTGGGTGTAGGTATCGGATGTCTGGCTCAACCTCAGCTGGTGGTTCGCTTTATGACCGTAAAGAGCACCAAACAGCTCAACCGTGGTGTCTTTATCGGCTGTTTGTTTCTGATTATCACCGTAGGATCCATCTATCATGCAGGTGCACTTTCGAACCTCTATTTTCTGAAAACAGAAGGGAAAGTAGCAACAGAACTATTAGGCGATATTGATAAGATTATTCCTTTTTTTATCAACCATTCCATGCCGTCTTGGTTCTCTGCCCTGTTTATGCTTTGCATATTAAGTGCCAGTATGTCTACGATGAGTTCGCAGTTTCATACCATGGGTGCTGCCGCCGGTGCTGATATCTACGCGCCTCTTACGGGCAACAACCAAAAGAACACAACGCGAGTAGTTCGCATCGCCATCTTTTTCTCGATCATTGTTAGCTACATCATCTGTTACCTGTTGCCGATGAATATCATCGCGCGGGGCACAGCTATCTTTATGGGCGTTTGCGCTTCCACTTTCCTGCCGGCTTATTTCTGTGTGCTTTACTGGAAAAGAGCAACCCGGTCGGGCGTCTTGTTTAGTATGTGGGCCGGTTTGCTGGCTTCTCTGTTTGCTTTGGGATTTGTGCACAAAGCGGAGGCGGTGCCTTTTGGACTCTGCAAACTGTTGTTTGGTCGTGATCTCCTGGTGGATGTGTTTCCCTGGTATGCCATTGACCCCATCCTCTTTGCCTTCCCCATCTCAGTGATTACCATCATTGTGGTGAGTTTGCTGACTAAGAAAGAATAGTTCCCTTGACCTTATACTGTTAGAAAGGAGTACGAACTCTTCTACAAAAACATCCGTTTGTTTGGATCGTTTCATAGATGTGAAACGGAGCAAACAAACGGATGTTTTTTTTAAAATATACGGACAAAAATTCTGCTTGATATGGATCCTTTTTCCTAAACAAACAGATCAGATGTTGTGTCGTAAGTCATGAACGCGAACAGCCTTTCCTTCCGATTGTGGCAGCGAACCTTTCTTCACCAGCACCACCTTGGGGGTAATCAGCAACTCGTCTTTCAACTGTCTGGTGATCTCTTTGCGCAGGCGATCCAGATCAATATAGTTGTCAGTCGTGAGTTCGTCGAGCTCGACTTCCACTTTCATCTCGTCGTTGTTGTTGATCGTCTCCATGGTGATCAGATACTGTGATCCCAGTTCTTTGAATTGCATCAGGATCGTCTCCACCTGCAGAGGAAATATATTCCCTCCTTTGAGGATAATCATATCATCGCTTCTTCCTTTCAGACGGTCAATGCGGTGATGAGTACGTCCGCAAGGACATTGGCCAGGTAAGATACGGGTCAGATCGCGTGTGCGGTAGCGGAAGAGCG
>JAQUZH010000076.1 GCA_028691445.1 Bacteroidales bacterium | reverse complement strand
CATACATCCGAGGTCTCGCTTTTGCTGACGCGTAGAGCCAGATTCTTATCCAATTCTTTTACCAAACGGTCATTAATATGACGAGAAGTGACGTATTTTCCATCTTTACCAAAGAACGGAGAGTCATTGATCGTAAAGACCATGCTCATGGTTGGTTCGTCGATAGCAATCGGCTTCAAAGGTTCTGGATTCTGTAAGTCGCAGATCGAGTCTCCAATTTCAAAACCCTCAATACCGACTAAAGCACAAATATCACCGGAAAAAGCACTTTTTACTTTGACACGGCCAAGACCTTCAAAGACATGCAGCTCTTTTATTCTGGATTTAGTGATTGATCCATCTCTTTTACTTAGCGACACATCCATACCTTCACGAAGTTCGCCGCGATGGATACGTCCCACTGCTATACGCCCCTGGTAAGTAGAATAATCAAGAGAAGTAATTAGCATCTGAGGGGTACCTTCCAATATTTCAGGGGCAGGGATATTCTCTACGATAGCGTCAAGAAGCGGAGTGATATTGTCCGTTGGATTTTTCCAGTCGTCAGACATCCAACCTTGTTTGGCAGAACCATAAATCGTTGGGAAGTTCAGCTGATCTTCAGTAGCATCCAGGCTATACATCAAGTCAAACACCATCTCCTGCACTTCATCCGGACGGCAGTTTGGTTTGTCCACCTTATTAATAACAACGATTGGTTTTAATCCGATTTCGATCGCCTTCTGTAGTACGAAGCGAGTCTGAGGCATCGGACCTTCAAAAGCATCAACAAGCAACAGACAGCCGTCTGCCATGTTTAGTACGCGTTCCACTTCACCACCAAAGTCCGAGTGACCCGGAGTGTCAATGATGTT
The DNA here is from genome assembly GCA_028691445.1 of Bacteroidales bacterium. GTDB lineage: Bacteria > Bacteroidota > Bacteroidia > Bacteroidales > JAQUTK01 > JAQUTK01. The sequence continues at coordinate 11,004 of JAQUZH010000076.1, read as the reverse complement.
TATTTTTGTTCCGTTATAGGTGATAGAAACGTTTTTAGAAAGGATCGTGATCCCTCTTTCGCGTTCCAGGTCATTGTTGTCTAAGATCAGTTCGCCACTCGTTTGGTTATCTCGGAAGAGATGACCGGCTAAAAGCATTTTGTCTACTATTGTTGTTTTACCGTGATCGACGTGTGCGATAATCGCAATGTTCCTAATATTTTGCTGCATAAAGAAAAGTTTGAGAGTGCAAAGGTACGACAAAAATCCTTTTTTATGTCATTCAACATCTTTTTTTTCATTTAGACTCGTTGATTACGAGCCAAATCGAATAAAAAAGGGAGAAGAAAGGTTGCTGATAAAAAAATAATGCCTATCTTTGCAGACTCAAATCACATCGTATTAACAATTTAAAAAGAACAAGATGTATTTAGATTCAGCGAAAAAGAAAGAAATCTTCGAAAAGTACGGAACGTCTAACACTGATACTGGCTCTTCTGAGTCCCAGATAGCATTGTTTTCATACCGTATTTCTCATTTGACTGAGCACCTCAAGTCAAATAAAAAGGATTATAGCACTGAAAGAGCTCTGAAGATGTTGGTAGGAAAGCGTCGTCGTTTATTGGATTACCTTATCAAGATTGATATCGAAAGATATCGTGCCATCATCAAAGAACTTGGTATCAGAAAGTAAAAAGTACTTCGGTACAAAAAATGAGGAGAATGTCCATTGGGATGTTCTCCTTTTTTTTGTGCCGTGCTCTTGCCGAAAGTATTGAAAAGAGTAAACGCCGAAAAAGTGCGTCGTTTCAGGGAGTAAAGCTTGCTACTAAAGGGTCTGCGAGCGTGACCTTAGTGGCAATCGGTGGTGACCTTTGTGGCAATCGGTGATGACCTTTGTGGCAAGCAGAGAGTGATGTTTGTGGAGAGATGGTCCGAAAACCGTGAAAATAGGGGTTTTATAAGGACAACAGATTAAGGATCAGCTGATTTTCGCTAATTTCGGGGCCAATTTTTTTTTTGATTTCAGAATCGCCGAATACCTTGATTTTAATGCACCAACTGCACCAAGCCACACCTTTCAGTATACTGTAGGGCAGTTTGGTCTGTTTTGATTTTACTTGCTCGCTCAAAAATTGCTACCAAAAATGCAATCGATTGCCCCTTTTTGAACTAGTTTTTGCCTCGATTGTCAGGATAGCTATCGGGTTCACTATTATTGGCATTTTGGAGTCTCTAAAAATCCAAAAAGGAGCGTCCTAAATCCCCTGAAAAGTTTTCCCATAGTTTTGCCGAAAACTATGGGAAAACTTTTTGCTTTTAACCGTATATCTTTCCAAAGTTTTCCGTATGTTTTTTCGGAAAAGACTTGAACCTTTTTATAATTATAAATCAAGTAGTTACAGCTATTGAAAAAGAGAAATATTGTGTCTACCTATTTCAGTATAAGAAGGCCGTAGGTTCGGATAGATCCTCTAAGCAAAACTCCTCAACTAATCTGAACAAGATTAACTGAGGAGTTTTACTTTGTAAACAAATCAAATGTTTGGTGCGCCTGATAGGACTCGAACCTACATACCGCGAAGTACCAGATCCTAAGTCTGGCGTGTCTACCAATTTCACCACAGGCGCGTTATAAACGGATGCAAAGGTAAGTATAATTTTCATTTCTGCCAACTAAAATGGGGAAAAGTGTCAGATGCTCTTAGTGGAGGTAGTGATTATGGATAGAATCTCTGGCTGTTTCGATGATTGTATCGAGCCCTTTTTCTTCATCTTCTTTCGTCATGCTGACCCGAACATCGGGGTTGATGCCATACTCAATCTGTTTCATCTCTGGCGAGAGAGAGAGTGATGACGAAAAACGTACTGTCCAGCCATTCGGAAGTTCGGAGGAAAAAGGAAAACCCGACCCGCCTCCTGTTTGATCTCCCATGATGGTAACGTTGGGCAATTGCATCATTGTGTTTACAAACTCATTGGCTGCGCTGTAACAGTTGCGGTTGGTGAGCACTACCACTTGTTTGTAGTAATTGTAAGTACCCGATGATCTTGGATAAAGATATTTGGCATAGGGCTCTGAGAAGTCGGAGTGTCCTTTGCCTGTTTTATGCGATACATATCCGGTGAGCACTTTCGAGTCCGTAAAACTCGCGGCAATGTTTTGCACGTTGGTCAGTTCGCCGCCCCCGTTGTTGCGTATATCAACAATGATTCCTCTGCAAAGAGCGAGGCGATAGAGGATATGATCCATATTAAATTCGCCTGTTTGGTCCTGAAAACTGGAATAGTAAATGTAGCCGATGTTATCGTCCAGAATCGTATATTTAATGCCACCCGAGATATAATAGTCTGTTTTCAGGTAATTCTTCTGGATCTTTTCGTCAAAGTTTTCTGGATAGGCTTCAAACCACTCCCAATAGCGTGCTATATTGAATGAGGCAGCTACATTGACATGACCGTCTTGAAGGATGTCCAACATCTCATCCATCAGATGAAGTAGTGCTTCCTGCGATGTAACGTTTTTGACACGGGGCATGAATGCGGTGTGTACACTGTCCCAGTTTATCTTCTTCGCATCCAGAAAACAATAGTGCTCATCGATGATCTGCCACAGTGCTTCCATGTTTCCGGAAGGAGTATTGTTGAACTCATCTTCCTTGTCGCACGAGCAAAGAGAGAGTACGAGTACCAGCAGCGTAATCAAATGATTGAATCTGAATGCTTTCATAGCCTTGAGAGTTAATAGACCGGACTATGATAGCCGGCTGGTTTGATGCGTTTCTTTCCAGAGAAAAAAAGGCCCTCTTTGACAAATCCGATGAAAAAGGAATTGCAGTTGATCTGCGTTTCCAGCTGATGTATCGTCGATCGCAAGTAGGTGTTGGAGAAACCGAGACGTAAGGTGACACAGTTGAAAGGGATCTCTGCGGAAAACATGTTTTCCAACTCAAACAGATTGTGCGGCGAACTGACAAGATAGACTCCTTTATCATTGCCTAGCGTGAAGATCTCGTAATAGGACTGTCCGTAGTGCGGAGAGAAGGTGAACCCGACGGTCGGAAGGTTGATCTGATAGCGGAAATGAATCGGATAATTGCCGATCCTCACCTTATATAATGCAATGCCCGAAAGGGAGAGTCCCAAGTTGATCTTGGCTTGCGCCGGATTGTTGCTGTTGCGGATATTATAGAGTCCCCCGATGGTACCTCCCATTAAAGCTCCCCCTAAGAGTTGCAGAGAGGGATCAATCTGCCACCGATAGTGAGCCCCCCACCGGTAGGTGAGGAAGCCACTCCACATCTCCCCGTTTCCGGCTTTATTTTCCATCTTCGACAGATCGATTCGGAACAGACTCTGATAGGAAATATGCTTGTGTGCCTCCGAGAGCTTCATCTGATCATAGAGGTATCCCAGATTTGTCCCCTTGTAGGATGAAGGAGACAGATAGGAATCCCAGGTTGATCTGCTTCCAATGGTAAACAAATGCGAAGAATTAACACTGTTGAATTGAGTCGCCTCTTTCTCTATCGCCTTACAAGGTAGGACGACAGAGAGAAGAATCAATATCAGTAGATTATACCTCATTCATTCTCATTAAATAAACTCATTTGACCCGATTCGTCCTCTTCCCCACTTTCATCGGCGTTTGCCTCCAGATCGTCGGAAGAGTCCTCTTCCGGTTCGGCGAAGCGAAGGGGCTCCAGTTCGTTGATGCTCTCGATCTCGAAGGTGCTGATTCTTTTGCCATGCGCCTTAAAGCCTTTGACCGCAATAAACTCTTCGATGTCAAGAACCAACGACTCCCGGAAACTGTCGTTGCCTCCAAAGATTGCTTCAAAGCGTGGATATACCGTATCGGTCAAAAGAATCAGACGCGACAGGGGATTTTCGCCAAGGAAACTCTGCTTTTTGTTGGCGTATTCAAAACAGAATCGTTTGATGTAAAAAAACTTGGTATCTGCATCAAAGAAAGCAGCAGACCATACTTTGTTGGAATTGTACTTTTCAATGACCAGGATATTATCCGTGAAGTGATTGCTCAAATCAAAGTTGGAAAGGTAATACTCTCCACTGTTGGTAATGACCAGAATTTGGTCCTCTGAATTAAACTCTCCCAGATACTCGCCCCGTTCGTCGTAATTTAAACGCAGCACATCTTTGTCAAACCACACTTTGCGTCCGCCCAACGTGGAACCGCCTTTTTGTTTTAAGGTGATCTTGTGCACTTCGTTTCGTGTCAGAAGATTGCCCATTGCCATACGTCCCTTGATCGTTATTTCGCCAAAGTCGCGTTCAAACATCAATGTTTTCAGTCTGAATTTAGGTTTGAGAGTGACACGGACTACTTCCGCTTCTCCATTGGGATTGGCGGTGAAATAAACGATCCGTGAGCCTGGCTTTCCTTGTGTCACATCATAGACTTTATCTCTTGTCAGGGAGGTGACGGCAAACCGCTTGATAAAATAGGATCCCTCTTTGCCGTCTTTGTATACGACATTGTAGATCGTGCGACTGTCATTCTTCTTGAACACATTCAGGTAAAGCACATTTTTGCCGATAGACATCTTTTCTGATACTTTGACAATCTTGTAGGGCCCATCTTTGTAAAAGAGAATGATGTCATCAATATCCGAACAGTTGCACACAAACTCGTCTTTCTTCAGGGAGGTGCCGATGAAGCCCTCTTCCCTGTTGATGTATAATTTCTCATTTGCTTCGACTACCTTTGCTGCCACAATCGTGTCAAAGCTGCGAATCTCTGTCTTTCGTGGGAAATCAGCTCCGTACTTATGCTTCAATTTGAGAAACCAGTCAATCGTATAGTCTACCAAATGGGCGAGATGGTAATCAATCTGGTTGATGTCAGCCATCATCTGAGCAATGAGTTCTTCTGCTTTTTTCGAGTTAAACTTCAGGATGCGCCCCATCTTTATTTCCATTAACCGCAGGATATCATCTTTGGTTACTTCGCGTATGAAAGAGGGTTTGTATGGGGTTATCCGTTTGTCGATATGGACCACGGCTTCGTCCATCGAATTACTGTTCTCAAACTCTTTATCTTTGTAGATACGCTCTTCGATGAATATCTTCTCTAGTGAAGCAAAGTGGAGTGACTCCTGAATATCTCCTTTCTGAATCTCCAGTTCCTTTTGGAGCAGGTCTTTGGTATGTAATGTCGAGTGAATCAACACCTGACTGACATTCAAAAAGTAGGGCTTGTTATTCTCGATCACGCAACAGTTTGGCGAAATGCTTACTTCACAATCAGTGAAAGCGTAAAGAGCGTCAATCGTTTTGTCGGAAGAGGTGCCCGGGGCAAGATGAACCAGAATCTCTACATTTGCAGAGGTGTTGTCGTCAACCTTCCGGATCTTTATCTTTCCTTTGTCATTCGCTTTGATGATCGATTCGATGACGGAAGAGGTGGTTCTTCCGAATGGAATTTCTGTGATTACTAATGTCTTGTTATCCTGTTTCGTTATTTTAGCCCGGATCTTTACGCTGCCTCCCCGCTCTCCATCATTGTATTTGGACACGTCAATGTAACCGCCGGTTTGGAAATCGGGGTATAGCTCAAAGGGTTCGTTTTTTAATATGGAGACCGAAGCATCGAGAAGTTCGTTGAAATTGTGTGGAAGGATCTTTGAAGAAAGACCTACCGCAATACCTTCAACTCCTTGTGCAAGCAATAAAGGATATTTCACCGGAAGCGTAATCGGCTCCTTGTTTCGTCCGTCATACGAGAGCTTCCAGTCTGTCGTTTTAGTATTGAAGACCACATCGATGGCAAACTTGGAAAGTCGCGCTTCAATGTAACGGGGAGCAGCTGCATCGTCGCCCGTGAGAATGTTTCCCCAGTTTCCCTGACAGTCAATGAGTAACTCTTTTTGTCCTAATTGAACCAAAGCGTCTCCGATGGAGGCATCTCCATGAGGGTGAAACTGCATGGTGTGGCCCACAATATTGGCTACTTTGTTATATCTTCCATCATCCAGTCGCTTCATCGAATGGAGGATACGACGTTGCACCGGCTTTAGACCATCATGAATATGCGGAACGGCACGTTCTAGGATTACGTAGGAAGCGTAATCCAGAAACCAATGCTCATACATGCCCGATAGCTGATGTTTGATCGCTTCATTTGAAGTCTGTGGTACTTGATAGTCAGAATGCGCCGCTTTATCGGTAATATCGATTGCGTCTTCCTGTTCTTCAGGCAGTTCTTTTTCAGAGATTTCGTTTACATCGTCTTCGTTCATAGTACAAATATTTGTGCACAAAACAGGAGGATTTGCTCCCGCAATTTATGATTAGGATAAAATAACACCATGGGAATGCAAATGTACAAACAAAATCGAAAAAAATGAGTTACTTTGCACTCTCAATTTGATAATAATAATTAAGCGGTTATATACTATGGCACAAGAGGATGTATTTAAGAAGATCGTATCTCATTGTAAGGAATATGGATTTGTATTTCCGTCAAGTGATATTTATGACGGACTGGGAGCTGTATATGATTACGGCCAAAATGGTGTGGAGCTAAAAAATAACATCAAGAGATACTGGTGGGAAAGTATGGTGCTCCTGCATGATAATATTGTAGGTATTGATTCTGCAATCTTTATGCACCCGACTATTTGGAAAGCATCAGGACATGTGGATGCTTTCAATGATCCTTTGATTGACAATAAGGATTCAAAAAAACGCTATAGAGCGGATGTTCTTATTGAAGAGCAATTGGCCAAAATGGATGATAAAATAGAAAAGGAAGTTGCCAAAGCTGCCAAAAGATTCGGTGATTCTTTTGATGAGGCTCAGTTCCGCTCTACCAACGAAAGAGTATTGGAGAATATCAACAAACGCGAAGCTTTGCATCAGAGATTTGCAATAGCTCTCAATGATGGTAATCTCGAAGAACTTCGTCAGATTATTATTGATGAAGAGATCGTATGTCCTATTTCTGGAACAAAGAATTGGACGGAGGTGCGTCAGTTTAACTTGATGTTTAATACAGAGATGGGTTCTACGAGCGATGGTGCTATGAAAGTGTATCTTCGTCCTGAAACTGCCCAGGGAATATTTGTCAACTACCTGAATGTTCAGAAGACCGGACGTATGAAAATACCTTTTGGTATCGCTCAGATTGGTAAAGCTTTCCGAAATGAAATAGTAGCCCGTCAGTTCATTTTCCGTATGCGCGAGTTTGAACAGATGGAAATGCAGTTCTTTGTTCGCCCCGGAGAAGAACTTGAGTGGTTTAAAGAGTGGAAAGAGACACGCTTGAAATGGCATAAAGCCTTAGGGTTTGGCGATAAGAGTTACCGCTATCATGACCATGATAAATTGGCGCATTATGCCAATGCAGCAACAGATATTGAGTTCTTGATGCCTTTTGGTTATAAGGAGGTCGAGGGAATACATTCACGCACTAACTTTGACTTGAGCCAGCACGAGAAATATTCAGGAAAGAGTATAAAGTATTTTGATCCCGAACTCAATGAGTCTTACACTCCGTTTGTGATAGAGACGTCTATCGGTGTGGATCGTATGTTCCTCAGTGTGATGTGTGCTTCTTATTGTGAAGAGTTGCTTGAAAACGGAGAAAGCCGTGTCGTTCTGAAATTGCCTGCACCATTGGCTCCCATCAAACTGGCGGTGATGCCTTTAATCAAGAAAGATGGGCTTCCTGAAAAAGCACGTGAAATCATCGATACGCTAAAGTTTGAGTTTACTTGCCAATATGACGAAAAAGACTCAATCGGAAAACGTTATCGCCGTCAGGATGCGATTGGTACTCCTTATTGTGTGACTGTAGATCACCAGACTTTGGAAGATAACTGTGTCACCATTCGTTTCCGTGATACGATGGAACAAGAACGAGTGCCTGTGCAGGAGCTGAGCAATATCATTTCTGAGAAAGTCTGCATGAAATCACTTCTAAAGAAGATCTAATATGAAAAGCATTGGATTCGTTCGTTTTTTATTGCTTCTTGTCGTTACAGGAATGATAGCTTCTTGTAGTGATGACGATGAAAATGTGTGGAAAACACGTAATGAGTCTCTTTTTGATGCGCTTGGCAAGAAGGAAGTTGTTTTGCCCCGGTATCAAACGATTGGTCCAAACGACTCTGTGAAGATCGCCTACGATACACTGTTGTATGTCAAGGTAGAACCTGATGAAGTGTTCACTGATACGGCTTCCAATGGTGGTTTCATCAAATATAAAGTGCTCAGGAGGAGTAACAATACGCAGACTCCTTATTTTAATTCTGTCGTAAAAGTGCATTATGAGGGCCGCTTGATGAATGGTACCCTCTTTGAAACAACATACGGAAAGAATAGCAGCGGACCGTTATCTACGATTGTACGCGGCAATAAAGCCGGCGGAGTAATAAGGGGATGGACGGAAGTTTTGCAGAAAATGCATGTGGGTGATAAGTATGAGGTGTATATACCATGGAATATGGGATACGGCGATAGTCAAAGTGGAATGATACCCGGGTATTCTACATTAATATTTATCATGGAACTTGTTGAAATATCTGAATTGTAAGTAATAAAGGGAGCTTGTAAGGGCTCCCTTTATTGTGAAAATTAATGTGCAAAATATGGACGACTTGTTTAGTTTTTGTACCTTTGTATTAATAATACACTCAGTTTACGTTAAACTATTCAATATACTTTTTTATGAGAACCAATCTTAGTTCTAAAATTAATCTTAACCAGGTCTCCACGAAATATTATAAACCTGGGAATTCTTTTGAGCGCTCTGTTCTAACCCGTTATGAAAAGGTTTCAACTAATATCTTTGAAACAACGGAAGAAGGAGTAAAATACATTGCTGACGATATCGAGCAGTTGCTCCGTAAGTCTCAAAAGGAAGGTAAAAACTTCGTGATGGGACTTTCAGGCGGGCATTCTCCGAAATATGTGTTCAGCGAACTAATTCGTATGCACAAGGAAGAGGGCCTCTCTTTCCGAAATGTCATCGTGTATAACTTGTATGAATACTATCCTGTTTCGATGGAAGTTGCAAGCAGTAATTTCAGAAGTCTGAAGGAGTCGTTTCTTGATTTTGTGGATGTGAGAGATGAAAATATTCATACGCCCGATGGTTCTGTCTCTATGGATAATGTGGCAGATCATTGCCGTGCCTACGAACAGTCACTAAGGGATTTAGGGGGAATGGATATTGCACTTCTTGGCATTGGAAAAGAGGGAAATATTGCTTTTAATGAACCTGGTTCTCAAATCAACTCCTCTACCCGGTTAATTCTGCTGGATGGCACTTCACGCGAGGAAGCTGCGAAGCAATTTGGCGGAATGAAAAATGTACCTATCAGTTCGATAACGATGGGTATCGGTTCAATCTTGGCGGCAAAGAAGATTTATCTTGTTGCATGGGGTGAAGAGAAAGCTTCAAAGATTAAGATGACGGTGGAAGATAAAATGTCTGACACAATTCCTGCTTCTTATCTTCAGGCGCATAGCAACGCAAATATCGTTATCGATCTGTCTGCCGCGGCCAACCTGACCCGTATTCAGCGCCCCTGGCTGGTGACTTCTTGCGAATGGAATAATAAATTGATTCGCAGTGCAGTTGTCTGGTTGTGTCAACTTACTCAAAAACCAATTCTGAAGTTGACGAATAAGGATTATAATGAGAATGGCTTGAGTGAACTTCTGTCGATGTATGGTTCCGCTTACAATGTAAATATCAAGATATTCAATGATCTGCAACATACCATAACCGGATGGCCGGGTGGCAAACCGAATGCTGATGATAGCAATCGTCCGGAAAGGGCTAATCCTTATCCAAAACGTGCGGTCATATTCTCTCCGCATCCGGATGATGACGTTATTTCCATGGGAGGTACTGTTAGAAGACTCGCCGAACAAGGGCATGATGTACATATTGTATATCAAACGTCAGGCAATATTGCTGTTGATGATGAAGAGGTAACTCGTTTCATGATGTTTGTAAATAGCTTTAATGAGATGTTCAATCTCAATAATGCTCAAATCACCGAGCATTATAATGAGATTAGATCGTTTATCGCAAATAAGAAAGACGGCGATTATGACAACAGCGATATTTTAAGGATCAAAGGAATGATTCGTCGCGGAGAGGCACGTACAGCTTGTACCTACGCAAAGATTAAACCTCAGAATGTGCATTTCCTGGATCTTCCTTTCTATGAGACCGGAAAGATTGAGAAAAATCCAATCAGCGAGAAGGATGTCCACATCGTTTTGGAACTACTTCGTGAAGTGAAACCTCATCAGATATTTGTTGCTGGTGACTTGGCTGATCCTCATGGCACACACCGTGTTTGTACGGATGCTGTCTTTGCTGCTGTGGACGAGGAAAAGAATGCCGGTGCGGCATGGCTCAACGATTGTCGTATCTGGATGTATCGTGGTGCATGGGCTGAATGGGAAATTGAAAATATTGAAATGGCTGTTCCAATGTCTCCGGAAGAACTTCGTTTGAAACGAAATACGATCCTTAAACATCAGTCACAGATGGAGGGTGCTCCATTCCTGGGTAACGATGAAAGATTGTTCTGGCAACGTTCTGAAGACCGTAATCGCGGTACTGCAGAGCTATACCATAGTCTCGGCCTTGCTTGTTATGAAGCTATTGAGGCCTTTGTTGAGTACAAGCCTATCTAACAGAATTTCATTAAAAGAAATAAGCCCCGTCTCTTGATTCAGAGACGGGGCTTATTTCTTTTAATGAAATTCTGTCTTATTTCTTCAGGCCTGTTTTATAGCCGACGAATGCGTAATATACAATGAACAGATACATTGGGAAGCAGATCCAATAGGCTTGTTGAATGTCACCAAAGAGATCTTTGCATGCTCCAAAGAGTAATGGAATCAAGGCTCCACCTACAATAGCCATGGTGAGTAATGCTCCACCTTTCTTTGTGTAATTGCCGAGGTGCTGCATAGCAAGCGCCCAGATGGGTCCCCAAAGCAGCGAATTGCCAAGTCCCATCAATGCTACCATAA
>JAQUZH010000075.1 GCA_028691445.1 Bacteroidales bacterium | reverse complement strand
GAGGTACTCACCGCACCCGGCCTCGAGCATCGCCGGCTGCCGGCAGTGGGCGTCGATCTCATAGACCACGCGGTTTAAAGGGGTTCTGAAAGACTCTTCCGATGTATTTCGCTCGGTTGTTTTCACTCCATTTGGTGATGTCCACTCCATTGAGTACAATGGAGCCTTCATCGACTGGAAAGCTTCCGGCAACCGCATTCAAGATGGTGGATTTTCCAGAACCGTTCGTACCAAGCACACACACCCAGCTACTCTCTTCCACTTCAATACTAATGTTCTCAAGGGCTTTGACTTCGTTCACCGTTCCGACGTTGAACGTCTTCTGTATGTTATCTATCTTAAGCATTGACTTTGCGTTTATAGGTTGGTTTTCTATAGGACATCAAAGTAGGGAGGATCAGAGCAACAAATACGAACAGTGCCGTAATTATTTTCAGATCGTTTGGGTTCAGACCCCACCGCAGTGCGATAGCAACCAGCAAACGGAATAACACCGATCCGATCACTGCGCCGAGGATCACTGCTCCCAGACTGTTGTCATTGATGATTGCCTCTCCGATGATGACACTTGCCAGTCCCCATACCATCATACCAATACCCATCTGTACATCTGCAAATCCCTGGTATTGAGCAAGCAGCGCACCGGCAAGGGCGACAAATCCGTTGGATAGGGCGGTGCCAATGATAATCATCACTTTGGTGTTTACTCCAAGTGCCCGGATCATCTGGTCGTTGTTGCCGGTAGCTCGCATCGCAGTGCCGATGTTCGTGCGGAAAAACCAGAAGAGAATGAAACTGAATGTTGTGACTGACAACAGGCAGAAGAAAAGAATCCAGATATTTCTTGTATTGACCTCCCATCCAAGCAGACTGCTGACAGCGTCCGGACCGGAAATCGCGCTAGATAGGCGTTCAATCCAGGTAAATACAGTTGTTTCGTTCAAAAGAGGCGTGTTGCTCTTTCCCATAATGTGGAGGTTGACTGAGTATAACGCGGTCATGACCAGAATACCTGCAAGCAAAGGATTGATCTTGAAATGTGTGTGAATCACTCCTGTGGTTGCTCCGGCAAGCATACCGACGATAAATGCGATCAGACAAGCAAGCAACGGATTCATTCCGGCTACAATCAGTGAGGCACCGGTAGCAGCACCACAGGTGAAGGAGCCTTCTGCGGTCATATCCGGAAAATTGAAGATGCGAAAACTGATGAATATACCCAGCGCCAGCAGTGCTAGAATCAGTCCTATGGTAATTGATCCGATTAGTAATGACATGTGTTTATCTGTTTTGTGTTATACATTTTGAATGGAATGAACGGGAGCCACCCAGCAAAAGCCCTGAATAAAACGACTCTCTCCAATACCTTTTATTTCCCGCGAATCGTTCGTCAGATGCAACAGGTCGATCAGACTTGTGTTAAACATAACATCAATCGTTTCATACAGATCTATGCTGTTTTTATTGATTGGAATGTAAGGGAATACAGCGGTATGGATGTGTCCTTTTGTGGAGGAGCCCGGTGTCAGTGAACGGACAAATGGGGTGGATGTATTCTCACCCTTTGTCGTGATATATCCGATGGAAAGAGTTTGCATTTTCTCATATACCGGCTCTGTGGTAAAACGAACGGCCTCAATTACTTCGGGATAGGTGAAGATCCGGGCTCCATCAACCGGTGATACGTTCAGTGAGGTACCGGTAAGTCCGTCGCTTTCTGCAATCATTACAAGCACATAATGATCATATCCGGTCAGTTGCGAGATGTTTTCCGTGAGTTGACTCACCCCGATGCCGTTAATAGCATCGGTTCGTTCGAAGTGAAGGATGTGTGAAAACTCTCCTTTAAAATGCATGCCATACAACTCAGTCAGTTTGCCGATCAGTAATCCACTGCTGACGATATAGTCCGGCTTTTGTGAACCATCGCCGGGTATGTACGCCATATTCTTTCCGGCTACAAGATATTCGCCAAAGCGTTCCCGACATTCTTCATACGACTCACCAATGGCTCCCAAACCAATGGAAAAGATCTGTTCTTCCGCTTGAAACAGACGGGCATCTTCTACCTTGAAATCAGAATGCATAACTTTTTCAGGTTTGCCGTAGAGAGTAATCTCCATGCTTGCCTTTTCGTTGAGCGGCGCATCGGAAAATGAAAATCCATGTGCATTAAAACTACGATGAGGATGTTCCGGTTTGGTTTTGGTTCCCACTTTGTGGTCGTGCTTACTTAGCATTTCAGCCATTCCCACCAGTTTTAATACCTCATGCACGTTGTCAGACATGGCTGATATATAAAAACAACCGCTCACAGTTTGCAGATTTTTACTCTGTGTGATCAACGATCGGATGCCGGCTGAACTCAGATACTCGATACCCGTCATATCAAGTGCAATCAGATAGTGACCATCCCGCACCAGTTTGTCTATATATTCGTTCAGATACCCCGCCCGGTTTGCATCCAGTCTGCCGGAGCATTTCAGTATAGTTTCTTCGTTCTTGTATTCTACGAAAATTTCAAGGTTGTTCATGGATGAAACATATTAGTTAGATAGATCGATGTATTTCTTTGGTACCTTCACACCAAAATAGTGCATGGCATCTGGATTGACGAGATAAGATGTTTTGGATACGTATTGGTATGGAATATCTTTCGGCGATTTCCCGTCGAAGATCAGCATGGCCTGTTTACCTGCATCGACTCCGGCGATGTAATAGTCGCGAGCGAGAACCGCAATCGCGCCGGACTTGATCTGTTCGGTGATAAAACCAAAGTAGGGAATCCTGGCATCGTAAGCCGCTTTGATGATCGACGAACCGCTGCTTGCCGTCAGGTTGTCTGAAATCTGAGTAAAGGCATTGATCCGGTTGCTGACAAGTGATAGAGAGGCATCGGATACTTCTGTTGCTGATCCGGCAGGAGCAGCAATGAGTTTGAGTCCCCGCTTGAGCGCCGCTTTGTTCAGTTCATCTTTGTAGGCTACTGAGTTTACTTCGTTGGGAGTGAAGACAGTCCCGATGGTTTTGATGCCGGGCACTGTTTCAATCACCAAGTTGACCAGTCCGTCGAAATCACTCATGGTGGACACGCCGGTCATATTGGGCAAATGATCGGTAAAAGAGTTGCCAAGTCCTGCTTTGACAGGATCACCCACATTGGAAAAGACGATAGGTATATTCTTTATCTTTTTGGCCAGTGACTGTATAGTAGGAGTTGAGGAGGCGAAAATCAGGTCCCACTTTTCTCCGGCGACAGACTCGGTAATGCTGTTTAACGTTGCATTGTCTCCCTGTGCATTGAATGTCTTCATCGTGAAATCGGTGCCTTCCACCATTCCTTGTCGCTTCAGTTCGTCGCGGACTCCCTTTTCCACATTCTCAGAATTGGGACTATCGACGTAGTGTATCAGGCAGAGCTTCAGAGGATTTTCCCTCTTTGCTTTTTTCTTCATCTGGATGTATTTATCAGGAAAAGTAATACCCAGTGTTTTGGCCACTTCCTGATTGAGTGTAATGTCCTCTTCCACGTAGTTTTCGATATCAATGTTTGCCGGACTCTCCCCATTAAGCACCTTTGCTACAAAGGGAGCGGTGTGTTTTCCTGTCGCATACCATCCGATACCTACCGCGGCAAGAGCACCTTGCTCTACATAATCCACGTCATTAAGGATAAGAGGAATCTTATTATCCTTGCACACTTTGACTATACCGGGCATCGACTGTAAGGCGGTGTTATCACCGGTGACCCACACCACATCAATGTTTTTCAGACACAAAGCATAGGTTGCCTGATATACTTCAGATGTATTTACTACGGTGTTTTCAATCAGTGTGATGCCTTTGTCTTTGATGTATTCACGGGCTTTCTCAACCACCTTCACTGAGTTGATCTCCGAAGAGTTATACACGGTGCCGATGCGCTTTACATTCGGAAAAACGTCGCGGATGAAGTCAAAAGTCTTTTCCACAGGAGGGAAGGAACCCACTCCGGTGATGTTGGGAAGATGATCTGTATAACTTTTTCCGGCACCGGCTTCCAGTGGCGAATAGGTCATTGTGAATACCATCGGATGTTTCTTGACCGTTGATACAGCTGCTGTGATTGCAGGAGTTGTATTGATCAGAATCAGATTGACATCTTCGTTATCCATGTTCAGATGGATTGGTTGCAGGTTTGCCATTTCACCGTTGGCATGTTGCCGGATGATCGTCAAATTGCTGTCTTCGACAAATCCCAACTCCTTCAATCCATCCCACAAACCAACTAATCCGGCCTCCATCGTGGCATCCGGAGCAAAGTAGGTCAACCCAATTTTGTAGGTACGTCCTTTTACAGCGTGCAGTCCACCTTCCTCTTTCGTCTGCTCTTTGCCATCCTGTGAACCGACACGGTTTTCAAGATCTGACAACAATAAAAGTGCAGCAGCTGCTCCCAGCGCAACGAGACCGTTGATAAACTTCCGAATTTTCATCCTAGTTTCTTTGAATTATTTAAAGATTGTCCAACTGTTAATCTGCTTGTTGCAGCACCTCTTCTTCAGACTCGCGTATGTCGAATATAGTCGATAATCCGGAAATGTCAAAGATTTCTCTGATCATCGGTTGCATACAGCAGAGGAACAGATGCCCCCGAGCTGCCATCACTTTTTTCTGAGCTAGGAGGAAGACCCGTAACCCGGAACTGCTGATATAGTTTAATTCCGCACAATTGATTAGAAAAGAGTATCTGTGATCTCCCAATATCGGGATAAGCGCTGTTTCGAAGTCATTGGAATTCGTTACATCTATTCTGCCCGTAAGATGTATGACAGTACAGTTGGATTTTGTCTCAAATGTGATATTCATTTTATTCTCTTTTTAAGCGTTAGTATATTCATGTTCTCTTTTCTACAATACTCTACATGATCCATGAGCTTGTTAATCAAAAAGATACCAAGTCCACCAATCGTACGTTCTTCCGCAGGAAGAGTGATGTCCGGTGCTGCTTGCCGTGTAGGGTCAAACGGTATCCCGCAATCCATAATCAGGGCGGTAAGCGTATCATCGTCGTATTCAATGGTGAGATAGATTTTCTGTTCATCCTCATTATTGAAGGCATAGAACACGATGTTGGATATAGCCTCTTCCAATACAAGATTCAGATTCATTGTCAGAGATTCGGAAAAATCCCACAAATCGGCCATTGTCTCCACCTTTGCTGAAAGCAGCGAGAGTTCGTCGACTTTGTTGTCTAATATGAATTGAATTTTACCTTTTGTTTCCATAGTACACGATTGAAAACATAGTTATATCATCTGATTGTTCGTTTTTATTGACATGTTGTGCCACATCTTCAGAAACGATACCGATCAGCTCCTTTGGGGTGAGTCGGTAGTGATTGCAAAGAGTTGTGATAAGCCTCTTTTCTGAATAAAACTCTTCCTTCTTGTTTTCAGCCTCAGTGACTCCATCTGTATAGAGGAATAGTTTGTCGTTCTCTAAGAGTTGGAGTGTCTTCTCCGAATAGTCGAATGTATCAAAGATACCCACAGGGATGTCTTTTGTCATATCGAATACGATGACTTCTCCATTGGGGTGTATCAATACAGGAGGATTGTGACCGGCATTTGTATAAGTCATGATTCCACTATCCAGTTCGATGATACCTAAGAAGAAGGTAACAAACATGTTTGAATCGTTATTTGTGGAGAGAGACTTGTTGAGCGAATTGACAATGTTGCGGGGGGTCATCTGATCGTGAGCTACCGAACGAAGCAGCGTTCTTGTGACTGCCATGAATAGGGATGCAGGAACACCTTTGCCCGATACATCGCCAATGGCAAAGCAAATGTGATTATCGTCAAGCATGAAAAAATCATACAAATCGCCACCCACCTCTTTGGCGGGTTGAAGTGTCGCATAAAGGTCTATTTCTACGAGATTGGGGAACGGGGGGAATATCTTTGGAATCATTCCCATCTGTATCTCTCTGGCAATTCTCAGTTCGCTTTCAATCTTTTCTTTTGCTATTGCTGTTTGTTTGAGATCTTCAATATATAGTGTAAGTTTTCTCTGCATATATTCAAAGGAGTCATGCAGGTCTTTCAACTCATCTTCCCTCTTAATTACCGGCAGCTGATTACTGAAGTTTCCCTTGGCTATTTCGCGCGCCGAACTGGCAAAGTGCCGGAGAGGAATGATCTGTCGGGATATGATTTTGGATACAATGACAGTGAGCAATAACAAACCAATGCAAACAAGCACAATCAGAATGATGGATATTCTATGGAGGGGCAAATACATCTCTGACTTTGGAAAGATGACAGCGATGGACCAGTTGCTGGATGACAATTTCTTGAAATAAAGCATCCTTTCCACACCGTTTAAAGTGCTCGATACATACCCGCTGTTCTCTTTTTGAATCTTTCTCCCAATCTCCCGCAATTCAGAATTATTCAATTCGGCGGCATAGCTGAAGATGGTCTGATTCATGATCAGCTCTTCTTTCGGGTGTGTAACAAAGGTACCGTTGGCTGATAATACCGTTGCATATCCTGTTTCCAGAATCTTCAGAGAAGAGACTGAATCTGTGAATTTGTTTAGCGAGAGGTCGAAGGTAATTACGCCAGCGATTTTCTTTTCATTGTTTACAGTCTTGTAGAAAGGTGTGGAGTAGGTGGTCATCAGTACATTGCCTCCACCGGTGTCGTGATAGGGTTCACACCAACTACTCTTTCCGGTCGCTACCGGGATCTGATACCAATCCATGTAAAAATAGTTATACGATGCATTACCCAGTTGCATGGACTTGATGGAATCGTTTTCACGATGGGAGTAGGGTGAGAAATAAAGGCCTTCTTTATCGAAGAAGTTTGGCTCAAAAGCAATAGCTGAGCCGATGACATCTGGATTATTTTCTACCACCCGTCTGGTCATTTCATACAACTCTTCGCTGCTCTGTTGCTTGTTTTCAAGCATCCATTTGTAGTTTTGTGCGACGTGGATGATAGGCAGAATAGTTCGCTCCACATCCATGGCACTCTTGTTGGTGATGATTTGCGCGTTCTTAAGAGTCATCTCTTCTATTTGTTTTCTGGAGAAGAAGAAAAAGACCAATAAGACCAACAAAAACAGAAGCATACAAAAAGATAAGACGTACACCGCAATCCGCAGAGAGAGGGATTTATTTATGTTGAATTGAAGTTTCATACTTTTGATCTTATTTATTTCATGACTGGTTTGTAGAATTCTTTGAACGCTGTACGGGTTTTTATGTTTCCGGCCTCAAAGAGCATATTTTGAGCCTTGACGAAATCACTCTCCGCGAGTTCTCCTTTCTTTACGTTTTTGCTACCCGGATCTATCATGAGAAGGGCCTTATCCAACATCCAGGCCTGGTGGGCCTTGTTGGTTGGTACATGGTTCTTTTTCATTTCTTCCAGAACAATGCCCAGAGTTTCCTCTTTGTTCTCTTTTGCATATTCCCATCCTTTCAAGCTTGCGCGGACAAACTTTTCCAGATCGCCTCTGCGCTGGATCAGTGTTTTGTCCAGGCAATAGAGTCCGTCTTCCGGAATATTGAACCCACAATCAGAAAAAAAGATGCGGTTTAATTCCTCTTCGTTAACGCCTGACTGGATGATCTGATCATATTCATTGTACCACATTACTGTCATGGCATCCAGATATCCGGATAAGAAGAGATTGACAGTATTGAGTACCGGCACCCATTGTACCTGATAATTGTTTGACTTTATGATCTCTCTGGCTACTTCATCAAACCCAGATAGCCAGATTCCTATTTTCTTTTCGTTGAGATCAGAGAGTTCGGAGATGCCTTTTTCTTTTCTGGAGACAAACAACAGCGCTGAGTTTTGAGAAATTTGCGCAATGTTTACCAAATCGATTCCTGCCTCCCGAAAAGCAAAAGCTGATGTAAGAATTTGAGTCGTAATGTCGCATTGCTCATTCTTGAGATATTCCACTGAGTTGACAGAAGCGGAAGGGTGGACAATCCTGACATTTAATCCTTCTGCCTTATAAAATCCTTTCTTCTGAGCTACATAATACCCGGCAAACTGTGCCTGAGGAAGCCATTGAGGGGCAAACGTGAGCTGAGGTAATTCCTGGGCCAGACATTGCAAACAACAAAGCAAGCCTCCAATCCAACTAATCAGCATTTTTTTCATACGATGTAATAGATAAGGAATGTTAGTACAAATACCTCCGGTAAGAAAGCTTTTTGACGGGATTTCACCCAATCTCAAAGCTTGTTATTCCATAAATTCTGCTCATCTTAAGGAGCGGGGCATTGCCGACATACATTCGAGCTGTTTCAAATACTTTTTCCATATTGTATTTTGACGCCAGATGTACAGCTGATTTATTCAATTCAGGCATATCCAGATAGATTGTTGCTCCTTCTTCCACGGAAGAACAAAGAGCCAGATATAAACCTTCGGCCTGTTCCTGATTATCTGCAATCAAAGGACCAATCTTGTAACCTTCCCTGCATTTGCGTATCACCCCATATCCACTGACCCTTCCTTTTCTCATACAGACAAAAACGGTATGATCGGGTTGCTTTACCCAACGATGAAAGAAGGAAGGTCGGGAGATTGAAAAACTGCAAGCATCCAGTATCTCGACTTCTTCCATCAACTCGTCGGAAAAGGGAATGATTCCTGAAACTAGTTCGGTGGATGCAACTGCCTTTCCTCGCATCCGATAATTGTTCCATGCAACCTTGAAGCCAGATTTCATGTAATTGCTCTGTTGAGCTACCACTCCATCCAGACCGATTGTCCGGTTAGTCAGATAATCAAAGCCGGCCTTCCCAATCTGTAGACCATATTCTTGACCTCGGTATTCCGGCTTTACAATAAAAAAGCCCATAAACCCAAAAGTGTGGTTGTAGGCTACCGCAGAGACACATGCAATGGGCTTATCATCCAAAAAACCAATAAAGAAACCTTTTGGATCAGCTGCATAATAACAGGTCCCGTCGTGCAACCCAGGATTCCATCCTTCCTCTGCAGACCATTCTACGAGTATCTCTTCCACTTCTTTCTCGGTTGCATTCCGAATTTCAAACTTTTGTTCCATACTGTCGTACTAATCTGTTTGATATTATTCTTTTATTTTCTTCAGAAAATCGCGGATAGCTTTCACGTCAGCTCCAGGTGCATCGTGCATGGTGACATGCGCTGCATCTGGAATCTCCACATACGATGAACCGGGGGTCAGACTGTGGTAATATCTTACGTTAGTGGGTGAGGCTTCATCATATTGACCAACGATGTACAACACCGGAATCTTTATATCTTTTAATTGAGGGGTACGGTCATAGTTTGCCAATATACCGGTACTATTAAACTCGCTCGGACCAAACATATAGCTGTAAACAATGGAACTAATATTTTCAAAAGTAGCGACCAAATCCTGTGACAGCGGCTGTTTGCGAACCACATGTCTTTGATAAAAGAGATCGAGTGCTTTCTGGTAGTCCGGGTCATCAAACGTACCACGTTGTTCGTTGATACGGATCGCTTCACGGCTCTCTTCCGGTAATGTGTCGAGCATTTTTCTACATTCTCTGATCCATAGAGGAATACTCAGTGCAGCACTGCTGAAGATAATCGCTTTTACATGTTCCGGATAGGCCAGGTAATAATCCATTCCCAACATTGTTCCCCATGACTGACCATAGAGATAAAATAATTCAATTCCTAAGGCGCTACGTAATGCTTCGATTTGATCAACAAAAAAGGAAATAGTTAACAAGCTTGTATCGGTAATAGATTCGGAGCGACCGCAACCTAACTGATCAAAAAAGATAACAGGACGTTCGTCTGCTAACTCTCGTAAAGGATTCAGATAATAACTTGGAGCACCGGGACCACCATGAAGAAGTAAGAGGGGAATTTTATCTCCTTCGCCGACCACTTCATACCAAAGTTTTCGGCCATTTACATCCAGAAGAGCTTCTCCGGGGTGTAATCTGAAAGTTTGACTAGATGCACTGTTTTCCATTCAGTATATGTATAGCGTGTCTGAAATACTCATGAGGGAAATGGGTATAAAACAGCCATAAATATAATGAAATATAGCAGATTGGCTCCTTAATTGGAGCTATTTAACAGGAATTAAGAGAAAAGATGCTATTTAGATTTTCCAGGTAAAGTCGTAGTTGGAGCGGCGAAGACGGAAATAAATAGAAAAAAGAGGGGTGAGGAGCTCAAAAATTATAATGGTGAGATAATAGGATCGTTCCTGCAAAAGATTGCAGCTCTTTTCAATAATAAGCTGTTGGGTGATATAACGTGTAAGAAACAGCAGCGAACCAATGACGGCAAAAACCCAACCGGAGGTGAAGCTTGACACGATCAGTATGATAAAGGAGGCGTAAAAGAGATACATCGAACAGTTACGAATCAGTTCGATAATCGATGTGGAGCGTTTGTAATAACGGGAAGAGGCTGCATACTTTTGTTTGAAGTTTGCCCAAAGAGTCAGATTGACCGAGGCTTCGGATATCAAACTATCAGAGGAACACTCTACCCGGGTGTTTGTCGGTGTGGTGATACTGCTGACAAACAGATCATCCTCTCCGGAAATCAGGTCAAGGTGTCCTTTGAAACCATCCTGTCGGAAGAATAGTTCTTTGCGAAAGGCCATGTTTCGTCCATCTCCTTTATAGGCAGCATGACGAATTGCTCTTCCGAGATACTGCAATGCGTCCATCATTCCGTCAAAGGCAATAAATCGGCTTATCAGAGAATGTTTGGAATTGAAGTTACTGTATCCCAGTACAAGATCTGTCTGTGGCAAGAAATTGCGCGACATACTTTTTATCCAACGTGACGAGGAGGGAAGACACCCTGCGTTGGTTAGCATGACCCATTCATTGCGTGCCGCCTTGATGCCAATCGTCAGAGCCAGCTTCTTGCGACTGATATATTTTGCATTGAGAGGCACATAGGTATGATAAAGATTGGGGTAATCGTTTTGTAAGATCGAGACATAGTCATAGATCTGACTACCATTTCCATCATTGACAACGATCACTTCAAAGTCAGCGTATTGTTGTTGCAGAATCGCCGGAAGAGTCTGTTGCAACTCTTCCAGATATTCTGCATATACAATGACAGATACAGGAACCTCTTCGTCTGTATAAACAATCTTGTTTTTCGCAGCTTTGCGCGATTGAAACCAGATTGCACCATAGTAATAGAGATAGCAATAGAGTTGAACCAGCAAAGCCAGTAGTGCAACCATGCATATCCCGATTAGTAATGGATATTGATCGAAAAGAAATCCCATCTGTTTTCTTACAAATTAGATAAAATCTTCTGATAAAAAAGAGCCGGGTAATTTGCGCAGATTGTATTGAGAGGCCATGATTTCACCATAAGCACCTGCCGAACGAAGTGCGATATAGTCGCCACGGTGTGCCTTGTTCAGATCTGCCTCTTTTGCAAAACAGTCAGACGACTCACAGATTGGACCTACCACATCATACTTTTCGAGCGGTTCCTCTGAAGAGATATTCTCAATCTTATGATAGGCCTGATAGAGCGCCGGACGGATCAGATCTGTCATACCTGCATCCAGTATCGCAAATTGCTTGGCTGTACCTTGTTTAATATAGAGTACTTTTGAAATCAAACTTCCACACTGTGCTACTAATGAGCGACCTAGTTCGCAGTGAAATGTCTGTCCTTCATACAAGTTGAGATGTTTGTGGAAGGTTTCAAAATAACTCTTGAAGTCAGGAATTGACTGACGGTTTGGGTGATCATAATCGATACCCAGTCCACCGCCCACATTGATATGCTCCAAACGGATCTTGCGTTCCCTTGGTTTGAAGCATATAGAGTTTTCCTTCTTCAATCGTAAACTCCATATCTTGCATATCTTTATAATGTTTTT
>JAQUZH010000239.1 GCA_028691445.1 Bacteroidales bacterium | reverse complement strand
TCATCACGACTTCGCTCTGAATATCCCCTTCAAGCATATTCTGGCGAACATTATCCACCAGTCCTTCAGCTTTACTTTTTTCAGCGATTCCACTGTTATCGGCTGTATCACCCTTGTCAGTTGTTCCACCCTTGTAAGAATCATCATTCCCCTTTCCCTCTCTTCCCTGTTCACCGGGTTGATTCGATTCTGAAAGATTTTCAAGGTCAGCTTGCGTTCCTATGATAAAGCTATCCCCGTCTTCTGTCACTGGAATGGGCTCTTCAATCTCCGACATAGTACCCATATCGAAAATCTCTTCTGTTTCATTCTCCTGACCCTTTTTACCGTACAGGTCTCGACTGATATTCACGCCATAGTAAATTATGTATGCTATGGTCAGCACAATGGCAAATATTGCAAATGGACTCATGTTATTAAGATGTTTTTGTTCGATTTCGGGGGCAAAGGAATAGTGAAAAAGGACGGGAAAATCAGATTCTCTTTGGAAATCTTCCGTTTTTAACCTGTATTCCGTTTTCAAACAAGAATCATACCTATAATCATACTCAAACGAAGAAAATTGCAGTTCTTTTCATTAGGAAATAACATCTGTTCCAATTTCTTTTTCCTGTTTCCAGTAGCCATCACTCCCTTCATGCGAGAAAGTAGAATAAGTTGATGCAGGCCACTAACTTGTTGCGGGCGCAAAGGTAAAATCGGGTTTTGCGGGTCTGAACAATTTTTTTATATCACAATCTCCATACAGCAGGAAGATTTCTATCAGAACCACTTGCGGCTCGACCTTATTGGTCCGTGAAGAAGCCGGAAATACTTTTGGCACTAAAAATATGGAATCCATACAGCAGAAAAGATGTCAAAAGAGAAAAAAACAGAGCTGAAAATGGTTGATGTGAGTCAGGGAAATACCAAAGATCAGGTTGAAAATGTTGTTAGGGAGGTAATGTATAAATACCATTTTCTCACCTTTACGGAGTATAAAGCAGTGCTCACCAAGTTCAATATTGCAGCCGAAGAGGTAAAAGGTTCGCACTCTGGTAGCCCATTTAGTGGTGTCGTTTACTCCGCCACTGATAACGATGACAACAAAGTTGGCAATCCATTTTCAGCAACACTGGGTAAATTTGCTGGCAGTAAAGCGTTAGAGAGAAAGTACCAAGCCTCAAAAGAGTACTTGGAAAAAAGCCGTCCGGCAGCTCCATTAAAGAGAACCATTAACCAAGCATTCGCAGGAGCTACCAATAAAGAGCAGCTCCGTTACAACTTGTTCCAAAGTGGTATCGGTGTAGTGTATCGAGAGAATGCAGTAGATCGCCTGTATGGTATTACTTTCATCGACCACAACACAGGCGTAGTCCTTAATGGCTCACGTCTGGGCAAAGAGTACGCAGCAAATGCAATCGTTGATAGGCTTGAAAATCCACAACGATATGAACATCTAACCAATACTCCGCAACCTTACTCTGTTCCACAACAGCAGCCCCACCCAACGTAAGAGTCACAGCCAATTCACCGCACGGAACAGCACCTCGAAAGCAGTAGCATTGGTGGCTCTATCGGTTCGCTCTTCGATATCCCGATATTGTCTAATGGCGATGACCCGGAGGAAGAGATGTTCCGCCGAAGAATGCAACGTAAAAAGAAGAAAGGGAGACGAATGTAAGTTTGAGGTTATCAATTTATTGATTATTGTTGCATTGATTCGATAAAATCAATACCTTTACATTATATATCAAGTAAAGTCTAAATAAGATGAAGCCTATCAATAGAATAAAGGTCGTATTGGTCGAAAAGCAGAAAACAGGAAAATGGCTTGCCGAACAGCTCGGCAAAGACCCAGCAACCATTTCAAGATGGTGCTCTAACTCAATTCAACCGTCTGTCGAAACATTCTCTAAGATAGCTGAATTGCTGAATGTTGATGTAAGGATGTTGTTTAATAAAAGCAAATAGTTTATGGCTACAAATAAACACGCAGTAATACGGTATCAAGCATTGGACAAGTGCTTTAGCAATTTTGGTCGTCGATTCTATATTGACGATCTTATTGAAGAGTGCAACAATGCCATATATGAGTTTTCTGGAATTGAAGATGGTATCAAACGTCGCCAGCTATTTGAAGACATTAAGTTTATGGAGAGCGATGCGGGGTATTCTATTGAGTTGGATAAGTTGGGTGATGGTAAAAAGAAGTACTACCGCTATACAGACAAAAACTTCTCTATAAATAAACAACCCCTAAGTCAGATTGAAGCCGAACAACTTAAAGACACTGTAATGATGCTAAACCGCTTCAAGGGGTTGCCTCAATTTGATTGGATGGAAGAGGTCTTGGCTCGCTTTGAAGATACATTCAAACTAAAGGCGAACGTGGATAGCGTTGTAAGTTTTGAGCAAAATCCATATTTGAAAGGAATAGAACACTTCACAGCACTTTTTAATGCTATAATCAACAAACAAGTACTCAAAATTGAATATAAAGCATCATTTGGAGAATCCCAGTATTATGAGATTCATCCCTATTTTCTGAAGCAGTATAATAACCGATGGTTTCTATTTGGGATTAGCCAGCGAGAGGAGCAAAATAAATTAATGAATATGGCTATTGACCGTATCGTTGGCTTTGAACCTATGCATCATGTGACGTAC
>JAQUZH010000238.1 GCA_028691445.1 Bacteroidales bacterium | reverse complement strand
TTGAGTTTGTAAACAAAGAATATGTTGCACTGAATCAATATACGTTGGAAGCTTTAAAAGGAAAGAAGCCGAGGATCTTTAACCCCGGACACCTTTCTTCCGCTCATTATGAAACTATGTGGAAGACGTTGTGCTATGGTCAGATATGGAAGGGGGAATATATCAATCGAAGAAAAGACCACACTGAGTTTCAGGTAGAAGTGATTATATCAGCCATACAGCACGCTGATGGATCTATTTCCAACTTTGTCATCGTGATGGATGATGTGACAGAGAAAAAGAGGATGATTAACGAGCTGATCATCGCCAAAGACAGAGCCGAAGAAAGTGAACGGTTGAAATCGGCTTTTCTGGCAAATATGAGTCACGAGATCCGCACTCCGATGAACGGAATTCTTGGTTTTGCCGAGTTACTGAAAGAGCCTGATCTGACCGGTGAAGAACAACAACAATACATTGCTATCATCGAAGAAAGCGGTGCAAGAATGCTCAATATCATCAACGATATCATCAGCATCTCCAAGATTGAGTCTGGTTTGATGAAAGTCAATATACAGCCATCAAACATCAATGACCAGATCGAGTTTATATACACCTTCTTTAAGCCAGAGGTCGAAAGAAAAGGAATGACGCTTTCGTGTACCTACACGCTTCCTTCCGAAAAATCAATCCTTTTAACAGATAAAGAGAAAGTCTATGCTATCCTCATCAATCTGGTCAAGAATGCAATAAAATACAGTGAAAAAGGATCGATTGATTTTGGCTATACTAAAAAAGGGGATTTCCTGGAGTTTTATGTGAAAGATACAGGGATGGGTATTCCAAAAGAGCGTCAGGAAGCAATCTTTGAACGGTTTATCCAGGCAGATATTACCGATCAAAGTGCACTTCAGGGAGCCGGTTTAGGTTTGTCCATCGCTAAAGCCTATATTGAGATGCTTGGTGGAGATCTCTGGGTAGAGTCGGAGGTAGGCAAAGGAAGTACCTTCTATTTTACATTACCTTACCCAACGGAAAAATAAGCTTGGTCTGATTGTCTGTTCCCCGAAGAATAATCTCCGAGGAACAGCCAATCTGCTTATTCCAGTACAGGAGGAGCACTTACTTTTTCCATCTCGTAGGTGACGGTTTTGTTATTCTCTCTCAGACCGCTCCAAGTCATTGTATTTCCGCTGATAGAGAAGTTCCAGCACTCATACGCATGTCCTGTACCACCGCTCAACAAATCATTGGAGTAGTTGCTTACGAACAGATTTCCGTACAAGAAATAGCGTCCTTCATTGTCCGATTTCTTGATCCACTTATTGCTTTCGTCCTGGTAATAGTAATTGTATGTACCATCGTTAAGATACTCCCAGTAATGATATTTCGTGTCTGTAGTACCTGCTGAAGTGCATCGCCCATACCAGATTCCGGTAAACTGATTACTGTAATCCTTCGTAACCCTTTTGCAGGTGTAGATGTTCGAATCCGGATAAGATACCCCGTCTATACGAAATGATTGTACGGAATAGGTCCATACCGACTGGTTAATTGTCAGTATCTTAAACTCCATGTGAAAAAGAGTACCCAATACGTTTTTCCCGTCAATTGTCAGTATATTGTTGCTGACAGAGTAAGTGTATGAATTGTTTTCTTCCCAGGATTTATTGTTCTCATCCAGTTGAAATCCATTGGCATATAGCTCGTGTTTATCAGACTTGAGTTCCATCACGAACTTTGAATCGGTAACAACCGGCAGATGATTGACCTCCGTGTTTTCCCATTTGCCAATCAGCAGTTTGGCCGTATCGGGTTCATTGTCGTTTTCACAACTTGTAAACAGAGATAAGACCAGAGACAAAGTCACACACAGTAGTGAATTAGCAGTAATTTTTCTTGTTTTCATCGTATCAGATATATTTGGTTGTAAATGTAGATATATTATTTGAATGTGCAATCTACCTTAGATTTATTTTGCTGTTAACGATTGTATGATGGATGACCGATATTCGTGTTACCTTACAAGTAAGTTTTAAAAGATTTACGTACATTTGCCTCGAACTAATAAATACGATCTTATCATGAGAAAAAATTTGAAACACCTGAAGCCATTTGCACTCTTTCTGCTGGCCGGACTCTTCATTTGTGCCACGGCAGGAGCAGAGAAGGTACAACCTCCACAACCTCACGGCGCACTGCCCACAGAAGGACAGCTACTCTGGCACGAAATGGAGATGTATGCTTTTGTTCATTTTACCATCAATACGTTTACCGATAAGGAATGGGGATTCGGTGATGAAGATCCCGCGCTCTTTAACCCTTCCGATTTTGACGCGGATGCATTGGCCTTACACGTTAAGTCTGCCGCACTCAAAGGCATTGTACTTACCTGCAAGCATCACGACGGCTTCTGTCTGTGGCCCACCAAGACGACCGATCATAACATCAGCAAGAGTCCTTGGAAAAACGGAAAAGGCGACATCGTCAAAGAAGTATCCGATGCCTGCAAGCGACATGGACTGAAGTTTGGCATCTATCTCTCGCCGTGGGATCGCAACAACAAAGACTACGGCACTGCGAAATATATCGACATCTACCGTGCTCAGTATCGCGAACTGCTTACCAACTATGGTCCGGTGTTTGAGAGCTGGCACGACGGAGCCAATGGAGGCG
>JAQUZH010000237.1 GCA_028691445.1 Bacteroidales bacterium | reverse complement strand
CTTTGGGATCAAAGATACAAGAAACTTCTTTATGTGGCAGATCAATATCGAGAACGGGAATAGCCGTTTGCGCCCGCATTCCTGGAAGGATGGCAATGCGGTATGCCATGAAAACGTGGATATTACCTCTTTGGTTGAGATCAAAAAAGGGGTTACTTATACGCTACGTATCGACGTCAAAGGAGATAAGGCTTCGACCTATATCAACAACATTTTAGTGGATGTCAACCGGGTTAATCCTTTGGGTGGCAATTATGGTCTGGGCAAAGTGGGCTTCCGCTCTTCGCATGGCGAAAAGAGTTCGGCGAAAGAGTCGGCTTCGTTTGATAATATCAAAGTGACTACCAAGGTGCAAGGCGTTGAGAAGGTGCTTTTTGCGGAGAACTTCTCCCATGCGGATGATTTTCAGTTTACGCAGGGACCGGTGGTTGATGGTCGTTTGCTGGTTGACACAGGCGATGACTCACGGGTGTTTCAGGGACGTGCTGCCGGCATTCCGATGTTCAGAAAGACGTTTAAGCTGAATCGGAAGGTTCAGTCGGCAAAGATCTATAGTTCGGCACTGGGTGTCTATGACCTGTTTATCAACGGTACCCGGGTGGGCACTTCCACAGAAAGCGGGAAGGTGGTTTACGACGAACTGAAACCGGGTTGGACAGACTATAACAAGACGGTGTTTTATGCTTCGTATGATGTCACTTCACTCCTACTCTCGGGTGCCAATGCCATCGGAGCGCATGTGGCTTCGGGCTGGTGGAGAGGGAATATCGCCCGTGGAGCGTATGGCGATAAGGATCTTGCATTGATCGCCAAACTGGTGATTCGATATTCCGATGGTACGACTCAAACGGTGGTTACGGATCCTACTTGGGTGTGCAACTCCGACGGACCGCTTCGTATGGCGGATATTTACACAGGCGAGACCTATGACGCCAGAAAGGAAAGTGAATGGAAGAAGGCGGGGTATGATGATTCAAAATGGTTCCAGACGGCTGTTTCGGATGATTTCAAGGGAACGATAAAGGCCTTTGTGGGTCCGAGCGTACAGGTGCGTACAGAGCTCAACAGACAGCCTGCCTCCATTACGGTCTATGAGGGCAAGAAGGACAACGGCAAGACGTATGGTGCCATCAACAGCATCCAGGTGATCAAAGGTCAGGGTGTGGTTCAACTCCGCAAAGGTCAGACGGCTATCTATGATTTTGGTCAGAACCTGGCAGGATGGGTTCGCTTTGCTGCGAAAGCGGCAGCGGGAACGAACGTACAGATTCGCTTTGGCGAGATGCTCAATGATGATGGAGCTTTAGAAAGAGGCAATGACGGTCCGGCGGGAAGTTTGTACACAGCCAATCTCCGTTCGGCGAAAGCGACGTTAAACTATATCTTCAAAGGGAATGGAAGTGTGGAGAGATACCATCCCAGTCTTACTTTCTTTGGTTTCCGCTATTGCGAGGTAACGGCAAGCGCGGATGTGGAGATTCATTCCATGATCGCAGAAGTGGTTGGCAATGCAACAGAAGAGGGTTCTACGTTCAAGACAAGCAGTGCGCTTGTCAATCAGTTGTACAGCAATGTGATCTGGGGACAACGAAGCAACTTCCTGAGTGTGCCTACCGATTGTCCGCAACGCGACGAACGTCAGGGGTGGACGGGTGATACACAGATCTTCTGCATGACCGCTGCTTATAATGCCGATGTGGCCTCGTTCTTCCACAAATGGATGGGCGACATGAGGGATTGCCAGCGCGAGGATGGTGCTTTCCCGAGTACCGCGCCTGTGATCTGGGGTGGTCATGGTCAGGGTGCTTGGGCAGAAGCCGGTATCATCGTTCCATGGAATGTCTATCTGATGTATGATGACGTGAAGATCCTTACGGAGAACTATCCGGAGATGGAGAAATACATGGACTTCCTGGCTGCACAAAAGGGCGAAGGTTATCTCTACAACGGAGCGGGCACGTCTTATGGCGATTGGGTCTCGTATGAAAAACTGGAAAACCGTTATGTCAGCGTATGTTACTATGCTTATGCAGCTCAGCTGATGTCAAAAGTATCCAAGGCGCTGAGTCAGACAAAGGGCGATACGTATGACGTGAAGAGCAATGGATATGCAGCGTTGTACAAGAAGATCAAAGCGGAGTTTGCAACACGCTATATGAATGCCGATGGCACGTTAAAAGAGGCTTCTCAGACCGCTTATTTGCTGGCCTTGAAGCTCGATCTCTTCCCTACTGAGGATACTAAAAGCAAAGGGGTAGCCTTCCTGACCGACAAGATCGCCCGCAACGGCAACAAACTGAGTACAGGGTTTGTTGGAACAGGTATCCTCAATCAGACATTGAGCCAGTGCGGTGCAACCAATACGGCTTACAATCTGTTGCTGCAACGGGGCAATCCTTCCTGGATATACAGCATAGACCAAGGTGCTACTACCATCTGGGAGCGTTGGGATTCCTACAAGAAGGATAAAGGTTTTCATGATGTGGGCATGAACTCGTTCAACCACTATTCGTATGGTGCGGTGGAAGAGTGGATGTACCGCTATATGGCGGGCATCGAACCGGATGAGTCTGCTCCTGGTTTCAAACATGTTATCCTGCAACCTAATCCCGACAGAAGAGCTTCTTTGCCGGAAGGTCAGGAACGGATCACATCGGTGGATGCTACCTTCCAATCGTA
>JAQUZH010000236.1 GCA_028691445.1 Bacteroidales bacterium | reverse complement strand
TGCTCCGGCATTGCTCTTCTTGTTGGTATTCAGTAATTTGAGTTCTAGTAAGGGACGAAATATCTCAAAATCTATAACGCTAGAGACTTTTTCTAATGGATTACCAATGGATGATAGTTTATGCTGAGTTTCTTGTCTATCAAAGATACCTTGAATACCGCTTGTCTTATACTTCATTTTATTCTTGTTTTACGATACAAATATACATATAAATATCTGAATGACAAAACCTTAATTTATAGAAGTCCCCATTAGAATTTACGCTCATCTCCTGATCAGAAGAGACGAATAGAGACACTTTTATTACGGAAAAACTAATTAAGGCACAAATGTAGCTTAAAATATTTTACCATACATATAACAGACAAACTGTTTTGTCGTGATTACATTTAATTCATCTTAAATTCTTCTTACACTTATCGGACAGGGAAAGATAGTTGCAGTTTTTGAATGCAATTGGGAAACAGACTGAAGCTGTTGGCAAGCGATCCTGATGCAATGAGAAAAACAACGGGATGATTCTCTCATTGCATCAGTACTTCTTTTCCGTTTCACGAATGTGAAACGGAAAAGAAGTACTGATCGTTTTTAGATTAGTTCTTGACAGACATCCTTTCCCAAAGGCACGAAGGAATAAGTTTCCAAAAGAAGACCATGATCGCATACCGGTAATCAATTACGATGACTCGCTTCTTGCGGGCGATGGCACTGATGATGTGAGCAGCTACACAGTTTGCCTGCATCAGCATGGGGTAGTTTCTGTCTTTGAGCAACGGTGTTTCGACAAAGCCGGGACGGATATCGGTAAAAGTGATATGGAGTTGTTGCATACGCGAGAGCTGTGCGAGCGCATCGATATAGGTGTTCTGAAAACGTTTCGTTGCGGAATAAGCCGGGGCGCTGCCCAGACCTTTGGTTCCGGCTATCGAACTGATCACAGCCAGATGTCCTCCACCATTCTCCTTGAAGTAATTGAACGCAGTGGTGACCATCCGCATGAAGCCTTCTACATTGGTGCGTGCGGTGTTGATCTCTACCTCCGGTTTTAAGTTCGGGTTCTGAGAGCCGATCCCCGAACTGAGCAGAAACAGATCCATGCCACCCAGCTGACCGATCAATGCGAGCAGTTTGTCTGCGGCATCCTCGTGTGTCACATCCAGCGACTGAATCTTTATCTGATCGGGAGCAGTCGCCTGAAACTGTTCCAACACTTCCTGTCGTCTGCCGGATACGCCTACCTGCCATCCCATTCTCACATATTCTTTTGCCACTTCATATCCGATACCGGAGGTGGCTCCTACGATGATTACCCGTTTTGCCATAGTCTGTATGTTTGCAGCATGCTGCTGTCTGACGTGATTGTCTACTGTTTATATTGACACCAAAGGTAATCTCTTTCGGATAATTCTGCGCTGTTTGGGCTCCAATTTATGAAAAATGGGATGCAGACGCTACGGAAAATGCGTATTTACACCAAGTGTTTCATTAATTTATTATCTTTGCCTCAAATTTGTGAAATGAGACTGATAGCTTGCATATTATCAATTTACGTACTGATGCTCAGCATACTCCCCTGTCCGGATATGCCTGAGGAACATACGGCTCATCACATCGAACTGGCGCAACAGGCTGCCGATTCGCATGCTGATCACATTGATCATTGCTCGCCATTCTGTACGTGGAGCTGCTGTTCCGTGCCGGTTGTTTACACGGGTTATAGCTTTCAGTTCAACGACTTTTCTCTCCTGGAAGAACACTGTACGGTCTTCAAGCCCAGTTATATTTCTATCATTCAAACGTCTATCTGGCAACCTCCCAAGATGAGCTGATACATTGTAGTTATTACTTGTATTCACTTATTAAAGGTTACCGTTTATGATAGAACGTATCATTCAATTTTCAATAAAAAATAAATTTATTGTTGGTTTGTTTGTCGTTGCTTTGATTGGCTGGGGCAGTTATTCACTGACCCGTCTGCCTATTGATGCCATCCCCGACACGACCAACAATCAGGTGCAGATTATCTCTCTGGCACCTTCGTTAGCGGCCCAGGAGGTCGAAAGTTTTATTACCGCACCCATCGAGGTAGCGGTGGCAAATATCCCCGACATCATCGAACTACGGTCGATATCCCGTCTGGGACTGTCAGTCATCACAGTCGTATTCAAAGATGAGGTGGATGTCTATTGGGCACGCCAGCAAATGGGCGAACGGCTGAAAGAGGCCGAAGAGGCAATTCCTTCGGGACTTGCCAAAATTGAGCTGGCTCCTATCTCCACGGGGTTGGGTGAGATCTTCCAGTATCGTCTGGCTGTGGCGAAAGGATTTGAAGCGAAATATTCGCCCATGGAACTGCGTACCCTTCAGGATTGGGTGGTGCGCCGCGAGATGCTGGGCACTCCGGGAGTCGCCGATATCAACAACTACGGTGGTTATGTCAAACAATATGAGATAGCGGTCAATCCGGAACGGCTCAGAGGGTTGGGTCTGACGCTGACCGACATCTTTGACGCACTGGAAAAGAACAATGAAAACACGGGTAGCGCGTACATTGACAAGAAACCAAACGCCTACTTTATCCGTGGCGTGGGACTGGTGAGCACGATTGAGGATATCGAAAAGATTGTGGTGAAGAGCAATGCTTCGGGCATTCCGCTACTGATCCGCGATGTTGCTACG
>JAQUZH010000074.1 GCA_028691445.1 Bacteroidales bacterium | reverse complement strand
TCCTTCCTCTCCTCCTTTTGAAGGATTTCGTTGGCGTACGGATCCCAAACTGATCATCAATTGGGTCTGGTTTGAGTTTTATCACGACAAAAAGGAAGGCCCATCGAGCTATATCAAGTTTGATCATCTCGTCATGGCCAAAAAATACATCGGTCCGCTTGTTGCTGATGCAAATGAAAAGAAGTAATCAGGAGTGTTGCTTCTGCTTTGTCTGTAACAATCTGCTGACCAATATTATAACTGCCATTGAGTAGGAAAATAGTTCTTCTTTTCACGGCAAATCGTAAACGAGTGTACTTTACAACCATCAATTTATTGGCTTTCAATAACATCTATTAATCGCAGGAATGGAACTAATACTTGCCAGAGTGCCTTTTTTCGCGTACTTTTGTATCGGTTTATTCAGAGCCACAACAATCAATGAGACAACTTAAAATTAGCAGAAGCATCACTTCGCGTGAAAGTGAGGCATTAGAGAAGTATCTGGTCGAGATCGGACATGAGGAAATGGTGAGTATTAACGAAGAGGTTGAATTAGCTCTTCGTATTCGTCAGGGTGATGAAGGTGCCTTCAATAAATTAGTACGTGCAAATCTGCGTTTTGTTGTCTCTGTGGCCAAACAATATCAGGGTCATGGAATACCTCTTACCGATCTGATCAATGAGGGCAACTTGGGATTGATTACCGCTGCACGAAAGTTTGATGAGACAAGGGGCTTCCGTTTTATCAGTTATGCCGTGTGGTGGATTCGCCAAAGCATCATGCAATCTATTGCGCAGCAGGGACGCATGATCCGCTTGCCTTTAAATCAGGTAGGTTGTGTCTCAAAGATCCAAAAGGCAACCATCAGGTTTGAACAAGAAAACCAGCGCAAACCATCGATCGACGAACTGAGTGAGGTAACCGGATTGCCGGAAGATCAGATCAGTCAACTGACTCATAGTTCCGGTTCTACGCTTTCTGTCGATAAATCTTTTTCTGATGGTGAAGATATGAATCTACTGGATGTACTGGCTGACAAGTCATCCTTATCGCCCGACTCATTGCTTGTAAAAGAGTCGTTGGAAAAAGATGTAAATGCACTGCTTCTCTCCATACTCAATGAGAGGGAACAAAGTGTTGTGCGTATGTTCTTTGGTATCGGTCAGACTCCCAGATCGCTGGATGAGATTAGTGTCATGATGAATCTCACCCGCGAACGCGTACGACAGATCAAAGAAAAAGCGCTCAAACAGATCAAGCAAAGCGAACGGAAAAACATCTTACTGTCTTATCTCGGGTAACACGAAAAGAAAAAGTTCATCAGCTATTTGCAGATAAAATAATATCATTACCTTTGCACCATCACTGTTAGGGGTGCTCTTTCAAATAAAGAGCTGAGATTATACCCTTGAACCTGATATGTTGTAATTGACATCGGAGGGAAACGGAGGTTATTTTGCGTAATATTATACTACTATAAGTTATTACAAAAGCCGTTTCGTTATGTACGAAGCGGCTTTTGTGTTTAAAACAACAAGAATAAAAATATCAATCGGTATGATCAACATTCAAAACTTGGTACGGGATGTGCAACTCGTCAGAGAAAAGTCTCCCCTCATCCACAACATTACCAACTATGTGGTAATGAACAACACAGCCAATGCATTGCTATCTATCGGAGCTTCGCCTGTAATGGCTCACAGCATCGATGAAGTGGTAGAAATGACGGGCATCGCTTCTGCTTTGGTGCTCAACATCGGAACGCTTGATGCGGAATGGGTGGAGTCTATGGTATTGGCAGGTAAAACGGCTTCTAAAAGAAATATCCCTGTCGTGTTTGATCCGGTGGGTGCCGGGGCTACCTCCTATCGCACGAAAGTGTGCAAACGAATCATCGAGGAGTGCAAACCGTCTATCATCAGAGGGAACGCGTCAGAGATTCTTGCTTTGTCGCATGCGAACATACAGACAAAAGGGGTGGATAGCACGGCTTCTTCAGACTCGGCGCTTGACTCAGCCAAGACTTTAGCGATACAAACCCAATCGGTGGTTGTCATCAGCGGACCAACCGACTACATCACAGATGGCATACAGGTAAATACTGTTGAGAATGGGAACACAATGATGGCGCGTGTCACTGGGATGGGATGTACTTCTACAGCGATTGTTGGAGCCTTTGCGGCGATCAACAGCAATCTATTGGAAGCTGCTACGCATGGAATGGCAGTCATGGGCATCGCGGGAGAAGTTGCGGCCTTCAAATCTGCAGGTACAGGCAGTCTGCAGATGAACTTTCTCGACGAACTCTATCGTCTGAATGACGAGACTATTCAAATGACAATCAAACAATCTGTTGCTCATGAGACCTTCTGATCTGAGATTATATCTGGTCACAGATCGTTCGCTGGCACTTGGACGTTCGTTGGAGCGTGTCGTGGAAGAGGCAGTGCAAGGAGGAGTCACCATGGTGCAACTCCGAGAGAAAGAGTGTACGACGAAAGAGTTTTACCAACTGGCGATGCGTTTGAAAAAAATACTTGAGACGTATCATGTGCCGTTAATTATCAACGACAGAGTAGATATTGCTTTGGCTTGCGATGCCGAAGGAGTGCATATCGGACAAAGTGATATGCCGTATGCTGTCGCGCGCAAACTGCTGGGTAAAGAGAAGATCATCGGTCTCTCGGTTGAAAACCTGCAAGATGCGATAGATGCCAACGCACTGGATATTGATTATATAGGTATCTCACCCGTCTTCAATACAGCGACTAAAACAGACACAGCCAAAGCACTTGGTCTGGAGGGTATTCATGCTATTACCCGTATATCCAACCATCCTGCAGTGGGTATCGGAGGCATCCATCCTTCCAATGCGGCAGATATTATCACCGCAGGGGCCATGGGTATCTCTGTGGTGTCGGCCATCATGTCGGCGCCCAACCCTAAAGAGGCTGCTGCACACTTGAAAAGCATCATCGATCAAGCCCGAAACGAAAGAGGTCTATAAAACAAAATGCGGCAAACAGAGTGTATCTTCTGTTTAGCCGCTTATGTTTGACTGAGTCTTTATCAAAGACTATTTTGTCTTTTTGACCAGATATTTTTTCAACACTTCGGAGAGTTCAGAGGCATTGATTGGTTTGATGAGATAATCATCAAATACATCCTGGTATTTTTCCTTTTCCATTGCCAAAGCAGTTTGCGCAACAATCGGCAAGTCGGAACGAAATCCTTTGATGACCTGAGCAGCTGTATATCCATCCATAACCGGCATCTTAATATCCATCAAGACCAAGTCGAGATTTTCATTATCAAAACACAACTGCACAGCATCTTCCCCATTCTCAGCAAAAAGAAGTTTGAAGTCATACTTTTTGAGCAATTGGGTCAGGTATTTCAGACCCACCGGATCATCTTCAGCGATCAAGATAGTAGCCGAACCAGTTATACAACAACGTTCGGGAACAGTGTATGACGGATTTGCTTCACACTCGTCGACCACTCTTTTTGAATGATAGGGCAAGGTGAAGAAAAAAGTAGACCCCACTCCGAGTTCAGACTCTACCCACAGTTCGCCGCCCAACATTTCAACATACGCTTTGGA
Source organism: Bacteroidales bacterium (assembly GCA_028691445.1). Classification (GTDB taxonomy): domain Bacteria; phylum Bacteroidota; class Bacteroidia; order Bacteroidales; family JAQUTK01; genus JAQUTK01. The sequence goes on along the minus strand of JAQUZH010000074.1, from coordinate 8,631 downwards.
TATAGCCAGTCCGAGTCCGGAACCTTGAATACCATTTGACAAATGGGTATCCACTTGCCGAAAACGTTCAAACACGGTAAGTAACTTATCCGAAGGAATTCCTCTTCCGGTATCCTTACAGTAGAATTGAAGCATTTGGTCTTTCACCACATATCCAAAGGTTATACTACCTTGGTTGGTAAACTTAATGGCATTTTTGATGAGATTAGTAAGCACAGCATACACTTTCTCACGATCCGTACTGATGACAGCCAAATCATTCTCCAATGGACAATGAACAGAGAAGTCAAGTCCCTTCTGCTTAGCCTCCAGTTTGAAGAAGTTGTAGATGAAACGCAACTGATCATTCATGTTTGAATCAGAAAGCGTAATCTGCATCTGACCGGATTCTACTTTTGAAATATCAATCAGATCATTGATGATACTCAGCATGCGGCGCCCGCTCGTTTCGATTATTTCGATATACTCCTTTTGTTCCTCGGGCGAGAGTTTGGACTCTTTCAGCAGATCAGCAAAGCCCAAGATGCCATTCATTGGAGTACGGATCTCATGACTCATATTAGCAAGAAAAGCCGACTTCAGACGTTCACTTTCCTCTGCTACCTCTTTGGCTTTCATCAATTCCTCCTCCATCCCCTTGCGTGCTGTTATATCTTCTTTTACAGCCACAAAATGAGTAATCAGACCTTCCTGGTTTTTGATAGGAGAGATAGATGAAGACTCCCAAAACAGGCTTCCATCCTTCTTCATGTTATGAAATTCGCCTTTCCATATCATGCCTGAAGTTAAAATAGCCCATAAGTCTTCATAAAACCGAACAGTATGTTTTCCGGACTTCAGAATCCTCGGATTACTGCCTACGGCTTCCTCAAACGAATAGCCTGTGACTTGTGTAAAACGGGGATTCACATACTCAATAGTACCAGTGACATCTGTGATCACAATACTGGCAGCACTTTGTCGTACGGCCTCCGATAACTGCAAAATTTTCAATTCACTCCGTTTACGGTCGGTAATATCCACAAAAGTAACAGCATACTGTTGCTGTCCGGGTGAAAAGACACGAATATCGAAATATCTATTTTTGCTTTTGGAATAAAACTCTGTCAAGAGAGGAGGATTCCCTTTCACTACACCGACACACGCATCAAGCCATCGTTGATCAATATCCGGGAAAACAGTGTTAACAGAACGGCCAATAACATCTACAGCACTCAAGTACAGGAGATTTTCAAAAGCCGGATTCACTTCCTTAAAATAAGAGGTGTAATGATTGCCATTAGAGTCAGGAATGATCTCCAAAAGAGCAAATCCTGTCGTCATGTTTTCAAACAAGGAACGATATTTCTGCTCATTTTTACGTAATGCCCGTTCAATTCTCTTGGTTTGGGTAATATCGCGAGCTATTCCATTAAATTCAATGACCGCTCCAGACTCATCCTTTGATACGATTATATCAGACGCATTAAAGCGCCAGTCTCCATTATGATGCCTGATTCGATATTCAAAGTACAAGTTTGATTCAGGTATTTGGCTGAATGATATCAATGCCTGACGTAAGAAGGGCTTATCTTCCGGATGAAGTAACTCATGAAAAGAATGACCCTCCAACTCATCCACCTCATATCCCAGAAGATGCTTACAGGATGGAGAAACATAAGTAAATATACCATCTTTATCCAGCTTATAGAAGATTTCTTGACTATTATCCACAAACAAGTGATAAAAGTCTACAAGCTCCTGTATGGTAACTTTTGTCTCCGGAGAATTATCGTTCTTATTCAGAATCTTTTTCTTCATCTTTCATGAGTTTATTTTAGGGCTTACACTACCAATGAGATAATACGGTATTTTCAACTACAAATAAAAGCATTTTTCCAGAAAAAAACAACTTTCTGTAAAGAACAAAAACTACAATATCAAAAAAAAAGAAAGTTTAACTTATAAGATTATTCCACAATCTTATAGACTTCAGTCCCTGCCAATAAGAAACAGCCTATTCCATAATCTTCAAAATCCGGTTGATGCTCATACGTTACAGGTTGGCCGTCGCTCGGTTGCTTACCGGTGCCTTGTACATAGCCGAGAAAACCGTTTGGGTGCACAGCTTCTTTTGCCATCGCATTCCATGCTTTCAGAAGCACAGGCAAATACTCACTACGTTTAAGAATACCTTGATTAATGCCCCAAGCCATGCCATAGACAAACAGCGACGTACCGGTCACCTCCTTTCCGCCAAAGTCTCCCGCATCATGCAGACTAGCATACCAATAGCCATCCGGTTGCTGACACTTTTTCAAAGCCTTGCTCATGGCAATAAAATCTTTCAGATAGTCAGCCCGATGTTTTTCATCCGCAGGAATCTCCATCATCACACGTACCAATGCAGCATATACCCACCCATTGCCACGCGACCAATAACAGTCATTCCCATTGGGAGTCGTATAAGGAGGCAGGAAATCTTTATCTCTCCACCAGAGACCCTCTTTTTTGTTGTAGAGACCACGACCTGCAAGATCATTACGGGTAAAGCAATACATTTCCCACATCTTATCGAAGTAGCGAGTGTCATGAAGCGTAGTGCCTAGTTTGGCAAATACAGGCATACCCATCTGAATGGCATCAATCCAGGTCCAATCGCCCACTTGCGGCGTGTTGATCAGCATCTCCATACAACTCTTTATAGAAGCGATCTTTTCCGGCTGCGGAGCAATACGATAGAGATCAATATACGTTTGTCCGCAGCATTGATCATCCGCATTGCGCGTACTGCTCTGATTGTTCAATCTCCATTTATGAAAGTTTGCCCAGTTGAAAGCATAGTCGTAATAAGCCTGTCGGGGCGAGATGGCATAGAGTGCCATCAATCCCTCATAATAGACTCCCCTTGTCCATATGTGACTGGGCCGTTCTTTCCCCACATTGGAAGTCGCTGAGTAATCAGCATACTTTTCCATAAAATAATTATTCACTGAAACTATCGTTCGCAACGTCTCCATTCGGTTTGGCAATTGTTGCGCCCGCGAAACGGTAACTGCGAAAAGAAAAGAACAAAGAATGAGGTACGTCGATGTTTTCATAATATATACGTTTTAAGAAAGCGTTGAATGCGACAAATGTAAATAAAAAAAGGTTCACAACCTAAAGTCGTGAACCTTTTCCATATAGAGCATGAAAATTCTAAAACAAATACTGCGAACTAATGGATTCATGTTCGAGATTGCGACGAATCGTATCTGCAAACATATCAGAAACAGAAAGAACTTTCACCTTACTGCATTTATTAGCGTAAGGGATACTATCCGTGAAAACAATCTCTTCCAGAGCCGAGTTTTGTACTCTCTCAGAAGCAGGATCACTCATCACAGCATGACTTGCCAATGCACGCACACTCAATGCGCCGTTAGAGATCATCAGATCGGCAGCTCTGGTAATAGTACCAGCCGTATCAACCATATCATCAATCAACACCACATTCTTTCCTTTCACATCACCGATGATGCGCATACTTGCAATTTCATTCGCTTTGAGTCTAGATTTATGGCAAAGTACCATGGGTACATCAAAATACTTGGCATAGGAGTCAGCTCTTTTAGAACCACCTACATCCGGAGCAGCAATCACCAGTTCGTCGAGTTTCAGAGAAGCGATGTACGGAGCAAAAATAGTAGAAGCATAGAGATGATCCACCGGACAATCAAAGAAACCCTGAATCTGATCAGCATGCAAATCCATCGTCATGATGCGATCTACACCTGCTACGCGAAGCAGATCAGCAATCAGCTTGGCTCCGATTGCAACTCTAGGTTTATCTTTACGATCCTGGCGTGCCCAGCCAAAATAAGGCATTACAGCACATATTGACTTCGCTGATGCTCTTTTAGCAGCATCAATCATTAGCAACAACTCCATCAGGTTGTCACTCGATGGGAATGTAGATTGAACAAGGTAAATCTCCATTCCACGAATGGATTCTTCAAAGGAGACAGAAAACTCCCCATCTGCAAAGTGAGTGATACTCAGATTTCCGAGCTCAACACCCATACTCTTAGCTATTTTCTCTGCAACATAGCGGGAATTTGTTCCCGAAAAAATCTTGAATGGTGCGTCCATTTTTACTATTTAAAATATTTGACACGAAGGTAATTATTCTATTTCTATTAATGCACAAAAAAAGGACGCTTTTTTAAAGCTGTCCTTTTTTATACTTCTCGCCCAAGACAATAAGCATGTCATCAGTCATGGATTCGAGATCATATTCAGGGGCCCATCCCCACTCCTCACGCGCGGCTGTATCGCACAATGAGTTTGGCCATGAGTTGGCAATTTTTTCTTTTAACGGATCCACCTGATATTCCATTTCAAAGGTAGGAATGCGTTTTTTGATCGCCTGATAGATCATTTCTGGTTCAAAGCTCATCGCTGCAATGTTAAACGCGTTACGGTGAATCAACTTATCAGCAGGTGCTTCCATCAACTTAACACAAGCATTCAATGCGTCGGGCATATACATCATATCCATATAAGTTCCCTGAGGAATAGGGCAAACAAATTTTTCTCCTTTGACAGCTGCATAATAGATATCCACAGCATAGTCAGTCGTGCCACCACCGGGAGGTGTCACATTGGAGATAATTCCCGGGAAACGCACGGCGCGGGTATCCACTCCGTATTTATTAAAATAATAATCGCTGAGCAACTCAGTGGTTACTTTGGTAACACCATACATGGTCAGTGGGCGTTGTACTGTATCCTGTGGGGTATCGTCTGCCGGAGTTGCCGGTCCGAAAGATCCGATTGAACTTGGTGTAAACACCGCGCATTTTTGATCTTTAGCCACTTCCAGTACATTAAACAGACCATCGATACCAATCTTCCACGCAAGCAACGGTTTTGCTTCAGCAACAACTGAAAGCAAAGCAGCCAGATTGTAGATTGTATCGATCTGATACTTGATGACACAATCTTGAATGTTTTCTTTTGAAGTAACATCCACGATTTCAGCCGGGCCCGATTCTTTCAGTTCACCTTTTGGTTCACATCCCGGAATATAGCCGGCGATAACATGATCATTTCCATAGCGTTTGCGAAGCTCCATCGTTAACTCCGAACCAATCTGGCCGGTAGATCCGATTACAAGGATATTTTTCATAAATCTAAATATGTATATAAGATAGGATTTTCAGGGCGCAAAATTAGTCATTCCTCTTCAAAACAAATAATGTTTCGAGCAATTCTTCGCAAAAAGAGAATTAATTTCACAAACCGTTTCCTTTCAGCAAAAGAATGTCTAATTTTGAGCTCGTTTTTGAACAACAATCTAAACTCTAAGAAATATGTACGGAAAATTTAAGAATTATCTGACCGACGAACTTTCTGCTATTCAGAATGCCGGTTTGTATAAAAATGAACGAATCATTACCTCTGCGCAGGGAGCTGCTATCACGGTAGGAAATGGACAAGAAGTGCTCAACTTTTGCGCGAACAATTACCTCGGACTTTCTAACCACCCGCGTCTGATTGCTGCTGCTAAGAAAGCAATGGATGAACGTGGTTATGGTATGTCTTCTGTTCGTTTTATCTGTGGAACGCAAGACAGTCACAAGGAACTGGAAGCTGCAATCTCCGAATTTTTCAAAACGGAAGACACTATTCTGTATGCTGCTTGCTTTGATGCCAACGGGGGTGTGTTTGAACCTTTGTTGAGCGAACAGGATGCTATCATCTCAGACTCACTCAACCATGCTTCGATCATTGACGGAGTGCGTCTTTGCAAAGCTAAGCGCTATCGTTATGCCAATGCAGATATGGCAGACCTCGAAAAACAGTTACAGGATGCACAGGAACAACGTTTCCGTCTGATTGTTACTGATGGCGTATTCTCTATGGACGGCAACGTGGCTCCGATGGATAAGATCTGTGACTTGGCGGAGAAATATGACGCGATGGTTATGGTTGATGAGTCGCACTCTGCGGGAGTAGTCGGCCAGACTGGTCGTGGTGTCAGCGAAAAGTTTAACACTTATGGCCGTGTGGATATCTATACCGGAACGCTGGGTAAATCATTTGGTGGTGCTGTCGGCGGATTTACTACCGGTCGCAAAGAGATCATCGACATGCTTCGTCAACGCTCACGTCCATATCTGTTCTCTAACTCTATTCCTCCGATGGTGGCTGCTGCCGGTACAGAGGTTTTCAAGATGCTGAAGGAAAACAATGATATTCACGACAAACTTTTCAAAAACGTTGAATACTTCCGCACCCGGATGATTGATGCCGGATTTGATATCCTGCCTACCCAATCGGCTATCTGCGCGGTGATGCTTTACGACGCCAAACTATCGCAAGAAATGGCTGCCGAACTGCAGAAAGAAGGAATCTATGTGACCGGTTTCTATTATCCTGTCGTACCAAAAGAAAAAGCGCGAATCCGCGTGCAAATATCGGCTGCTCACGAACAGGTTCACCTGGACAAATGCATCGCTGCCTTTGTTAAGATTGGTACTCAACTGGGTGTCTTGAAATAAAAATGACTGAACAGACCTTACATACCTGTACTTTGCTGGGATACGAACTTCTGAACTCGTATCCCGGCATTGTTCATTTTGTAACGACACGTAGCGGAGGTTGCAGCAAAGGTACTTACGATTCGCTGAACCTCACTCCTTACACGGGCGATGATCCTGCGCATGTGGCAGAAAACAGAAGCCGCTTGTGCCGGGCACTCGGCATTGAAGAGAGCAGACTCATTCTCCCCTATCAGACACACAGCACCCATCTGATGAACATTGACGCAGACTTTCTCACACTGTCTGAAGAAGAGCAGCACGCCAAACTTCAGGGGGTTGATGGGGTGATTACTGCCCTGACAGATATTTGTGTCTGTGTATCCACGGCAGACTGTATTCCCATCTTGATGTACGACCGCGAACACCAAGTCGTTGCGGCGGTTCATGCCGGCTGGCGGGGAACCGTTCAAAAGATTGCGGTCTTAGCCTTGCAAAAGATGGGCGCACTCTTTGGCACTCGTGCGGAACAACTCCTCGTCGGCTTCGGTCCGGGTATCTCGCAAGAAGCTTTCGAAGTAGGCCCTGAAGTATTTGATACATTCAAGACAGCCGGATTCCCTATGGCGCACATCACCCAATGGCACAGCGGATCAGGGAAGTACCACATCAATCTGTGGGAAGCTAACCGCTGGCAATTGCTGCAAGACGGAGTACCCGACTCACAGATGGAATGTGCCGGACTCTGTAGCTGGAAAAACGAAGAGAAGCTCTTCTCTGCCCGTCGTCTCGGCATCAAATCGGGTCGCACACTCTCAGGCATTATGATGCGAAAAAACTAAAAAAAGAATCATGTTTAAGATTTCAGCAAGCGAAGAATTCATAGCGGCTTGTCCGCATTTTAAAGGAGCGGCTCTCTTTGCCACTATCACCAACAGTGCGCATCATCCGATGCTTTGGCAAGAGATAAGTGCTTTTGAAGATTGGTTTCGTACCCATTTCAGGATCGAAGATATAAATAAGCGTCCCACGATACAAGCCACCCGCGAAGGTTACAAAGCCACAGGAAAAGACCCAAACCGCTACCGCCCCGCCGCAGAAGCACTCTGTCGTCGCGTGCTCCGTGGGTTGCCACTCTATGAAGTGAGCACGGCTGTCGACCTCATTAACCTCCTCTCGCTGGAGAGCGGCTATTCCATCGGCGGATTTGATGCGGACAAGATCGAAGGAGATTCGCTTGTGCTTGGCATCGGTAGGAAAGACGAACCGTATGAAGGTATTGGCAGAGGCGAACTCAATATCGAGGGAATGCCAGTGTATCGCGATGCCGTTGGTGGTGTAGGTACGCCGACCAGCGACAATGAGCGAACCAAACTCGGGGAAGAGAGTACACATCTCCTAATGATCATCAACAGTTACAGTGGCAAAGAAGGTCTCGAAGAGGCAGTCAGTGAAGCCATCCGCCTACTCACCCTCTATGTCGGAGCCAGTGATGTACAAGTAGGTCTGTTTGGCGCGGCAAACTGATCCTCACCCAGAGAAAGCAATTAACAACCCTCTGCTCCCCACAAAAATGCCCGACACCATAAAAAACAGTGCCGGGCATCTTTAATTGTGTAAGAACGTTCAACGATTGCGCATCACAAAGCCTTCATCAGGATCTCTCTGCTGATATCCAACGTCAGATCACCTGTTTCCGAAAGCGCAGTCAGACCATGCTCACCCAGCTGTTCAACGATCAGATCAATCTGATCTGCTCTGACTCCATAGTCCGAAAGATGCGTCTTGATGCCCAGACTTTCAAAGAAATTTCGGGTCTTAAGGATAGCCTGATCAATGATTTCCTCTTCGCTGCCACCGTTGATATGCCAAACCCGATCCGCATATTGGAGCAGTTTGGCGCTTTTCTTGTCGCGTCTTACCTCCAGCAATGCCGGATAGACAATGGCCAACGTCTGTCCATGATCAATGCCAAAACGTGCTGTCAGTTCATGTCCGATCATGTGCGTAGTCCAATCCTGGGGCACACCGGCCCCTATAATCCCATTCAGTGCCATGGTAGCACTCCATACCAGATTAGCACGGGCATCATAGTTCTCCGGTTCGGCCACCGTTGTCTCGCCAA
>JAQUZH010000235.1 GCA_028691445.1 Bacteroidales bacterium | reverse complement strand
CCTCTGCGCGCACGTTTCATCACTACGTCATTTGCTTCACCTTTTGATTGTCCGAGAACACGTCGAACTATGTGTTGGTCAGTAGCCCAATACCAAAAGCCGATAATTGTTGCGCCGAGAAACACCCAGAAACCGGGATATTCATCATACAACGGATCACCTGTTTCTAAGTGAAACATATGATTGGTCCCGTACGCAACACCATCTGCTCCTACATTCAATGTCCTTGCATAATCCATCATGGCTGACCATCCCGTACCAATGTTACCACCACCGAGTGCTGACAATCCTAAGAAAAGTACTAGGAATGAACCAATGATAAGTATCGGTGTCTGAATAGCCGAGAGTGTCATCACACCCTTCATACCTCCAAAAACGGTGAAGATACCTGTTAAGACGATCAGACCTATTGCACCGTACCAAAAAGGAAGGCCAAGAAGACTCTCCAGAAAGATACCACCGGTAAAAGCTGTTACACTCACCTTGGTTAGCACATATGCGATAAGTGTTATGATAGAAAGCCACGAACCTGTACGAGGCGTGTAGCGATTTTTGAGGAAATCGGGCATCGTGATGATTTTACCCAACTTATTATTCATCAATTGATAGAAGGGCACGAAGAGCCAGCCCAAGATGAGTATCATCCAGCCTTGCATCTCCCAATGCGCCATACCTACACCTGCTTTTGCACCTGTACCGGCAAGACCGACAAGGTGCTCCGATCCAATATTTGCAGCAAAGATAGCCGCACCAATAATATACCATGGCTCTCCTTTACCAAAAAGATAGTCATCGCTGCTAGCACCTTGTAGCGTGCGATTGTGTTTTCGAACTGAATGCCATACAGCCCACGTTACAGCTAGAATCCCGACTGCGATAACCATCCAGTCAAGCCAAATAAATTCTTGTGAATTCCAATTCATACTTATTAAATTATTTGATTATTGCCTATTTATCAGAAAGGATACTTAGGGATTGTCTGCCAGAAAAAGCCGGATATCATGTTTTCCATATAGATTTCAATGACTTTTAAAAAACAGAATCTCAAGTAGATGTTGCTTTATGAGATGAGGTCGGCATCCCTTTACGGGAAAACCGACACTCTCATGTAAGCCTTTGTTTTGTTAGAGCAACCCTGTCGATTGACCTAACACCACATACTTGTCGTATATTTCCTGATATGCTTTTGCATTCTCCTTATTAGGAGTATATTCTTTTGCGAATCCTGAGTTCATCGCTTTCTGTGCATCTTCAACCTTTTTGTAAACGCCTGCCGCTGTCGCAGCAAACATGGCAGCACCCAATGCACATGCCTGGTCTGTTTTGCAAACTTTAATCGGCATATTCAATACGTCGCTCAATGTTTGCATTACAAACGGAGACTTCAAAGCGATACCACCTATACCAATCACTGTATCAATACGCACGCCTTCTTCGCGAAAACGATCTACTATGGCTTTTGAGCCAAAAGCTGTAGCTTCAACCAAAGCTCTGAAAATACGTGGAGCCGAACTTCCCAACGTCAACCCGGCAATAGATCCTTTCAACATCTGATTGGCATCCGGTGTGCGGCGACCATTCATCCAGTCGGTTGCTATAATTGTACTTTCACTTACCGGAATTTTTTCTGCTTCAACAGACAATTCTGGAATGATCTGGTCAACAGTCTCAGCGATCAATTTAGCTTTGGTAGCCTCATCAATCAAAGATGTTTTAGAAAGAATATTCTTCAACGGGAACTCCAACACATGTTTGAACCACGCATAGACGTCACCGAAACCTGATTGTCCTGCTTCAAGTCCGACCATGCCCGGAATAACAGAGCCATCTACTTGTCCGCAAATACCCTTGATCAAATTATCACCAATCTCTTCGTAACTGGCAACCATGATGTCGCAAGTAGAAGTTCCGATAACGCGTACAAATGTATGAGGAGAAACAGCTGCTCCGACAGCACCCATGTGACAGTCAAAAGCTCCACCGGCTACCACAACTTCAGTCGATAGTCCGAGACGATCAGCCCATTCTTTACTCAACGTGCCAACCGGTTTTTCTGCTGTCTCTGTCTTTTCGAAAAGACGATCGCGGAAACCAGCCAAAAGAGGATCCAACGTTGTAAGGAACTTCTCACTTGGAAGCCCCCCCCATTTTTCATGCCACATCGCTTTATGTCCGCAAGCACAACGGCTACGAACGACATCAGATGATTTAGTAACACCAGTAATCAACGCAGGAAGCCACTCACAATACTCAACAATAGAGTATGCATTCTCGCGAACAGCCTTATCCTGACGAAGCACATGTAGCGCTTTTGCCCAGAACCATTCTGAAGAATAGATACCACCTTCATAGGAGGTATAGTCAATCTCCCATTTCGCACAGAGTTCGTTCACTTCAGCAGCTTCTTTGATAGCAGTATGATCTTTCCAAAGCACAAACATCGCATTTGGATTCTCGGCAAACTCCGGAAGCATAGCGAGCGGAGTTCCGGTTTCATCCGTAAATGCAGGAGTACTTCCTGTTGTATCAAAAGCGATACCGACAACCTTATCAGCTGTCCCTGCAGGACATTGAGCCAACGCTTCCTTGACAGTCGCTTCCAATACATCAATATAATCCTGAGGATGCTGACGGTATTGATTAACTAACGGATCACAATATTTACCCTCCGTCCAACGTGGATAATATT
>JAQUZH010000234.1 GCA_028691445.1 Bacteroidales bacterium | reverse complement strand
ATGTCTTTTTCAGCTATGATGGCGCGGAGCGTGAATATGTGCTGGATAATATCAGTCTCGTAATCCCTCAAAATAAGATTACCGCTATTGTCGGGGCAAGCGGCAGCGGAAAGACCACCATCGTAAAACTACTGTTGGGCTTTTATCCTCCCAACAAAGGGAATATTTTCATTGGCGAGGTGCCATTAAAGAATATATCTCCTCATGTATGGCGTCAGAAATGTGGCTCCGTGATGCAGGATGGATTTATCTTTTCAGATACCATCGCCAATAATATTGCTGTCAGCGATGAGATTGTTGATAAGAAGAAACTTCTCTTTGCGGCTGAAACAGCCAATATCCGAGAGTTTGTTGATTCACTTCCCCTGGGTTATAACACTAAAATAGGTATGGAGGGGAATGGTATCAGTCAGGGACAGAAACAACGTATCTTTATCGCCAGGGCCGTGTATAAGAACCCGGAGTTTCTTTTCTTTGATGAGGCTACCAACTCTTTGGATACAAACAATGAGAAGGAGATTATGGATAAGCTCGGCCGCTTCTATCAAGGTAAGACGGTGATTGTTGTGGCTCATCGGCTCAGCACGGTGCGACATGCGGATAATATCGTGGTTGTGGATAAGGGGAAAATAGCCGAAGAGGGAACGCACGAAGATCTGATAGCCCGGAAAGGGATCTATTATTCATTGGTGAAAAACCAGATTGATCAATAATTGTACGAATGAAGCAAGCCGGAGAGAACTGATTATGAAGGATACGAAAGAGAAAGGGATAGAATTGCGTAGTGAGGAAGCTCAGGAGGTGTTGGGAGACGTGCCGGGCTGGATCTTGCGCAACGGCATACTATGGTTGTTTGTCGTGGTGTTTGTATTATTGGTCGGCAGCTGGTTCTTCAAATATCCGGATACGATTCCCGCTTCTGTCACTTTGACTTCGGTCAATCCTCCGGTTCATATCATTGCCCGCGCCACGGGAAAGACAGACTCACTGTACGTACAGGACAAACAAGTGCTGAAAGCAGGAGATTATCTGGCGGTGATAGAGAATCCGGCAACTACCGAAGATGTCCTATATATACGTTCCTATCTGAAAAAACTGAAAGCTAATCTCGATCATCCGGAATTACCTCTTTTGTCTGACCCTCATTTGGGAATGCTTCAGGGTAGTTATTCCACCTTGATACGGAGCATTCAGGAAATCATCCGTTTTCGCGCATTAAACTTTTATCCTCAGAAACTGAGTGCGATAGCGAAACAACAGAGCTTTCATGTTCAGTCTGAGAAGACGATCAGCCGTCAGATAGCACTGACAAAAGAACAGTATCGTCTGGCAGGAAACAGTTATCGAAGGGATTCGATTATTCATAGCAAGGGGGTTATTACGTTGGATAATATGGATAAGGCTACTTCTGGATATCTGGCAAAAGAACAGGAACTGGAGAATGCCTATGCCTCTTTGGATCAGCTGAGGATGCAACAGGAAGAGATCAAGGAGACTCTTCTGGAAACGGAAAAACAATACAGGGAAGCAGAGAGTAAATTGCAAACCGAGATGAGCCATGCCTTGTTGCAATTGGAAAACGAACTATCAAGTTGGGAACAGACGTATGTGTTGCAGACCCCAGTGGATGGTGTTGTGACATTTACCTCTTATTGGAGTAAGAACCAGAATATTCTTTCGGGCGATGTCGTCTTTACCATCATACCAGCCGCTAAAAGTGAATGGATCGGCAAGGCGTTGCTGCCAACAGCCCGATCCGGGAAGGTAAAGGTGGGCCAGCAAGTGCATATCCGTCTGGCAAACTTCCCATACGAGGAGTTTGGTATTGTTCGTGGTGAAGTGAAATCCGTCTCACTGGTTCCGGTCGCCGGCAACTATGTGCTGGAGATCGCTTTGCCAAATGGACTTACGACAAACTATGGTAAGGTGCTTCCTTTTTCACAGGAAATGGTCGGAGAGGCACAGATCACTACCGAAGATCTTCGCTTGCTGGAGCGGATATTTAGTCCTATAAAGAAATTGTTGATACAATGAAAGCGCATTTGAAATCTACTTTATTACAGACAATCACGAATGAAACACGCACTTCTTATTCTGGCTCATAAAAACTTTGATCATTTATCCGAACTGATCCGATTCTTTCGCGGAGAGTTTTATATCTATATTCACGTGGATAAAAAGGCTGATATTTCGCAGGCCCAATGGACTGCTTTGGGCGAGATGGAGAATGTACGCTTGATCGAATCACGTTATTCCGTTAACTGGGGAGGTCGCAATATGTTAAAAAGTACGCTCTTCTTGATGCGGGCAGCTATAAAAGAGGGATTGGCCGATTACTACCATCTGATTAGCGGACAGGATTTCCCAACGAAGACTCCGGAAGAGATTGATCTTTTCTTTGAACAACGAAAAGGAACGGAGTTTTTGGAATACTTTTCTCTGCCGTATGCGGGATGGGAGCATGGAACGATGGAACGTCTGACTTTATTTAACTTCTATGATCAGTTTGATTTCAAGAGTGTGAAGGGGAATCGAATCCTTGAGAAATTGAAAGTCTGGCAGAAACGTTACCATATCCGTAGAAAGCTTCCTTACAAGAAATATCCGGTATTTTATGGTGGCTCTTCCTGGTGGTCGTTATCTCGTGACTGTGTGCAATATCTGGTAGATGAAACAGACCGTGATCCCT
>JAQUZH010000001.1 GCA_028691445.1 Bacteroidales bacterium | reverse complement strand
CTCTTCCCATTCCGAACAGAGAAGTTAAGCCCGGTCACGCCGATGGTAGTGCATTTATTGTGTGAGAGTAGGTAGCCGCCCCTTTTTTGAGAGTCCTTCAGCTTTATTGCTGTGGGACTCTTTTTTTATCTGTAAGTTCTAAAGTCTTGATAATGAAATGTGACGATTGACCGCAGTCAGTGTTTATTCGCGTCTGATTCTCTCTTTCTGTTGTAAAAAATAGAAAGAAATTTAGTAACTTGCGCCATATTTTCAATTGTCTTCTAAAAACAATGTTATGAAAGAATTATTCTCTATTCTGAAGCGTTTTGTACCTCCTTATAAAAAGTATCTGTATCTGACGTTCTTCTTTAATATTTTATCTGCAATCCTGAACTTGTTTGCGTTTGCATTCATCATTCCCATCTTAGAGATTCTCTTTAAGATGAAGCAAGAGGTGTATGTTTATATCCCGTTTGATACAGTACAATTCACTTTTTCAAGTTTTAAAGATAGTTTGGATCATTATTCCGAAACACTGGTCAACAATTTCTATTATTATATAGTTGATTTTACGACTCGCTATGGAGGAGGCACAACCTTGCTGTTTTTGGGGCTTGTTCTTATCGTTATGACTTTGTTAAAGACAGGGACCTATTATTTGGCGACTTACTTTTTAGTACCCATTCGTACCGGGGTGGTGTGTGACATCAGAAATCAGGTATATAATAAAATTATCAAACTTCCTATTGGCTTCTTCACGGAAGAAAAAAAAGGAGATATTATTGCTCGTATGAGTGGTGATGTGCAAGAAATTGAAAACTCTATTATGAGTTCTTTGGATATGCTTTTCAAGAATCCTATTTTGATATTGATCTATCTGATAGCAATGATTGGAATTAGCTGGCAACTCACCATCTTTGTGGCGATATTATTGCCGATAGCGGGCTTTTTTATGGGTATTATTGGAAGAAAACTTAAAGCACGCTCTTTGCTTGGACAGTCTCAATGGTCTGAATTACTCTCTCAATTGGAAGAAACATTAGGTGGATTGCGTGTTGTTAAGGCTTTTAACGCGGAGAAAAAGATGTCAAAGCGTTTCATGAAAAAGAACGATACCTTCCGCCGTACCGTTAACCGTATCAATCGCCGTCAATTATTGGCTCATCCTCTTACCGAGTTTTTGGCGACAGCGACAATTGTTATTGTTCTCTGGTATGGAGGTTCTTTGATCTTGAGCAATCAAAGTTCCATAACCGCTTCGATGTTTATCTATTATCTGTTGCTGTTTTACAGTATTATCAATCCGGCTAAAGATCTTTCAAGAGCTTCTTATGCCATCCAGAAAGGTTTTGCCTCTATGGATCGTGTAGATAAAATACTCATGGCTGAAGATAAGATTGTGGAAGCTGAGCATCCGGTATCTCTGACCACTTTTCAAAAAGAGATTGAGTTTCGTAATGTTTGGTTCAAATACCAGAATGAATGGGTGCTGAAGAATATTAATTTGATTATCCCCAAAGGGAAGACAGTGGCCCTTGTGGGACAGTCCGGTTCGGGTAAATCGACTTTAGTTGATCTGATCCCCCGATTTTATGATGTCTTCGAAGGAGAAATATTAATTGATGGCATCAACATCAAAGAGGTTCGTTTGAAGGAGTTGCGTGCCTTGATGGGAAATGTGAATCAGGATGCTATCCTCTTTAATGACTCTTTTTATGGGAATATATCCTTTGGCGTGGATCAAACATCACAAGAAAAGGTAGAAGAGGCTGCCCGTATTGCCAATGCGCAGGAATTTATCGAATCTACAGAAGATAAATACGAGAGCACCGTTGGTGATCGTGGCTGTAAACTTTCGGGAGGACAACGTCAACGCGTGAGTATTGCACGTGCTATTCTGAAGAATCCTCCTATCTTGATCCTTGATGAAGCGACTTCTGCCTTGGATACTGAGTCTGAACGTATGGTTCAGGAAGCATTGGAAAATCTGATGAAGAGCCGTACGACTATAGCCATTGCTCACCGTCTTTCTACCATTCGTAATGCCGATGAGATCTGTGTGTTGCATGAAGGAGAGATTGTCGAACGAGGCAAGCACGATGATCTCATAGAATTGGATGGTTACTATAAGCATTTGAGTGATATGCAAACTTTTTAAATAGAGATGATATGTTACAGTTTTTGAAATACGTATTTGCATCCTTTATTGGAGTGATGTTGGCTGCTTTCTTCTGTTTCATTCTATTGGTAGGCGGGATGGTTGGCCTGATCTCCGCACTTTCAACTGATACACCTGCTGTGACATCCGTCAAACCAAATTCTGTACTTCATATTACGCTCGAAGGTGTAGTTTCTGAACGTCTACAGGAAGATCCCTGGTCTGCACTCTTTGATGAGATCAAAGAAATAAGCATAGAAGATATTCGAACGGCTATACGTATCGCAAAGAGTGATCCCAATATCAAGTCCATCTTTATCGATGCCAAAGAGGTGGAGATGGCTCCTGCCAGTGCTGAAGAGATCCGTCAGGCATTGGTAGACTTTAAGGAGAGTGGTAAGCCGATCGTTGCTTACGCAGGTACCTATACTCAGAATGCCTATTACATTGCTTCAGTTGCAGATAAAGTGATCATTAATTCGCAAGGAATGCTTAATCTGAAAGGTCTGGCTGCCGAACGCGCTTTTTATAAAAACACACTGGATAAGGTCGGAGTGGAAATGCAGATTTTCAAGGTGGGAAGCTATAAATCGGCTGTTGAACCATATATGCAAACAAGTATGAGTGATGCCAGCAGAGAACAGACGACAGAATATTTACAGGATATATGGCGCTTTCAACTTTCTAACATTTCAAAGTCCCGCTCTATTCCGGTAGATACCCTTCATGCATTTGCTGATAGGATGCTTCTGTTTCAATCTCCGGAAAGTTATGTGACTTCTCATCTGGTGGATACACTCGCTTACGAGGCAGATGTGCTCGACTTACTGAAAGCTCAGAATGGATTGGCGAAGAAGGATAAACTTCCTATGATAAATGTGACCGATCTGGTCGCTTTATCAACGGATTTAACCTCCTCTTCTTCCGATGAAATAGCGATATTGTATGCGGAAGGAGAAATTGTGAGTGAATCATCTTCTGTCAGTACCGATGCTATTGTCGAATCCGAACTGATCAAAGAGATCCGTAAACTGAAGAAAAACGGAAGAGTAAAAGCGGTTGTGCTCCGGGTAAACTCACCCGGTGGAAGTGCCTATTCCTCCGATCAGATATGGAAAGAGGTTCGCGACTTGGTAAACGTCAAACCTGTTGTTGTTTCCATGGGCGATTATGCTGCATCCGGAGGATACTACATATCCGTGCCAGCTTCTTTTATTGTTGCGCAACCAACAACGATCACCGGTTCGATAGGTATCTTTGGCATGATTCCCAATGTTTCCGGTCTGACAGATAAACTGGGTGTTACTTTTGATGTAGTGAAGACAAACCGCTTTGCCGATATGCCGACAATCACCCGTCCGATGAGTTTGGAGGAGAAAGCAATCATGCAAGCCTATGTGGAAAGAGGATATAAGACGTTTCTGAGTCGTTGTGCCTATAGTCGGCATACAAAACTATTTCCGGACGAACTCGAGCGTATTGCTCAGGGACGTGTATGGAGTGGAATAAAAGCGTTGGAACTCGGACTCGTCGATGAGCTCGGAGGAATTCAGACTGCCATTAATAAAGCCTCTGAATTGTCCAATGTGACAGATTATAAGGTAGTCGGTTATCCGCGAAAGAAAGATTTTCTCTCCCGCTTAATGGAATCTTCCCAAACGAATACAGCACTTGAACAGTTGAGAGAAAATGAGATTGTCAAACTTTTCCTCTCTTCTAAAAAGAATCATTTTGCTATCACTGACTTTTTGCAAGCACGCATGCCTGAGCAGGTAGTCATTCGTTAAGTTCAAAACAATGCATGTGATACGTATAATCCGATCTGTTTTACTCCCTTTTTCCCTTCTGTATGGTTGGGTGATGGTGATCAGGAACTTTTTATTTGATATGCAGCTCCTTCAAAGCCAATCCTTTTCCCTCCCGGTGATTAACATTGGAAATATCACTGTAGGAGGCACCGGTAAAACACCGCATACCGAATATCTCATTCGCTTGTTGAAAGAGCGTTATGCTGTGGCTGTGCTTAGCAGAGGGTATCGCCGTAAAAGCAAAGGATATCTCTTTGCGGGAGCAAATGTAACCGCTTCAATGATTGGCGATGAACCTTTTCAGATGAAAAGTAAGTATCCCTCCATTTCTCTCGCGGTGGATGAGCGTCGGGTGCATGGCATCAAACAGTTGCTTACAGATGTGACTCAACCTCCTCTTGACGTCATATTATTAGATGATGCCTATCAACATCGTTCTGTTTCCCCGTCATTAAATATATTACTCACAGACGTTCATTGTCCGTTTTATGAAGATCAGATGCTTCCTACCGGCAATCTCCGCGAACCGATATCCGGGAAGAAACGTGCTGATATCGTCATTGTAACCAAGTGTAATTCTGAGATGAGCGCCCATGAACAAGAGGCCGTTCGTCAAAAGCTTGCTCTTTTGCCTGGTCAGTCTCTTTTCTTTACCACGATTTGTTACCGACATATTTGTGCTGTGTATCCGTCTGATGCGCACCGGAACGTAATTGCGCTGAGCGATCTTCGTTTCGATACACGGGTACTGATGGTTACCGGTATTGCCTCACCCAAACCTATGCTTGAAGAGATCAAAAAATACTCTCTGCATACGAGATCACTGGTTTTTCCGGATCATCACTTCTTTAGTGAGAAGGAAGTGAACCATATCTTTCAGCTGTTTGATCAGATAGAATCGGACAACAAACTTATTATCATGACTGAAAAAGATGCGATGCGCTTTCGGGAGAGTCCTTATGTCACTACCCAGATGCAATCTAATATATATTATCTCCCTATTGAAATTGCTTTCCTTGCAAATGGAGAATCGAAGTTTAACCAAATAGTATTGAATCATGTTGAATCTTATTCAGGAAGCTGCTGAATTCATTCTTGCAGCCCTCTCACTGCAGCCTGAGGTGGCCATTGTACTTGGTTCGGGGTTGGGCAATCTAACGTCAGACATGGAAGTCAAAGAGGTGATACGCTACCAGGATATCCCTCATTTTCCAGTTTCGACGGTGGAAGGTCATGAAGGTAAACTGATTTGTGGTATGCTGGCAGGAAAACCCGTCTTGGTTATGTCCGGACGGTTTCATTATTATGAAGGGTACTCTATGAAAGAGGTTACATTTCCCGTTCGGGTCATGCAACAACTTGGTATCCGTTATCTCTTTCTTTCAAATGCAGCCGGCGGACTCAATCCTTTGTTTCAGATGGGAGATGTGATGCTTATTACTGACCATATCAATTATTTCCCCGAAAATCCCCTGAGAGGGAAGAATCATTCGGAGTTGGGCGAACGCTTTCCAGATATGAGTGAAGCGTATGACAAGCAACTTCGTGCCCTCGTATTACAAATATCTGCTGAAAAGGGAATATCTTTGCGTCAAGGAGTGTATGTGGGCACATCCGGACCTTCGTACGAAACTCCTGCCGAAACGCGTTTCTTCCGTACGATAGGAGCAGATGCCGTGGGAATGTCTACCATACCCGAAGTGATCGTTGCCCGTCACGGAGGAATCAGAGTCGTTGCTTTCTCGGTAATTACCAACTGCAACAACCCGGATAATATGTTACAGACCTCTCATTCTGAGGTGCAGCGTGTAGCCCGTCAGGCGGAAACAGCATTACGATCGATTATCTATGAATTAATTAAAAGCCTTTGAATATGTCCGAAATAAAACGAACAGAAATTGCGACCTTAGGAGAGTTTGGTCTTATTGATCATCTGACGAAAGCAATTGAATTAAAAAATAAAAGCTCGCTTAAAGGAGTAGGTGATGATGCGGCAGTACTCGATTACGCTTCAAAGAGAGTACTTGTCACCACAGATTTGCTATTGGAAGGAATCCATTTCGATCTGACCTATGTTCCCTTGAAGCACTTGGGATACAAGTCTGCAGTAGTCAACTTCTCAGATATCTATGCGATGAATGGTCAACCCAAGCAGATTACCGTCTCATTGGGAATTTCTAAACGGTTTAGTATTGAAGATCTGGATGACTTTTATGAAGGACTCCATATGGCTTGTGAGAAATACGGAGTAGATATTGTCGGAGGCGATACCTCCTCATCACTCACCGGTATGGCGATTAGTATCACTTGTATTGGTGAAGGTGAAGAAGGAAAGATTGTCTATCGCAATGGAGCCAAGGAGACCGACCTTATTTGCGTTACCGGCGATTTGGGCGCGGCCTACATGGGGTTGCAGTTGCTGGAACGTGAGAAACGCGTATTGGCTGATAACAAAGAGACTCAACCGGACTTTTCCGGAAAAGAATATATTCTGGAACGTCAGTTGAAACCGGAAGCTCAAAAGGCAATCATTGAGACCTTGGCAGAAAAAGGGATAGTTCCCTCTTCTATGATGGATATTTCTGACGGACTTTCTTCTGAGCTCCTTCATATCTGTGGTCAGAGTAAGGTCGGCTGTCGTATCTTTGAAGAAAAGATCCCAATTGACTATCAGACCTCATTGATGGCAGAAGAGTTTAATTATAGTCCGCTTACCGCCGCCTTAAATGGAGGAGAAGACTACGAACTGTTATTTACAGTCCCCTTGGCCAAACACCAAGACATTATCACAATTCCCGGTATTCGTGAAATTGGTTACATAACCAAAGAGGCTTTGGGCAGTTGTATCGTTACTCAGAGTGGTCAGGAGGTCGCTTTATCGGCTCAAGGATGGAATTCTTTGTCTGAATAGTGAAAAAAATGGTGGAAGTATTTGGTAGATATAAAAAACAGTCTTACCTTTGCAGCACCAAAAACGGAAGGTGCCATAGCTCAGTTGGTAGAGCAAAGGACTGAAAATCCTTGTGTCCCCGGTTCGATTCCTGGTGGCACCACTTCCAAAAGAAAGCAGTTATAGAAATATAACTGCTTTCTTTGTTTATATCCACAAAGTACAGGCTGTAGGTTGCATAATAAAAAAAAGAAGAAGACACTTTGGATTCCAAAGTGTCTTCTTCTTTTCGTGGTGTATATCCGGGATTACTTGCCCAAAGATATTGCCCCTGTTGGGCAAACATCTGCGCATGTACCGCATTCAGTGCATACTTCTGGATCAATCTTATAGATATCACCTTCAGAAATTGCTTCTACCGGGCACTCGCTGATACAAGTTCCACAAGCCACACAATCTTCATTAATAACGTAAGCCATTTTCTTATTTTGTTTAGTTGATAATACTACGGGTGCAAAAGTAGCTCTTTTCTTTATTTTAAAGAACAGTTTTACCAAATTTTATCGGACTCTATTCAATTCTTCACCATCATTGAGAAAAGAACTCCTTTTAGATGAGCAAATTGAGCTTTTTCTGAAGGGGTTACGACAAACTGATGTTTGCCTCCTTTCACTTCATACTCTTTTTCAAGACAGACCGTTGCACGGCATCCTGCAGGAATGGTAACAGTAAGAACCACCTTCTCTCCTTTGCGTTTCCATTCCGATTTGATCAGACCTTGCGGCGAATCATAACTTCCGCACACCCAATCCAACTCCTTTACAAAGTGCGGACGGATCATTATATGATGAAAGCCTGGCTCTTCCGTGTCATAATTGATTCCTGCCAGTGAGTTTTGCATCCAGGCGATGATATCACCCATAAAGACATGATTCAGCGAAGCGTCATTAAACTTTGGAGACATGATCCAGGTCTCACCGAGTGTTGTCATTTTACATTCATTGACCCAATAGCCCCAGGAAGGAGCTGTTTCTTTGGAGGCCATCGCATACGCAAGATCCACATAACCATATTTAGTCAGCATGGCAGGAACTGTCTTACTCCCCAAAACGCCAAAATCAAGATAACAATCAGTAGCCCGTACCGCAGCTGCCAGTTGATCAGCCACAGCTTGTTCTTTTTCTCTTGGCACCACTCCCATGTACAATGCCACACCAAGCGCTGTCTGAGTTCCATTCGCATAGGTATTGTTCTCGGCATGGAAATATTTCTCATTGATCCGTTTCTTTATTTCTTCTGCTTTCTGTTGATATGCCGATGGATCTTTTCCCATCAACTTTGCAAAGCCTGTCATCCGTACATAATCCAGATAATAATAACAGCTCGAGGTGAAATCAATCGGAGTTTGTGACTTATAAGGCAACCAGTCTCCAAGTCCATAAGCGAGTAATCCCTCTTTTTCTTTTGTTCTCAGGTAACCAAGATAACTCTCGCAAGTCGGATAGATTGCTTCGATGGCACGAGAGTCTCCGTAATACTGATAGAGTGCTTGTGGTATTACAAACATGGCAGCATCCCACACCGGACCAATCCACTCTCCATATCCCCAACCAGAGCTTGGTATGATCCCCGATATATCTCCTTCCGGACGTTGATTATCGATGAAATCGTTCATCCACTTCTCATAAAAGGTGAGTCCGTCGTAATTAAGCAGCCCGAGATCAACCGAAACGTGTGCGTCGGCTGTCCATCCATTCTTTTCCCTTTGCGGACAATCTGTCGGGATACTCTCCATATTATTCACATACGAGAGACAAGTCGCTTTCCATATTTTATTCAGCGTCTCATTCGAACAGCTGAACTGACCGACAGCCCTCAGATCGTTATGAAAATGCAAGCCCGTCAGACTATTTTTGTGTAGCGTGATTGGAGCACTGCTTATCACTTCGACATATTGGAAACCATGATAAGAGAAAGAAGGTGTATAGGTCTCTTCTCCCTTACCACTGAGTATGTAAATATCCTCCTGAAAGATCTCAGTAGAGTCAACCGGTTTGAAGTAGATATTCAGATTCCCTTGCTCCAGACGCCCCTCTTTGGTCAGGAGTTCGCCGTGGCGCAGAGCCACCCTGGTTCCCGCTTCGCCTTTCAGTTGCAAACGACACAGTCCGGAGATATTCGCACCCAGATCAAATACATAGATACTGTCACTTACTTTATGCATAGAAACAGGCTTCAATTCGCGGGTCACATGAATGGCAGGCATCACCTGCGCCTGTACAATGGGAGCCGGTGCTGCAACCCGACGAGCGTTGGCCCATTGAGAGTCATCAAAACCACTTCTTTTCCATCCCTTTTTTTCCAGTCGCGCATCATAGATATCACCACTGTAGATATTATTAAACAGATACGCGCCGGTTGAGGTCTTCCAACTTTCATCTGAACCGATCGTTTCGATGCTCCCATCAGCATAGGTTATTCTTATCTCACATAAGAGCTGCGGACGATTGCGCCAACGCGCTTTCTCAAAGTCCCACACACCACGCGATTGAACATTAAACCATCCATTACCAAGCACAGCAGCCGCACAGTTATCCCCCTTCTTAAGTAAGGAGGTAATATCATGCGTCACATAAAGTACCCGTTTGTCAAAATGCGTATATCCCGGGTCCAGTACGTTTTTCCCAACCCTGTCCCCATTCAGAAATAACTCATAGTAACCCAGTCCGCTGACATAAGCCCTTGCCGATGCAATCTTCTTACCCACCTTAAAACTTCTTCTGAACAAAGGGGAGGGACGATACTCTTTGTCATGACTGTCTGAGATCCATTGAGCCTTCCACTCGTTGAGATGCATCTTTCCCATTTCAAAAGAAGCATCTTTTGAGCAATACTCCTTTCCTTTGCTGTCTTTCGTACATACGTACCAGAAATACTTCTGGTGCGACTTTAAGACAACCGGTCCGGTGTACACAACGCTATTTGACCGGCTCGTCACTATACCAGAGTTCCATACATCCGGAGTCTCTGAGTGTAAAGATTGAAGAGAGGTAGCCATACATATCCGATATGAATCTTGTACATAGTCCCCTTGGATCTCCTTTACTATCCAAGTAAAACGAGGATTCTGCACATCAATCCCCAATGGATTGTTCAGATATTCACATTTCAACTCATCAAGAGCAACTTTCGCTTGCAAACCGTTGCATAACGGACACAAAAACACAAAAAGCAAGAGTGTCACCATGATCTCTTTCTGAAAGAGACGAATCTTCGTACGAATCATATCATTCTTCATTTATTTTCCATGTTTAAAATAATAGCATTTCCTTTTGGATAAACCCGATAGACAAAAGAGTGGGAAGCCTGCTCCTGATTCCCTTCAATCGTACCCGCTTCAGAAGATACCTGATAAGCGAACTCTTTCAATTTCGCCTGAATTTTTCCTTTGTCGATCGTGGTAAAAGGGAGTGCTGCATCAGGAGCAGCAGCAAACTCCAGCCACCAATCCTTACCCACTAAACCCGCACATGAAACCATCAGTTTCGACTCTTCGCACTTGATCGTGCAATATCCCATCGGAATAAGTTTGAATTGAACCGAAAGAGTAGAGGGCGCAGTAGAAACAACGCTAGGAGTATCCGATTTCAGTTCGACGCAACCACCTTGTTCCTCTTTCATCATGATTCTCAAGCCGGCCAGATGATCCAGCGAACTCCAGTTAAACCCATCCACAAAAGGAAGAGCTTTGTATTCACACTGCGTCGATGTTCCAGCCTTCGTCAGGTAGTCAGACTTTAACTCCTCGTCAAAGAGATGTATGTCGCGAATCAGAAACCGATCCTGATGCCAATACAGATTAGTGCGATAGAAGCGGCTGTTATACCACACAGACTTAGCTCCCTCCTTACGAATATCATCCAAAGCACAAACAGCAGTAGCCGGAGTCACTTTATACCTTTCTTTAAACCATCGTCCCGTTTCTTCCAACGTCTCTACTATGACCAGGTTCAGTTTACGAAGAGAATCCAGTTTGGGAATCTGAATATCCAACCCAGGCTTCATACGATCCCATGTAAACGAGTTTTCCTGTCCGATTTGCATATACTGGAAAGATAACGTTTCCTTCTTCACAACGATATCGAAGAACCAGTTCACCCAATTCGCATTACCCCCTCCGGCGCCATACACCGGTTCGAGGCTCTCCACATGTTGGACGCTTCCGCCCAATCCGGCATAATATTGATAAATAGGATCGCTGCCCAACATCCGAAAGATTGGCACAGGAATCTGATTCTCCTCCGTTTGCGCCGGGATATACGCATTCTTCTTACTAGGATAATAGCCTTGATTCCAGTAGCCTCCCCACATCGTGTATCCATCTGTACCGATTTGATCTTTGCAATTACAAGAAGCAACAATCTTATACTTGCTGTACATATAGTTTAAAGAATGCGCATCAATAAACCACGAACCAATCGAAGAAGGATATTTCCCAAATATCGATTTAAACTTTTCCATGTACACATCCACCAGTTTCTCTCTTTCAGCCGGAGTATATCCCGTAGCAAAACCGACGTTCGCATGCCAATCCCACGGATAGGCTCCCCGCCACACCATTCCAGCCGCTTCGACATGAGGTTGCGTTATTTCCCACCATCCGCCCACTTCACAGTTTGCCGGCAATACAACCTTCAGCAAAGATTGGTATTTCGGATTAATCAGCGCATCGTATTGCAAGAGAAAAGTAGCAGGGAGGTTATACTGCTTAATCTGTTTGATTTGTTCAACGACGGTGTTGTAGAGCACTTCATCTGTTATTTCAGGAATACGAGGCTCTGTGTTTCTGACAAAATGGATAATATTTGCGATGCGCGGAGGATTTTCTTTTTCTTGCGTTAGATGGTTATTGCAACCAGAAAAGAAGATGCCCATCCATGCCAATCCCAGTATAATACCTCTGTTCTTCATGTTTTGATTGGTTATTGTTATGTTTAAAAGTTGTAGCTCGACAAAAATAAACAGCACTCATGCTCGCAAAAGTATGGGATAAAATCGGAATCATACTTGCAAAAGTGATTAAATTTGTTGCCAATCTGATATTTGCAGGAGTGAAATAAAAAAGAGACACAGGATCTTCCCGATCCTGTGTCTCCGCTAACCTTACAAACAATCTTAATTACCTATAAAACTGAACCTATA
Source organism: Bacteroidales bacterium (assembly GCA_028691445.1). GTDB lineage: Bacteria > Bacteroidota > Bacteroidia > Bacteroidales > JAQUTK01 > JAQUTK01. The sequence continues at coordinate 42,846 of JAQUZH010000001.1, read as the reverse complement.
CATTCATTCGATGATAGAAGTACTATCAATCGGATTAATACAATCCGATCACTTTATGTAGCAACTCCGGCATTTCGATCTCCTTGCATTTAATATCTCGAAGCTTTGTTTTGCCTCCCTGAGTTAGTTTAAAGTACATCTGACGTTTATCCTGTTCACCTAAAATACGTTCAACATATCCCTTCTCTTCAACAGAGCGTATGACCTTGGATGTATTTGAACAAGTCAGACCTAAAAGATCAGCTATTTCGCCCGAAGAAAGTCTCTCGGCATTATTCAGACTGCAAAGGAGCATACCTTCATTCAAGCAGATCTGATGTTCTTGCTGAAAATCAGCTTCGAAGCGGCTTATTGACCGATACAAGTCACGAACCTTGCAAAGTGTTTCCATGAAGTTGTATTATTTCTTTACGATAATACTATCAATCGCCTGTTTCAATCCTGCTTTTGGCATAGCCCCCTTACTCATCTGTGGCTTACCTGTTACAGGAATGAAAAGCATAGTCGGGATACTCTGTATGCCAAAAGCAGCAGCCAAAGCCGGTTCTTTGTCAACGTCTACCTTGTAGATGATCACCTTTCCTTCGTATTCTCCGGCTAACTCTTCCAAAATAGGAGCAACTGCTTTGCACGGACCACACCAAGTGGCATAAAAATCAATCACAGCAGGTTTATCACCCAGATACTTCCATTCTTTTGCTTCCAAGTTTGCCACTTTCTTGTAAAAGTCTGCTTTCGTCAATTCAATAGTTTTCATCTTATTCACTGTTTTCTTGTTATTACTATCATTCCCTTTTTGCGCGCAAGCATAGGTAACCAAACCTCCCGCGAGCAGCAGTACCATAAAAATTAGTTTCTTCATCTCTGTTGGGTTATTAATGTATTATGATGCAAAGGTAATACTATTTTCTTACATTACAAGTTTCCATGAGAAAATATTTCAATATATGGAAAAAATGGAACTTACACTGTTTGAGTAACAGACAAGTTCCATATACTATTGTCATCCAAAGCCTTCGGAATTTACTCCTGATACTTGAGCACCTGAATCGTTTTCCCGATAAGCTTCTGAATATCTTTCAACTGTTGTTTTTCCTCCTTATTACAAAAAGAGATAGAGATACCTTCGCAGCCGGCTCTACCCGTTCGTCCGATGCGATGCACATACGTTTCCGGAACCTCCGGGAGATCATAATTGATAACCAGTGGAAGTTGTTCGATGTCAATGCCACGAGCGGCAATATCTGTTGCAATTAGTACACGGGTTGCACGAGATTTAAAATTCGTCAGAGCGCGTTGGCGTGCATTTTGCGATTTGTTGCCATGAATAGCATCCGATTCGATGCCTTCTTTGCATAAATGCTGAGCGATCTTGTTTGCCCCATGCTTGGTACGCGAGAAGACCAATACGGACAACTCTTTATCTTTGTTCAGTAATTTGACGAGCAGACGCTTCTTCTCTTCCTTTTCTACAAAGTACATATACTGTTTGATGGTATCAATCGTCGAAGAGACAGGCGCCACTTCCACCTTCACCGGATTACGAAGAATCGATTTAGCGAGCGTAGCAATTACCGGCGGCATGGTAGCAGAGAAGAACAACGTCTGACGATCGCGCGGCAGCAACGGGAGTATCCGTTTGATGTCATGAATAAAACCCATGTCAAGCATACGGTCGGCTTCATCAAGCACAAAATGGCTGATGGAGTTCAGGCTGATATATTTTTGATTAATAAGATCAAGCAAACGTCCCGGTGTGGCAATCAGTACATCCACCCCTTTCTGAAGTTTGTCCGTTTGTGACTTTTGTTTCACGCCACCGAAAATCACACAGTGCCGCAAAGGAGTATATTTCGCGTAGTCAGTAAAACTTTCATCAATCTGAATCGCAAGTTCGCGGGTCGGCGTAAGTATCAGCGCTTTGATATCGCGATATTTACCGGACTCTCGTTCCTGTATAATCTGTTGAATGATTGGAATGGCAAAAGCAGCCGTTTTGCCTGTTCCGGTTTGCGCGCAACCCAGTATGTCGCGATTATTTAAAAGCACCGGAATGGCCTGTGCCTGTATGGGAGTAGGGAGGGTGTATTCTTTTTCAGTCAGCGCCTTCAAGATAGGCTCGATAATGTTTAACTCTTTAAATGTCATGTATGTGTAAGGATTAGTGAATAAAACAGGCAAACCCATCAAGGATTTGCCTGCTCATATAACTTGTAATGCGATACCTCGTACGGATTAGTACTTTGGAATAGCCTCTTTAACGGTCATTGGACGTCCGTCATACTCATAACCATTCAGCTTTTTGATAGCGTTAATAGCTTCTGATTTGTTCGGCATTTCAATGAAAGCAAACCCTTTTGAACGGTTTGTCATTCTGTCGATGATTAATTTAACGGAGCTTACTTCTCCGAATTCTTCCATGGTTCTCTGCAAATCTGAATCTGTAACGTTGAAGCTCAGATTACCTACGTAAATGTTCATAAAGATAAAAATATAAAATAAATAAGAGACATGTAAAACAATGAAGCTTAGGTAACTCTGATCGAGGATGGAAAGACTTAATAGAAAATATTAAGAAGATTCAAAGAGGAGGAAGAATGAAATAAACCACATTTGTTCATGTTGGGTGCAAAGTAACGCCTTATTATTGAAAGGTGCACCATATTATGCTGCTTATTCGTTCAGAAACCGCTTAATTTACGGTTATTGCATTGAATAAGCCAATAATTAACTATAATGGAGCCTTTTTGGTCAATGAACAGCAGTCATCACTTCGCTGATCTGAGCCAACGCATATTTCCTGCCAAGAAAAGAGTATCCGGGATTATACCCTTTCTCCCGATCTGCTGCCATCAGTCGTCCGTGGTCTACCCGCATGGGTAACGAAGGATCCGCTTTCTCAAATAGCGCAACCAGTTCGGTCAGTTTGCCGCGACCTTCCAGATGGTCCGCCTCGATGAAACTACCGTCAGGAAGCACCTCTGTGCTACGCAGATGAACGAAATGGATCCTTTTCAGGAACCTCGCGGCAAGCTGCGGAACATTATTATGAGCCCCCGAACTGAGCGACCCCGCACAGAAAGTCAATCCATTGTGAGGGTCATCGACCGCGTTGAGTAGCCAGTCGATATCCTCTTCGCTGGTCACGATACGCGGCAAACCGAGCATCTGGAAAGGAGGATCATCGGGATGAATGCACATCTTGATACCATACTCATTACACACAGGCATGATACGCGACAGAAAATAGCGGAGGTTTTCGCGCAATGCATGACGATCTATCCCATCATACAAAGCCAGCAAGTTTTTGAAAAGAGCAATCGGGTTTGCCTCCCCCTCTTTGATGTTTCCATTGATAAACCCTTGCGTTTTGACAATGATGGTATCGATCAACCCCTCTTTCTCCTCTTTGGTGATCGTTTTGTCCAGATCGGCCATCCGCATTCGCTCTTCAGCGGAGTACTCCTTCTCCGCATCCTTCCGCTTCAGGATGTAACAATCGAAGTAGGCAAAGCGCGTCTTGTCAAAAAACAAAGTCGACGAACCATCCGCCAGTTTGTAGTCGATATCTGTACGTATCCAGTCGATGACAGGCATAAAGTTGTAGCAAACGGTGGTTACGCCCGCTTTGCCTACGTTTGCGAGACTCACGATATAGTTGTCAATCAGCCGTTCTCTCTCTGCGCCGCCGTATTTGATCGCCTCGCATACCGGCAAACTTTCCACGACAGACCACTCTAGTCCCGCCGCTTCTATGTAGCCTTTCAACTCATTGATCCGATCCAGGGGCCAAACCTCTCCATTGGGTATCTCATGTAAAGCCGTAACAATACCTTCCACACCGATTTCTTTCAGCATTGACAGGCTGATATTATCGTTTCTGCCAAACCATCTCCATGTCTTCTTCATCTTGTTTACCAGTTAGAATCCACTCCTTTTTTTGCGATGCAAAGATAGAGTTTTTCTTGCTCCTCGCTCTATTCCGTGGATTATTCCTATCTTTGACCACCAGAATTGTTTCTGATTATAAACCGATAGACTCTATTTTTAAAGAAAAACAGTATGCATAAATTGATAGTAGCCGCAAGCACCGTGCTCCTTTTGACAGGATGTGCCACCCTGAATAACCGTTCGAAGAAGAATATGGAACGTGGACGGGAGACACTGGATTCCATTTATACTCACTATTCCGTAGAGGGAACCTGTTTACTTCGTGAGATCCATCCGTTTGCGGAAGAGTACAAAGCCACCTACCTTGCCTCTGAAGAACAAGCCAACAGACCCAATCCCTATGCTTATCTGTGGCCTTTCTCCGGCACTTTTTCCGCTGTCAATGCGTTGTTGGAAGCCACGAACGACAAGAATTATCAACAACTCCTCGACACAAAGGTGCTTCCCGGACTGGAAGAATATCTGGATACGAAGCGAACCCCTTCTGCCTACGCTTCGTATATTCATACCGCACCTCCATCCGATCGCTTTTACGACGACAACATCTGGCTTGGTATCGACTTTTCCGATACCTATACGATGACCGGCGAACAAAAGTATCTGGATAAGGCCAAGCTGATATGGCAATTTATCGAGAGCGGGATCGATGAGCAACTGGGTGGAGGTATCTACTGGTGCGAACAGAAAAAGGAGTCCAAGAACACCTGTTCCAATGCCCCGGGCTCTGTGTTGGCACTCAAACTCTTTGAGGCAACCAAAGACAGCAACTATTTCCATCAGGGCAAAGCACTCTATCATTGGACAAAAACTCATCTGCAAGATCCATCCGACAATCTCTATTATGACAATGTGGGCTTGAATGGCCGGATCGGAAAAGCCAAGTTTGCGTACAACAGCGGACAGATGCTGCAATCGGCCGTTCTCTTATACAAACTGACCAAAGAGAAAAGCTACCTGACCGAAGCTCAAAACATTGCAAAGTCCGGTTATAATCAGTTTTTCCAGGAGTTCACACCCGCAGAAGGCAGCTCTTTCATGTTATTGAAGAGAGGCAATATCTGGTTTACCGCTGTGATGCTCAGAGGATACATCGAGCTCTATAAGGTGGACAAGAACAAAAGCTATCTCGATTCATTTCAGGAGAGTCTGGATTATGCCTGGACCCACATGCGGGAAGAGACGGGACTCTTTAATCAGGATTGGAGTGGCGAAAGCAAGGAGAGTTTTAAATCAGTGCTGACACAAGCTGCCATGGTCGAGATGTATGCGAGAATGGCTGCTGCTCGTAAATAAAAACGCTCTTTTTTTCGTACCTTTGCAATCGTGAAACTCGTATATATACTCATTGGCTCGGTCTCATTACTATTGGGCATCATCGGACTATTTCTTCCGTTGCTGCCTACTACGCCTTTTCTACTTCTCTCAGCAGCTTGCTGGCTGAGAGGTTCGCGGAGACTGTACGACTGGTTGCTCAATCAGAGATGTCTGGGCCCTTATATCCGCAACTTCTACGAATACAAAGCGATCCCCCTCCATGCGAAAATCCTATCGGTATCACTGATATGGATCACTTTGCTCAACTGTGCGATATGGATTGTGAACCCCATCCCGCTTAAGGTATTGCTGATAGCTCTGGCTGTTGTGATCAGTTGGCATATCCTTTCATACAAGACACTGACGAAGGAACAGCTGGAAAAAAACAAAAAGCGAACAGAACAGTAAAACGATGGTTGAGCAGCATGATACATTCGTTGAGACTGTCTCCAACTTGCTTCGCTTGTTGTTGCGTCATGTTATGTCTCCCCGAAGTGTTGCGTGATGAGCCGTACTTGACGGAGACTGAGTATGTGGTCGTAGTTGGTCAGTCAGGTGGCTTTCAGATTCTCTTTTTCAATGGCTGTAACTACTTGATTTATAGTCATAAAAAGGATCAAATATTTTCCGAAAAAACATACGGAAAACTTTGGAAAGATATACGGTTAAAAGCAAAAAGTTTTCCCATAGTTTCCGGCAAAACTATGGGAAAACTTTTCAAGAGGTTTTAGACATGTTTTTTTCGTTGTCACAAAGGTCACCTCTGTTTGTCATTGTGGGCTTGACCCGCAATCTCCTCACTTGGCAGTCACCGTACGAATAGCTCTCCTGTTTCTGTGTAAGTTCATAAAGCATCAAGAGTCAATCTATCGTATGCTTTCCGGTCGCGTCCAATGAGAAGAGCTGAAACAATGGAGAGTACCCTGTTGCTTCACACGAATAAGAGCAATCCCTGTCCGCGCATTTTGACCCGAAAGGGAGCGTAGACGGGGATTGCTAAAAGAGAGCGATTCTCCGACTTTTGTTTGCCGAAAAGAATCACTGCACAGCATTTACTTGTCCGAATACAAGCCAATGGTATTCCCTTCGCTGTCTCTGAATGTAGAGAAATATCCTTTGTTTTCCGCTTCAATTTTCGTCTTCGGAATGATGATTTTCCCGCCATTGCTTTCAATCAAAGCCTGCGTCTCACTCATGTTTTCGCAATTAAAACTGAGGAGAGTCCCCTTTTCAGAGGGTGGGAAATCCTTACCGTAAGAGATCGAACCGATGCAATCTCCATTTTCCATAAAGAAGGCCATCTTCTCCTGTTCCCAGTCATACACCGACAACTTCAGGTGGAAGATCGACTCATAAAACGTTACCGCCCGATAAAAGTCTGCGGCCGGGATCTCAAAAAACGCAATTAATTTTTCCATTGTTTCTGTTTTTAGATGATTATTATACACTGACTTTGCAAAGACGATGCAAAGGTAGAGCAACATCTCATCCTGTGATAGGAAAATAAAGACATCTTACACTACGTAGAAATAATCGGAATAGGGAGCACAGACAGAGAGGTATTCCGTGGGCGTATATCCGGAGAAAGACTTGAACTCTCTGATGAGATGCGATTGATCATAAAACCCGCATTCGAAGGCTAGCTGAGCAAAGTTTCGATCGGGATGCGTCTGCAGCAGATACAACGCTCTTTGCATGCGGACAATACGAATAAACTCTTTGGGATGGGTACCGATATACTCCGTAAAGACTCGGTTAAACTGCTTGTTGCTCAGACAGGCGATCTGCGACAGTTGGGTGATAGTGGGTTGCGATTGTTGGTTGATCTCCTGCACCGCGGCTACTACTCTTTTGACATTGTATGTGGAGAATGAGTGCAGACGACTGAGCAAAAAGTGCTCAATCAATCCGATGGACCGGCTGTCATCCATGGTATCCGCCACCTGCTTTTCCAGCTCTTTCAATTCCGGGTCGCCGATTGCGCTGATGGAGACATTCTTCTCGTGAAATTCGCTGATCGGGATCTGAAAGAAGATTCGGGCGGCATAGGGCTGAAATACAACGAAAATCATATCAAGAGGTCCGGTAGACTCTACCTCTGAATAGCTGGTAGACTGTCCGGAGATAAACGCAGTGGGCTGCAAACTCTTTTCTGTCAGTGAAAAAAGGGTGTTTGCGCGATGAAAAACCATATTTACACACCCTACCGGCAAGGTGCGTTCCCGCACCGGAGTTGTCCCATCTATCTGTAATATCCAGTAATACCTGATATACGGAACCAAGTGCGGAGAGGGTTTTATGATTTTGAATGATTCCATCTTGTCTGCCAATGCAATGATCAGTTTGATGGCAAAGGTAGAACTTTTGCTGCTCTTCTGATTGTAAAAAAAGGACATCTTTCTGAGAAGGATAGGGAGGATGTTGCTTCGCTTCATTGAAAGAGGAGAGATGCGATCAGGAAGCAGGCCCATTTCAGTACCCTCAAACGAGGAAATACGCTTTTGATGTGTAGAGAAAGGGCTGCTCCGATACCTCGAAGCAGCCCAGCTCTACTAAGAATTCATTACCAGCCTATCTGGTAATCTTAAATACCGGTGATATTTTGTTCACGTTCTTTTCCGGTAATTCAATCACAAGTCCGACATTTGTTCTGGTAAATGGGACCTTCCCATAACCAAGCAATTCGACTTTCTTTATAGTTTCGGGGTAGAGGTTACTTTTCTCAGACAGGGATTTGATCGTTACTTGTCTGCCAACCGGCCATGCAAGCAGCGATGCGTAAAGCTTCTTTTTATTCTGGGTGAAGCGGATCTCTTCAGCAGTTGCTTTTTCATTTTTTCCTTCGTTAAAGCCTTGCGCATTCAGTGGGTTAGACGATTCAGCAATTGGCCCTTCTCCAAAGATCTTCCATGGACGAGTATTGACAATGCACTCCTTGTTATCTTTCATCCACTCGCCGATACCTTGAAGTATGGCAGTCTCCTTCTCATCAATGGAGCCATCGCCGCGAACCGGCACACTTAGCAGTAAATTTCCATTCTTGCTCACAATATCAATCAACAGTTTGATGACACTTGCTGCCGACTTATAACTGTTATGCTCATAGATAGAGGTGGTATAATGCCAGCCTCCGATACAAGAGCAGGACTGCCAGGGCTCTTCCTGAATCTTGTCGGGCGCACCCTTCTCCACATCCCAAGTCAATGCATCTTTCTGTGCGTCGCTAAGGATCTTGCCAAACAATACAGCTTCCTGCTTCCCTTTGTGGGTCGCCATGCTATGGTTGTAATAGTGGGCTGCAATCTTCATTCCGGCATCGCTGACAGGATACAAAGGCAATGTTGTATCGTCAAAGTAAAGTAAATCAGGATTGTAGGCATTGATCATCTGAATCGTACGTTCGTAAAAGTTGGTGCAATACTTTTCTGATGGCATAGTTGCGCCATTCTCCCAACCCCACTGTGAGTGAATTGTACCGATATTTTCGCTTCCTTTGCTTAAAGGATGGTTTTGCGCGTAGAGATCTTGCGGATCATAGCCTTCCCACCATTTTCCTTTACCATCTTCTTTCGTCAAATGACCATCGTAGGGAATACCGGCTTTGTCGCCTTTCTTGTCGGCTCTTTGTGCAGTTTCGTACCAAAGCCAGGCATGTGCGGCATGGATACTGACACCAAAAGGAAGTTTGTTTTTCCGTGCTGCCTTTGCCCATTCACCGATAATATCTCGCTTCGGACCCATGTTTACCGAGTTCCATGGTTGGTATTTACTATTCCAAAGGTCCATGTTGTCGTGATGATTACCCATTGCAAAGAAATATTGTGCTCCAATCTCTTTGTAAAACGTCACCAGCTTTTCCGGATCCCATTTCTCTGCTTTCCAGATATGGATGATGTCTTTAAAACCGAATTCAGAAGGATGACCGTAGTTCTTTACATGATAGTTGTACACATACGAACCCTCATCATACATGAAACGAGCCATCCAGTCGCCTGTGCCCTCCACGCATTGCGGTCCCCAGTGTGCCCAGATCCCAAACTTTACATTCCGATACCATTCCGGAGCTTCATATTGTTTCAGGGATTCCCAGGTAGGTTCAAATTTTCCCTGCATCATCTTCTCATTTTGTTCGGAAACCTTTATGGGGAGATCCTGTGCAAAAACGCTGCCGACAGTGAGCAGAAATGCAGATGTTGTGATTAGTAACTTGTTCATTTTCGTTCGGCCATTACAGTTTGTATCATGGTGATTCAAAGAATCGGTTTGTTTAGAAGCATAATGTACGTTGTTTGTGCTGCAAATATAGCGTATTCTTTCGGTACGAACGATATACAAATCCGACGAGCGATAGAACAAAATCGATAATTATTGCGTAATTGTCTGATTTATCACTATATTCGCATTCATTATATCGATACTCGTATTATGTCAGGATCTGCGGATAGTTTGAATCTCTTGTTGTTGAATGTCGGACTTGCCACACACAATGCCGATTGGAACTGGAAGGACATCAATAGTCCGTTCACCCGTATCTATTATGTGGCGGAAGGTAGTGCTTATCTTTTGCTACCCACAGGCGAACAAGAGTTGAAGAAAGGCTATCTCTATCTGATCCCGGCATTTACTGTTCACAGCTACCGGTGTAATGCTCTTTTCTCTCATTATTATATCCATTTGTATGAAGAAACACGCACGAAAACAAGTTTCTTTGATGAGTGGGATTTTCCTGTGGAAGTTGCCGCCAATCAGTTGGATCTGGATCTGGTGATGAGGCTATGCGAAATTAATCCAGCCATGAAGTTGAAACAATCTAATCCGGATACCTATGATAATAATCCGACGTTGATCGAAAATATCATCCGAAATAAGCAGCGTGCACTCTTTGAACGGATTGAATCGCGCGGCATTACTTATCAACTCTTTTCCCGTTTTCTGAAAGATGCCAAACCGAAAATTGAGGTGAGTGATGACCGGATTCAAAAGGTGATGCACTTCATCCGAAAAAATATCTATGAGAAGATGACCATCAGTCAGCTGTCGGGCTTTTGTAATCTCTCGGATGATCATCTGATCAAACTCTTCAAGAAGGAGACCGGAAGTACGCCTCTTCAATACATCAATCACAAAAAGATTGAGAAAGCGCAACTCATCCTTGCGTTTAATGATATGCCTATCAAGAATGTGGCCTATGCACTTTCGTTTGATAATCACTCTTACTTCAACCGTCTCTTTAAAGCGACGACGGGGTTGACACCTCAGGAGTATCGTGATTCGCACAATACGCTTTCCAAATCTTGAAGCAAGAAAGAAGCGATCTGTCAAGCGGATCGTATGAATGCATTTTTTTAACCATATGAAATAGTTTTACGAATCTCTTCATTCGCTGCTTTTTGATTACCTTTGCAGTTCGAAAGGAAACTTGCTTTAATGAAAGCCATAACTATTTTTTATCCATCTATCTAACGATTATTTAACCTCATGGATATTCATTCTGAACTCAAGGAATTATCCCATTTCTTATCAGATTACTCGACATGTCTGATGGCTGTGGGCACCCATACCTCGCGTGTAGTTCGTAATACCTCGCGTATTGCGCAGTCTTTTGGCTTTTTTGCCGATATGACGATCTTTCAAAAGACCATTATCATGACTTTGCGCGATAAAGATAATCTACATTCTTACAGTTCGGTGAATAAGATCAAACCCATGGCGTTGAACTTTGAGATCAATTCCAGACTCAGTTCGCTGAGTTGGGAAGCGTATGATGAGCGTCTCTCTTTGGCGCAAATCAAAAGTCGGTATCAGGAGATTGTCAGCAAACCACGCATGAATAAGTGGATCGTCCTCTTGTTGGTGGCTTTCGCCAATGCTTCCTTCTGCCGACTCTTTTTGGGAGACTGGCAGGCAATGAGTATCGTTTTTATTGCCACACTGGTTGGTTTTTTTGTTCGTCAAAAGATGATGGAAAAACATATCAATCACTTATTTGTGTTTGTCTCCGCCTCTTTTGTCGCCTCCATGATTGGCAGTATAGCTACTCTTTATAATATAGGCAATACACCTCAAATAGCATTGGGTACCAGTGTGCTCTTTCTTATTCCGGGTGTGCCTCTGATCAATGGAGTCCTTGATATTATTGAAGGTCATGCGTTGGCTGGAGTTTCACGCTTGATCAATGCTGCGTTGTTGATTATCTGTTTGGCAATCGGTCTGTCGCTTACGTTGTTATTAATAGGAGTGGATGCATTATGATGACTACTGATTTTATTCTTGCAATTATTTTTGATTGCTTCTTTGCGGCAGTTGCCTCTATCGGATTTGCTGTGATCTCTAATCCGCCCCGCAAAGCGATTCTTGTTTCTGCATTTTTAGCAGCGGTGGGACATGGGTTCCGTTATTTCCTGCTGCAAAGTACCTCGTTGGACATCTCCAGTGCTTCTTTTATTGCTGCCTTTATTATAGGCCTGCTCAGTATTCTCTTTGCAAAGAAGATCCATTGTCCGGCTGAAGTCTTCTCTTTTCCTTCGCTGCTTCCGATGATTCCGGGAATGTATGCGTATAAAACCGTGCTGGCTTCTGTGAAATTTATCCAGAGTGATGATTATCCTACTTCTGTCAATATTATTGTGGATATCTTCCGAAATGGAACGACAACGGTCTTTGTCTTGTTTGCGCTCGTAGTCGGAGTCTCTGTGCCGATGTTTATCTTTCATAGTCAAACATTCTCCGTGACGCGTATTCTCAAGTTTGTAAACAAAGAGAGACGTACACTTGGCAAGCCCAGTGTGGAAATCGAACAAATCGAAGAACGATAGCCTCTCTCTTTTATCCAGATACAAAAACAGCCTGCTGATTCAGCAGGCTGTTTTTGTATCTGGAGAAGTGAAACATCGTACGATGGCGGATCACTTATTTTATGTTTCTGAGTGTATGTCCCATCCGGTCTTTTTTGGTCTTGAGGTATTGTTCGTTGTATGGATTGGGCTTAATTTCGATAGGCACATTTTCTACAATCTGCAGACCATATGCTTCCAGTCCGATACGTTTGACGGGATTGTTGGTCATCAGTCGCATCTTGTGAATCCCTAGTTCGCGCAAAATCTCGGCACCTACTCCATAATCACGCTCATCGGCATTAAACCCGAGGTGCAGATTTGCTTCTACCGTGTCCAGTCCTTGTTCCTGTAGCTTATAGGCTTTGATTTTGTTCATCAGACCAATTCCGCGTCCTTCCTGATTCATATATACAACCACCCCTTTTCCCGCTTTCTCAATCTCCTGCATCGCTTTATGAAGCTGTTCGCCGCATTCACATCGATTGGAAGAGAAGATGTCGCCGGTCATGCAAGAGGAGTGAACACGTACAAGAACAGGTTCCTCTTTGTCCCACGTTCCTTTTATCAGAGCGACATGCTCCAACCCATTCGAAAGTTGCTTGAAAGGTATCAAGCGGAAATGACCATACTCGGTAGGCATATCAACTTCAATGCCTTTCTCAACCAATGATTCTGCCTGTAACCGGTATGCAATCAGATCTTTGATCGTGACAATCTTGATTCCGAAGCGTTTGCCTACTTCAATAAGTTGAGGCAAACGAGCCATGGTGCCATCTTCATTGATAATCTCAATCAGCGCACCTGCGGGAGCGAGTCCGGCAAGACGGGCTAAGTCGACCGTAGCCTCTGTGTGTCCGGCGCGACGAAGTACTCCCCTTGAACGGGCACGCAATGGATTGATGTGTCCGGGGCGTCCCAGATCTTCCGGTTTGGTCATAGGATCTGCCAGCGCGCGTATTGTTTCTGCGCGGTCATGCATCGAAACTCCAGTCGTACATCCGTTTTTCAACATGTCAACTGTTACAGTGAAGGGCGTTTCATAAATGGACGTATTGGTATTCACCTGCATTTCAAGTTCCAGTTCTTTGCAGCGTTCTTCTGTAATGGGAGCGCAAAGCACACCTCTTCCATGGGTAATCATGAAGTTTACTTTTTCTTCTGTGATCTTCTCAGCAGCAATAATAAAGTCTCCTTCATTCTCCCGGTCTTCATCGTCAACGACAATCAGAAACTTGCCATCCCGTATATCATTGATAGCTTCCTCAATCGTGTTTAATTTGTAATCATTCATATGTTGATGTGTTTTAGAATTATCTCATTTAAGTCTCTGTTGATCCGTATGATCGTATTCAGTTGTTGAAAGAGTTTGCCTCGTTTCAATATGGAACGTATATAAAAAGGTATTCCGATAGGGAAGAAGAGCATGCAGAAGATACCGAATCCCTTATTGGCAATGGGCGTGTTGCATGCTTCGGGCGATAGAATCGGATAATCTCCAATCTTGTGAATGATGAGGTTATCTTGCGTATCGCGCAGATTGTCGACGATTCGTTCCAGACGATCCGATAGTTCTTGCAACGGAACAAATGCTTTGTTGGTCCAGAAAGCGACATAACCCGGTGCTTTCTTTGTCTCGTTCATCAGACTGGCGCATTCGTCCGTCATCGTGGCGAGTTCGTCGTGTGCCATCTGATAATCTGGGTCTTTCATCGAGATCTCTTTGCGTGATATATTTCGCACTTTCTCATGAATAGCAAAGATCTTTTTGTAGAGGATGACATAGGCATCGGCATTCAAAATAGCTGAATCTCTGTTTGCTTTGTAGGTTAGGAAGAATCCGAGTGGCGTAAGCAATGCCGCGCTCAACCAAGTTCCTTGCCATACTTCCCAAACGCCGTTTTTCCCCATCTTATAACCGATGTTGTCCATGATGTAATAGATGATAAAGAGGAGCACAGAGGCAACGACAGGCATACCAAGACCTCCTTTTCGGATGATGGCACCCAGAGGGGCGCCAATCAGAAAGAAGATAATACACGAAAACGAGAGACTGAACTTTTTGTGCCACTCGATATTGTGGCGTCGCATGACACGTGCTTCATTTTCCATATTCTCGATGCGCATGGAGTATTCGGCTTTCGTGCCTTTCATTCGGTTGAGTGCTCTTTCCAAAAGATTCACCTGATCATTTCGAGAGATTCTTGCATAGACAGAATCCGGGTTGTAGGAGTCATAGAGCAACCGTTTGGGGTTATTCGTCCAGGCAGTGTCTTTGGGAGGCTTGATGCGATTCTCAGTAAATAACAATTGAAGGGCATCATACCTCTTCATGCTGTCCACTTCGGTGGTCATCGAGTCGACCGTATGTTGCAGCTGCGTCAGATTCTTTGCTACATATTCGTTTTGAAGGAAGCCATCATCCATGCGCTCAAAGTTTGAGTTAAACTCAATCATCACTGTCTTGGACAAGAAAGACTCCCGACGATAAGGGATATTCTTGGCTCCCATGGTCTGTCTTTCCAGGTTCTCAAACTGTTCGCCGTTGAAGAGATTCAGCACAATGTATAACTTGTCATCGGTTATCTTCAGTCGTGCCGAATCAGCTAATATGATCGATGCGTTGTCCGAACCTTTAGAAAAATCATAAATCATAATATCCTTCAGCAAACCGGTTTCCGGATCTTTGTCGCGTACGAGGATACTTCTCTCTGCGATCTGCTTGTAAAAACTTCCAACCGGAATCTGAAGTTCGGGCGACTTCTGTTTGATGGAAAGCAACAGCGAATACATCTTTACCTGAACCTTCGGAGTGATATAGTTCTGAAAGATGATCGAACTGAGACTTATGAAGAGGATAAAGACAAGTAGGGGACGCATGACATGAAGCAAAGAGACACCGGCGGCTTTAATGGCCAGTAACTCAAGTTGTTCGCCGAGGTTTCCAAAAGTCATCAGAGAGGCGAGCAGGATCGCCAAAGGGATAGCCTGTGGCATAAGGCTGATTGAGGCATAGACAAAGAACTCTCCTAAGACAGAGATGTCCAGTCCTTTGCCCACCATTTCATCCACATATTTCCAGAGAAACTGCATCAGAAGGATGAACAGACAAATAACGAAAGTCATTACAAGCAGCAATAAGAACTTTTGCAGCATGTATGTGTAAAGTCGTTTGATTTGAATCATCGGTTATCTATTAGGCAGTCTGAATGATTAAAAAGAATCACTACAATCTTTCAAGGGAACAAAAGTAGTGAAAAACTCTCATTCTGAAGCTAATTTAGATAATCTTAATCATATCCCTCCCAAAAAGTGATGACTGGATTTAGGTGCCAAGCACTCGACGCATATTCTCAATCTGTGTATCCCAAAGCATAATGGCTTCTTCTCGCTCGGCATCGAAGCAGGTGTCTGTGATATACAAGGTGGTATCGCCTATTAATTCACTGGTCACCAAATCGTATTGGAAGAAGTCGTTCTCCCCGGAGTCAACCCAACGAAGTTTTAGCATAGAGCCTTCTTTCTTATCAAGAATAGTGGCGACATGAGGCGTTTTATTCCAATAAAAGACATACTCCTTCTCGTTGCACTCCACTTTTTCGGCAAACCAATCTTTTAAAGTCAGTGGAGAAGAGATCCCCATCCATAAGGCAACAGGTGATATATTTTTGAATGAGTATTCTAATTTGAGAGTATTGTTCATAGTATGTAATCTTTAGTTGCGCAATTTATATAATTTAATTGAGATTGTTATGCTAAACCTCCTATAAATCATTATCCGACTCCAATATTATTCAAAAAAGCGTTTTGTGTAGGTTTTTTTGAAGGAAAATCTTGTACGTTAAAAGAAAAGTAGTACCTTTGCACCGCAATTAGCGATGGCGGGATAGCTCAGTTGGTTAGAGCGCATGATTCATAATCATGAGGTCCCGAGTTCAATTCTCGGTCCCGCTACAACAACAAAAAGAAAGACGTCTGTAGATTAAACTCTTACAGACGTCTTTCTTTTTTGTTTGGATGATCTATTCCCTGCTCTTTTTATTGTAGCACTTCACCAAGCAAAGTGGCTGATGACGCAGAAGTGATCTTTACCTGTATGAAATCGCCGACACGTTGTCCGCTCCGGTCAAAAACGACAACTTTGTTTTGCGAAGTGCGTCCAAACATTTGATCGGTAGAACGCTTTGAAACACCCTCGACGAGTACTTCATAGGTTTTGCCCACACACTTCTTATTCTGCTCTTTGGATATCTTGTTTTGGAGAGCAATAATCTCTTCCAACCGTTTGATCTTTATCTCTTCCGGCACATCATCGGCAAGATGTTCAGATGCGAATGTGCCGGGGCGCTCTGAATATTTAAACATGAAGGCACTGTCGTACCCAACCTCTTTCATCAAACGAAGTGTGTCTTGCTGATCTTCATCCGTTTCCGAGTGAAATCCACAGAAGAGATCGGTGCTTATCGCGCATTCAGGAATGATACGTCGGATGGCAGCGATACGGTTCAGATACCATTCGAGCGTGTATTTCCGGTTCATCAGTTTTAGAATCTTATTGCTTCCGGACTGGCAAGGTAGATGGATGAAGCGGCAGAGATTCGGGTATTTAGCTATCGTCTCCAGTGTTTCATCGCTCATGTCTTTGGGATGGGATGTCATAAACCGGATACGCATACCGGGTGCTGCTTCGGCAACCATGGCCAGCAGGAGAGGGAAGGTAATCACCGATTCTCCTTTTGTAAAGGAATAGGAATTGACATTTTGCCCTAGTAGGGTAACCTCTTTATATCCTTTCAGCTCTAAGTCTTTCAACTCTTTGAGGATGCTCTCCGCATCACGGCTCCGTTCCCTGCCGCGGGTATAGGGCACAATGCAATAGGAGCAGAAGTTATTACAACCTCGCATGATGGAAATAAAACCACAGATCTGTTTGCCGATGCGTGCCGGAAGCACGTCGCGGTAGGTTTCTGTCTGCGATAGTTCGACGTTGATTGCCTTTTCTCCTTTTTCAACCGCACCAATCAGGTTAGGAAGATCCATATAGGCATCCGGACCGGCCACCAGATCGACTCCGTGATTGGCAATCAGATCTTCGCGCACCCTTTCTGCCATACATCCCAATACACCAACGATCAGATGCTTCTTTTTCTTCCTCAGGGATTGGAAATATTGAAGTCGCCCAAGCACTTTCTGTTCGGCGTTATCTCTTACCGAACAGGTGTTTACCAGAATCGCATCTGCATCCTCAATCCGATCCGTTATTTCGTATCCATCCATTTGAAGGACAGAAGTTACCACTTCGCTATCGGCAACATTCATCTGACAGCCGTACGTTTCTAGAAACAACTTCTTGGAAGCTGAGTCAATCTCTTTATTTTTTTCTGTAAAACCTCTTGATTCTGACATATTATGCCTATTTTTGGGGCAAAATTACATAAAACTATGGACAGTTTCGGTGATTGGGGTTATTTAATAATGACGGTTGTCGCTATATTGATCAGCATTCTTGGTAAAAAGCCGAAGAAAGAGGAATCGATAGGGTTGCCCAGAAAGCAAGAAAGGGTGCCGCAACGGTCTATTTTTCAATCTCTTGATCAAGTTCTTAGTGAAGTAAAGGAGTTGAGTAGTGATGTCAAAGAGTGGGATTACGAGCTGAAGGACGATCGTCCGGTTGTTCCTAAAAAAAAGGTCTTCCCTCCACTGGCTACCCCATCCAAATCCAGTCATTCCTCCGTTTCAACCTTCCCCCATACAAGTGAATTATCCAAAGAATCTCCGGCAGAGATGCCAAAGGAGACAACCACATCCGAACCTATTTTTTCTTTCACTGATTTAGATGATATGAAGAAGGCGGTCATTTACTCGGAAATATTGAATAGAAAGTATATTTATTAAAACAGTAACAGACATATGGCTTTAAAATTTATATCTGCAGAAGAAGCTGCGGATTTTGTTCATGATGGAGATCAGGTGGGCTTTAGTGGCTTTACCGCTGCAGGTGCACCTCGTGTAGTGCCCGGATTTATTGCAAAAAAAGCAGAAGCAGAACATGCGGCTGGAAGACCTTTTCAGATTGGCGTGTTTACCGGTGCTTCTACCGGTGAGTTTTTAGATGGCGTGTTAGCTCGTGCTCATGCAATCAAAACAAGAACTCCGTATCAGTCGACGAAGGATCTTCGTGCATGCATCAATTCGAATGAGACACAGTATTTTGATGTTCATCTTTCTGAACTGGCTCAAAGTCTACGTAATAATTTCTTTGGAAAGATCAATGTGGCTATTATCGAGGCTGCAGATATCACAGACAATGGTGAGGTGATCCTTACAGCCGGTGTGGGTATTTCTCCTACAATCTGCAGACTAGCCGACAAAATAATTATCGAACTCAATAAACAACATCCTAAAGCCTTGAGAGGTATTCACGATATTTATGAGCCGATGGATGTGCCTTTCCGTAAAGAGATTCCTATTTATACTCCAACAGATCGTGCTGGCGTTCCTTACGTGAAAGTGGATCTGAATAAAGTGGTCGGAATTGTCGAGACAGATGTGAAAGCTGGTGGAGGCGAATTTACTCCGGCGGATGAAGTAACCAGCCAGATCGGTGCCAATGTTGCCGGATTTCTGGAATCGGAGATGAAGGCTGGCCGTATTCCTTCTTCTTTCCTCCCAATACAGTCAGGTGTTGGAAATGTGGCGAATGCTGTGCTTGGTTTCATGGGTGAGAACAAAAATATTCCGGCTTTCAATATTTATACCGAAGTGATTCAGGATGCTGTGATCGCTTTGATGAAACAGGATCGTGTGAAGTTTGCGAGTGGCTGTTCTTTGACACTGAGCGAAAGTGTGTTGCAGGAAGTGTATAATGATCTGGATTACTTCAAACCCAAATTAGTGCTTCGTCCACAGGAGATTTCCAACAACCCGGGACTTGTGCGCCGTATGGGTCTAATCACGATTAATACGGCATTGGAAGCTGATATTTATGGTAACATCAATTCGACACATGTATGTGGTACGAAGATGATGAATGGAATTGGTGGTTCGGGCGACTTTACCCGCAATGCGTATCTCCCGATTTTTACGACTCCTTCCATCGCCAAAGGTGGAAAAATTAGTTCCATCGTTCCGATGGTTTCTCATGCGGATCACTCAGAACATTCGGTTAAAGTGTTGATCACAGAATTGGGAGTTGCCGATCTGAGAGGAAAATCACCTGTCCAGCGCGCCAAACTGATCATTGATAATTGTGTGCATCCGGAATACAAAGAGATGATGTATGAATATATGCGAATTGCAGGAAAGGGACATACCCCTCATGATCTTCGCGCTTGTTTCGCTCTGCACAATGAGTTGAATGAATCAGGAGATATGCGCAACACGGATTTTAATAAGTACTTAAAATAAAAAGAAGTGACCCGGAAGTTTGATTTTCTTGTCATCGGCAGCGGTGTTGCCGGATTGAGCTATGCGCTGAAAGTAGCAGACAAAGGTACAGTGGCCGTCATCTGTAAGGATAAGATGGATGTGGCGAATACTTTTTATGCACAAGGCGGTATCTCTTCTGTGACCAATATGCAGGTTGATAACTTTGAAAAGCATATTGAAGACACCATGATTGCCGGCGATATGATCAGTGATATCGAGGCGGTGACTAAAGTGGTAACCGAAGCACCTGCACAAATACAGGAACTGATCGATTGGGGGGTGAATTTTGATAAAGATGAATCCGGCAACTTTGATCTGCATCGAGAAGGAGGTCATTCCGAGTTCCGGATTCTTCATCACAAAGATAACACCGGGGCGGAGATTCAGGAAAGTCTGGTCAGTGCAGTGCAACGACACCCCAATATCTGTGTCTTTGAATACTGTTTTGCCGTTGAAATAATCACGCAGCACCATTTGGGAGTCACGGTAACTCGACAGACTCCAGACATTGAGTGCTACGGTGCCTATATTCTTGACCTGAAGAAGAAGAAGGTGGACACCTTCCTCTCGCGTGTTACCTTGATGGCAACGGGTGGTGTCGGTAATGTCTATCAGACTACGACAAACCCGCGTGTGGCTACCGGCGATGGCATCGCAATGGTATATCGTGCCAAAGGTACTGTGAAAGATATGGAGTTTATCCAGTTTCACCCTACGGCTTTATACCATCCGGGCGACCGCCCATCGTATCTCATTACGGAGGCAATGCGCGGTTATGGCGGTATCTTGCGTACGCTGGATGGAAAAGAGTTTATGCAAAAATACGATGATCGTCTCTCTTTGGCTCCACGCGATATTGTGGCCCGTGCGATTGACAATGAGATGAAAAACAGAGGGGAAGATCATGTCTATCTGGATGTTACTCACAAAAACGCCGAACAAACGAAATTGCATTTTCCAAATATCTATGCGAAGTGTCTGAGCCTTGGTATCGATATTACGAAAGATTATATACCGGTAGCTCCGGCTGCTCACTATCTCTGTGGAGGTATTAAAGTGGATCTAAATGCCCGCTCATCGATCCAACGCTTGTATGCTGTCGGCGAATGTTCCTGCACAGGACTGCATGGAGGCAATCGCCTGGCGTCCAACTCTCTGATTGAGGCTGTGGTGTATGCGGATGCTGCTGCGAAAGATAGTTTGGCGCATCTTCATGACTATGATTACAATGAAGGAATACCTGCCTGGAATGATGAGGGAACGACGCTTCCGGAAGAGATGGTGCTGATTACTCAGAGTGCAAAGGAGGTACAACAGATTATGAGCACCTATGTGGGCATTGTTCGAACTGATTTGCGTTTGAAGCGTGCGTGGGACCGTCTGGATATCATCTACGAGGAGACAGAGAGCTTGTTTCAACGCTCTGCCGTGTCTCCGCAGATTTGCGAACTTCGTAATATGATTAATGTGGGATACCTCATCATGCGTCAGGCTATCGAACGGAAAGAGAGTGTGGGACTGCACTATAACATCGACCATCCGCATCGGAAGAGTTGACTCTTCTGCTGTTTTGTCATATAAAAAAAAGATAGGGCTGCCTCTATTACCGGAGGCCGCCCTATTGTATAAATTTATTCTGTGTATCACCTCATTATTTGTAGAAAAGGTATAACTTTGTGATTACTTATTTGAAGATATGAATCGGAGATACTATTTATTACTAGCTTTCTTATTATCTGCTTTTGCAATGATGCCAGACAACAATCCGTTTTTCTCGGAACTGAACACTCCGCACCAGACTTTCCCTTTTGATCAGTTAAAAAATGAACAGTACGAACCCGCCTTTCTGAAAGGTATGGAGCGGCATAATGCCGAGGTGGATGCTATTGTTAGTAATCCGGCACCTGCTGATTTTAAAAATACGATAGAGGCTCTGGAACAATCCGGCGAACTGCTCAATATGGTCAGCCAGGTCTTTTTTGCTCTGGAGAGTGCCGAGAGTGATGATGAGATGATGGAGATTTCGCAACGTATGTCGCCGCTGCTGTCCGAACATTCTAATAATATCAGTCTGAATGAGAAATTGTTTGAACGGGTTAAGGCTGTTTATACTAATCGCGACGCTTTGCATCTGAATCTGGAAGAGAGCAAACTGCTACAGGATACCTATAATGGGTTTGTGCGCCGAGGGGCTAACCTGAGTCCGGCTGATAAAGAGAAATTTCGCAAACTCTCTTCCGAACTGAGTCTGGTGTCACTAACCTATGGCCAGAATATACTGAAAGAGACCAATCTCTTTGAGATGCAGCTTACCAAAAAGGAACAATTGGCGGGTTTGCCTGAAGATGTGGTTGCTGCGGCTGCCATGGAAGCCAAGGAAAAGGGAAAGGACGGATGGATCTTTACGCTGAGTTATCCCAGCTATCTTCCGTTTATGAAATATTCGGAGGTCAGAGAGCTTCGCGAACGATTGTATCGCGCTTACAATTCACGTTGTGCACACGGTGGGGAGTTTGATAACCGCGAGAACATGCGACGTATCGCTGCTTTGCGGATTGAGATAGCACAGCTCCTAGGCTATTCCAATTATGCCGATTATGTGCTCACACGCCGCATGGCTGAAGATACCGCAAAAGTCTTTCAATTGCTGGACCAGTTGTGCGAGGCGTATAAACCGGCTGCACTTCAGGAGGTGAAGGAAGTGCAAGATTATGCGATAGCTCATGAAGGGAAACAGATAACGTTGATGCCGTGGGACTGGAGTTTCTATGCTGAAAAGCTGAAGAAGTCGAAATATGATCTGAATGACGAGTTGCTTCGTCCTTACTTTGAGTTGGGTAAGGTGAAACAGGGCGTTTTTGATCTTGCAACTTCGTTGTATGGAATCACCTTTCAGCGAAATGAAAAGATCCCTGTCTATCATCCGGATGTAGAGGCGTATGATGTGCTGGATAAAGATGGCTCATTCCTTGCGGTACTTTATACCGATTTTCATCCGAGAAAAGGAAAACAAAATGGGGCGTGGATGACCAGTTACCGCGACCAATATCGGAAAAATGGAGTGGAGGTGAGACCGCATGTTACCATTGTGATGAACTTCACCAAACCGACTGCTGATAAACCTTCGCTCATTACGTTTGACGAGTTTCAGACGTTACTTCATGAGTTTGGACATGCCTTGCATGGAATGTTTGCCTCCGGCACCTATGCTTCACTTAGTGGAACGAGTGTGTATCGTGACTTTGTGGAGCTCCCTTCACAGTTGATGGAAAATTTCAGTACGGAGAAAGCGTATCTGGATCGGTTTGCTCAACATTATCAGACAGGAGAGATGATTCCGGCAGAATATATACAGCGTATCAAGGATGCGGCACACTATAATGTGGCTTACGGTTGTTTGCGACAACTCTCCTTTGGCTATCTTGATATGGCCTGGCATACGCTTGATAAGCCTTTTGAGGAGGATGTCATGGATTTTGAGAGAAAGGCTACTGACAAAGTGAAGTTGCTTCCAGATGTGGATGGAACCATGTTTGGCTCTTCTTTTTCTCATGTGTTTTCCGGAGGTTATGCGGCTGGATATTACAGCTATAAATGGGCTGAAGTGTTGGATGCGGATGCCTTCTCGCTCTTTAAGTCGAAGGGAATTTTTGACAGAGCTACGGCAGAGGCTTTTCGCAGAGAGATTTTGTCCAAAGGAGGGGTTGAACACCCAATGGTACTATACAAACGATTTAAAGGAGAAGAGCCGACGATAAAGGCTTTACTGCTGCGTGATACGATTCTGAAATGATAATTTCTTGTTTGAAATATGACGGACTATAAAGAGAAAAGAAAACTGGATGTTGATTTAAGATATATGAAAATGGCGTATATCTGGTCTGAGAACTCCTACTGCCAACGTAGAAGGGTAGGAGCACTCTTGGTAAAGGATCAAATGATCATCTCGGACGGATATAACGGTACCCCTTCAGGGTTCGAAAATATTTGCGAAGACGAGCAGGGTCATACCTATCCCTATGTCCTTCATGCTGAAGCAAACGCCATATCAAAAGTAGCTAAATCGAATAATAGTAGTTTGGACTCGACGCTGTATGTTACCTCTTCCCCTTGTATTGAATGTGCCAAACTAATTATTCAGGCCGGAATAAAACGAGTGGTCTATGCAGAAAAATATCGTTTGGAGGATGGACTTGATTTATTGAAGAGAGCCGGTATTGAAGTAGAATTTATCGACATTAACGAATAATAGATATGAAAATCAATGGAGTAAACAAGTCTTTTCCTCTCATTATGGCGCTCTGTATTGCCGGAGGGGTCGTCTTGGGGTATTATCTGACGATAAATACATTGAATAATGGTGGACGAAAAGAAGGGGCTTCGAATAAGCTTGATCTTCTTATGGATGTGATTCATCGTGAATATGTTGACTCGTTGAGTGATTCCTCAGTCATTGAAAAGGCTATTCCGCATATATTGGCAGAGTTAGATCCCCATTCAAAATATATTCCCTCAAAAGATGTTGAGGCTATTAATAAAGAGCTTGAAGGAACATTCAGTGGCATTGGCGTCATTTTTATTCTGAAGGAAGATACTATCACTGTAACAGAAGTGGTCGCAGGGGGACCTTCTGAGAAAGCCGGACTTTTGAAGGGAGACCGGATTGTGAGGATCAATGATACGTTGTATGCCGGTATCAACCTGAAACAAGGTGAAGTAATGAAGAAGCTTCGGGGCAAGAAAGATTCAAAGGTGAAACTGGGTATCAGGCGGATGAATCTCGATGAACTGAAATCTGTGACTGTGACACGAGGCGATATTCCTGTTAGTAGCGTTGATGTTTCCTATAAAGTAAGTGATGATATCGGGTATATTAAGATTGCTCAGTTTGGTTCTAATACCTATCAGGACTTTTTACTTGCTATCGCCAAACTAAAAAAACAACAGTGTAACGGCTTTATTATTGACTTAAGAGATAATCCCGGTGGTTTTCTTGATGCGACGATAAATATGGTGAATGAGTTTCTTCCTGCCGGTAAACTGATTGTCTATACCCAGGGAAAGGCCTATCCACGCAATGAATCCTATTCCAATGGAGAAGGGTCTTGCCAAAATGCTCCTGTTATTGTTCTGATTGACGAAATTTCGGCTTCTGCCAGTGAGATCTTTGCCGGTGCTATCCAGGATAATGATCGTGGTCTGATTATTGGTCGACGTTCGTTTGGAAAAGGACTTGTGCAAAGTCAACCTTCTTTCTCTGATGGATCTGCTATACGGCTGACCATAGCACGCTATTATACGCCGACAGGTCGTTGTATCCAAAAACCTTACAAACCAGGCAAGGACGCTGAATATGAAGATGAAGTGTACCAACGTTATCTGCACGGAGAGTTCTCCAACCAGGATAGCATCAAACAGAATGATTCTCTTCGTTATACAACTCCTTCGGGAAGAGTAGTCTATGGAGGCGGTGGCATTACTCCTGATATCTTCGTACCTCTTGATTCGCTTGGATGGACCACCTATTCGAAAGCGGTGATCACAAAAGGTTTAATTCCGATGTTTTCTTTTAATTATGTGGAAGCACATGCTGAAGAGTTGAAGGAGTACAATCATTATTGGCCTTTATTGCAGTATCTGAATGAACTGGATTTGCTTTCTGATTTTGTAGATTATGCCGAAACAAAGGGGATTAGTCGGCGACCTTATTTAATTGACATATCGAGAAATATGCTTGATACATACATTAAAGCCTTTATTGGTCAATATCTTTTGGGTGATGAGGCTTACTATCCGATCATCTTCCAATTGGATGCAACCTATAAACGTGCTGTGCAAGAAATGAAGACGAAATCGAATCCATTATTGACGGTGTCTCCACAACTCATGCTAAATAATGTGCAGCATTAAGGAGAAGAAGCGACAATTAAGGGACCATATCGCCTTGAAGAAGAAAGGTTTTTCTTCTTCTGTATTGGAAGAACGGTCTGAAATGATCCTTCGAAAGTTGGAGCTTCAACCTGAGTTTGTTCATGCAAAGTGTCTCTTCCTCTATTATTCAATGCCCGATGAGGTGGCTACGCATGCTTTTGTAAAGAAGTGGTCTGACACAAAGGAGATATACCTTCCGGTCATTGAAGAGGGAGAGATGAAACTTCGTTTGTTTTCTCCTGATCATAGACTGAAAACAGGCGCTTTCCATATTCTCGAACCGCAAGGAGCTCTTTGTGTGGATTACAATGTGATAGATTTCGCACTGGTTCCGGGTGTTGCTTTCGATCATCAGGGCTTTCGGCTCGGACGGGGTAAGGGATATTATGATCGAGTCTTGCCTCTCCTGAGATGTGTCAAAGCCGGAGTCTGCTTTGACTTTCAGATAGCGGAAAACGTGCCGGCAGATGAATGGGATGTGCCGATGGATTATGTTATTTCAGAGGACGAACTGATTACACCCAGCCGCAAAGATCTGTCCAGGTAACTGTTGTAAAGTCCGGGATAATGCGATCCACTTTGTCTACTAGTTTTTCTGCCGGTAGCGTAGTACTCAGACCAATTACTCTCATTCCGGCTGCTGTTCCCGCTGCAATACCTGCCAGAGAGTCTTCCAAAACCAGACACTCGCTCGGTTGTAAATGTAAGTCTTTTGCTGCCAGTTGGTAGCAGAAAGGATCCGGTTTCCCTTTTGTGATACGGTCAGCCGTTACGATGGTGTCGAATGTTTGTTCAAGAGAGAGTTCCTTGAGCGCACGTTTCATCTTACTTTGCTTCGAACTTGTCACTAATGCCATCAGGATGTTTTGACTCTGCAGTTCTTGAATAAATGCTTTAGCTCCCGGTATCTCTGTGTAATCTATGTTTTGTTCAAATGCATCGCATTCCAGTTGGAGACGTTGCCGCTCTTCTTCTGAGTGATTAGCAAAGTAGGTTGCCAAAATATGTGGCATGGTTGTTCCTTTGATACGTGATGCGAAGTGCGGGATGCCAATGTGATATCTTTCGGCTGCTTCATTCCAAAAAAGGTCGTACAAAGGTTCTGTATTTGCAATAACTCCGTCAAAATCAAATAGTACTGCTCTGATCATGCTTGTTGTGTATTATCTGTAATTTAATAGCTCGGTTTTGTTTGTGCGTCGATGCTCAGGAAAATAAAGAGTAGAATGGTAAATGCCCATAAAGAGGAGCCTCCATAACTCAATAAAGGTAAAGGTATGCCAATGACAGGTAGTAGACCGATCACCATTCCTACGTTCACTGTAATATGAAAGAGTAAAATACTTACAACGGAGTATCCATATACTCGACCAAAAGCGTATCGTTGTCTCTCGGCAAGAGCGATCAGTCGGAGTAACAGTGCTAAATAGAGACCGAGCACGATGGTGACACCCATAAACCCTTTCTCTTCTCCTACGGTACAGAAAATGAAGTCGGTGTCTTGTTCCGGCACATATTTTAGTTTGGTTTGAGTGCCGTTTAAGAAACCTTTTCCCGTTAGACCTCCTGAGCCGATTGCTATTTTGGATTGGTTGACGTTATATCCTGCTCCATTCAGGTCTTCCTTCAGTCCAAGCAGTACTTCTATGCGAATCCGTTGGTGTGGTTGAAGCACATTGTAGAAGAGATAATTTACTGAAAACATAAATGCGATGGAACAGGCCATAAGGAGACCAATCAGACCAAAATCGCGTATCTTATCAAGAAACGCATAATAGAGAAGAATAAGAGCGCAGACAGCAATACATGCATATCCGGGAATGGCATAACTTATTTTTAGAGGAGTCAGAACGAGTAGGAAGGTAACAAGTGCGAAGAAAGCGATTATCTTAAGAAGCAGGATTCGTATTTTTCCTTTGGTCGGTTGATACATCCACAGCATGACTATTCCGGATAGTAGAGTCAGAACAACAATGCTTACTTCGCCAAAAGAGGTGGTGCCAGAAATCATTACGCCTCCAAACTTAATACTAAGTATAAATATTGTTACCGCGAGCAACCCGGAGTATAGTATCATGCCGGACATTCCCTCTCTGTATAAAACGAGTAGAAAGGCGGCAAATACCAGCGCTGAACCTGTTTCCTTTTGAAGTAATATCAAAGCCATTGGCAGTAGTATGATGGCACCCGAGGCTAAGGCGTTTTGTAAAGAAAACAGTTTGAAGTTGTACGAGTTCATAAAGGTGGCTAAAGCCAAGGCTGTGGCAAACTTTGCAAACTCAGCCGGCTGAACGGTCAGCGGACCTAACGTCAGCCACGAGCGGGATCCTTTGACATCCTCAGCGAGAAAGATGGTTGCAATCAGGATGAGGATAATAATCGCATAGATGAAGTACGAGAAATATTGGTAGAAGTCACTATCAATAAGGAGTAGTGCCATGGCAGTGATTATGCATATTCCAATCCAGATCAGTTGTTTGCCAAACCGCTGATCAATGTCAAAAATACTCGCGTTGTCAAAGTTATAGCCGGCACTATACACGCATCCCCAACCCACGATTACGATCGCAAGATAGAGGACGATGGTGATCCAGTCCACATTGTGCCATACGCTTGTTTTTCTAAAACCCATATGTCTTTACTATTCCATTAATCATCTTCTCTTCTACCCACTTCCTATTTTCAGGAATAGAGCCTTTGAGGTATTTTTCCATCATAAGTCCTCCAATAGGAACTGCCCAGCGTGCACCGAATCCGCCATTTTCTACATAAACGGAAATGGCTATTCTGGCCTTTTCCATGGGAGCAAATCCCATGAAGATGGAGTGGTCTTCTCCACGGTTTTGTGCGGTTCCTGTTTTTCCGCATACATTGATGGAATCGATCTGAGCTCCACGGCAGGTGCCTTCTGTGACTGCTCCGTGCA
Source organism: Bacteroidales bacterium (assembly GCA_028691445.1). Classification (GTDB taxonomy): domain Bacteria; phylum Bacteroidota; class Bacteroidia; order Bacteroidales; family JAQUTK01; genus JAQUTK01. The sequence continues at coordinate 14,463 of JAQUZH010000001.1, read as the reverse complement.
TACCCTGTATGATAGCTTCATAATTTTTGCTATCTATCAGCGTATGTTTTTTATGTGTATAGATTGAGTCCAGCTGACCTTCTTCCACCTCTTTTACGATGTGAGGAGGGTAGTACCAGCCGCGATTGCTTATTTGTGCAGCCAGATTGGCAATCTGAATAGGAGTTAGATTTACTTCTCCCTGTCCGATAGAGATGGAGTATATTGTGTTATATTTCCACCCGTTTGGTCCATAGATTTTATCATAAAAGCGACTGTTTGGAATTAATCCTCGTTTTTCACCCGGCAGATCGACTCCAAGAGCATATCCAAACCCCATAGAGACCATGTAATCTCTCCATGAGTTCATCGCATCTTGTATCGTCGGATATTTGGTCTTGTTTCCGAATACGATGCGTAATGCGAAATAGGGAAACACATTGCACGATGTGGCAAGTGCCGGAATTAATGAAATAGGCGATGGGTGAGGGTGACAAGCCGGACGACCTCCCTTGCCCCAACAGTAGAATGCTGTTGAAGGGGTTATAGCTCCTTCTTGCAAGAAAACCAGTGATTGAGCCGGTTTAAAGGTTGACCCCGGTGGGTATTGCGCCATCAGAGCTCTGTTAAAGAGAGGTTTTGCTGGGTCCTTGCTTAGCTCAACGTGATTCTTTCCCCGATGCCTTCCAATCAGCAAGTTGGGATTATAAGTAGGAGTGGATACCAAACAAAGAATTCCTCCTGTTTCAGGATCTATTGCAACGATACTACCGGTTTTATTCTTCATCAATAGTTCGCCGTATCTTTGAAGCTCAGAATCAATGCTCAAATGAATATTCTTTCCTGCATGTGCATCTTCATCATGTATCCCGTTCTCGTATCGTCCTTTGAGCCTTCCGTGAGCATCACGAAGCATGATTTCCACGCCTTTTTCTCCACGAAGTACCTCTTCGTATGATTTCTCTACTCCTGAACGACCTGAATAGTCTCCTGGGACATAGTAATTATCGTTTTCAATATCTCTCTTATTAACTTCGCCAATGTCTCCAAGAATATGTGCGCCAATGGAATCGCCATATTCACGTATGGTTCGGCTCTGTACATAGAACCCCGGAAACTTATAGAGCTTTTCCTGAAGTATTCCGTATTCTTCAGCAGAAACTTGCGTATAAAGTATCTGTTGGGTATAGGAAGAATATCCGGGATTTTTTCTTCTGTCTTTGAGCTCTTTGATTCGATTGATGTACTGCTCTTTTGTAATATGTATCGTGTGACAAAAGTCGAGTGTATCAAAAGGCTCAATCTCATTCATAATGACAATGATGTCATAGGCCGGACGATTATAAACAAGGAGTTTGCCGTTTCGGTCATAAATCATTCCTCTGGACGGGTAGATTGTCCGGTTCAGAAATGCGTTGCTATCGGCAAATTTCTTAAAGTCCTCACGTAATACCTGGAGATAGAATAATTGAGACAGCAGTATGATGAATACCAGTACTATCGCTGTCTGAAAAACAGTCCGTCTATTGATTAATTCATTGGGTCTCACTTTGAGGAATGATATATGCTGTCCGTAACCAGAATCAATATCAGTGTAAGCAGGGAATTTAACCCAATACGTGAGAGAGTCAATAAGGGATGATCAAAAGAGCCCGTTTCAATGAGGATGAGTACGGTTTGGTGAACAATGGTGCTGATGCCGGCATAATAAAAATAGGATCTGAATCCGAAATGCTGTATAGATGCTTCTGAGCTTTCGGAGTCATATATCGGCATGAATATTCTGAAAAGATACGGGTTGAGCAGACCCAGGCAGAGTGTTGCAGAGGCATTCATCCCCGGAGAGTTGCTGAAAAGATCCAAAAGAAAACCAATCACGAAGGAGATAAGCACTTGAGCACTCTTGCCAATCGTATTGGGCAAACAAAGGATGCAATATATATACAGGAAAGGCGTGCCTATTCCAAACAGATGAATGTGATTGAATATCAGAATCTGAAAAAGGAAGAGAATGATAAAAAGAGATGTGATTGTATAGATTGTTCTAGTCATTTTTCTTGGCCTCCTTCTCTAGCTCACGAATCTCATTGATATGCTCATTTCCGATAACACAAACATTCTTCAGACGATAGAAGTCTGTTGATAATTTGATAATTAAAGTATTCAGGTCTTGTTTGTTCGTGGAAGGTTTGTCGATAGTGCCCACCATAATACCTTCCGGAAATATTGCAGAAAAGCCACTGGTGATTATCGTGTCGCCCGGTGAAAACCGGGTATGTCTTGGAAGTTCCTCTAAAAGAGCAAAAGAGGGATCTCCACCTTGCCAGGTCAATGAACCGATCGAACCATCCCCCTTGACTTTGCAGCTTATATGCAATTTCGCATTCAAAAGAGAGATCGCTATGGAGTAGCTTTCAGAAACCATACTGACTATTCCAACAATCCCATTTTGGTTGATGACTCCCATCTCTTTCTTAATACCGTCTTTGCTCCCTTTGTTGATTAAGATGTAGTTATGAGTTTTTGAAACACTGTTGTCTATCACTTCACCAAAGATAGTTTGATAAGGGGCTGTTACCGTTGTGTCATAAGCAATAGATGAGGACACTTGCTTGTTTAATGCCTCTCTTAGTCTAAAAACTTCGTGCTCTAATTCTATGTTTTTTTGGAGAATCTCTTTGTTTTCTGAGCGTAGATAGAAATAACCGGTAACAAGATTGGCTGTTTTATATATTGATCCGGTCATCTGATTGCCCGAAGATAACAAAACACTTCGTTGATACGGGTTGTCATTATAAATCAGTACAATGCATAAAGTCTGGAGCAGGATAAAAAGAATCCATGCCCCATGCTTTACAATGAAGTTTATCAGATTGTCCATTTACACAATTTACTAACAACATACAACAACATGTACATTGTTTGGTTCAGCCCAATCCCTTATTACAGAGATTTATCTCATCAGGAACTGGAATTTGCCCACATTCTTTAGCGCAATCCCTGTTCCTCTTGCAACAGCACGGAGAGGATCTTCAGCAATATGGAACGGAATGTTGATTTTATCAGTCAGACGTTTGTCTAATCCCCGTAGTAACGCACCACCACCAGCCAGATATATTCCGTTACGAACGATATCAGCATACAATTCAGGAGGTGTGTTTTCCAAAGCACCAAGAACAGCCGTTTCAATCTTAGAAATTGATTTTTCCAGACAGTGAGCTATTTCCTGATAGGAGACAGGCACTTCCATTGGAAGCGATGTCATGCGGTTTGGCCCATGCACAATAAAGTCTTCAGGAGCATCTTCCAACTCAGTAATAGCAGCTCCGACATTGATCTTGATTTGTTCAGCCGTAATTTCACCTACACGGACATTGTGTTGTCGTCCCATATATTCGACGATATCTGCTGTCAGGTCATCTCCTGCAATACGAATGGATTTATTTGACACAATACCACCTAAGGAAATAACAGCAATTTCCGTTGATCCACCACCTATATCCACAATCATGTTTCCTTCCGGAGCCTCTACGTCAATCCCGATTCCGATGGCAGCAGCCATTGGTTCGTAAATCATATAGACATCCCTTGCATCCGCATGTTCTGCAGAGTCGCGGACCGCACGAATTTCAACCTCTGTACTTCCGGAAGGAATACACACAACCATGCGTAAAGAAGTCGGGAAGAAATGCTTCTTTGGAAACGCCATTTTGATCAGTCCGCGTATCATGTGTTCGCAAGCCTCGAAGTCTGCGATCACACCGTCTCTGAGAGGTCTGACTGTTCGGATGTTTTCATGCGTCTTTCCATGCATCATACGAGCTTTTTCACCAACGGCGATCGGGCGGTTGGTTCTTCTATCCAGCGCAACAACAGACGGTTCGTCGACAACGATCTTACCATTGCTGATAATGATCGTGTTGGCCGTACCAAGGTCCATTGCGATTTCTTGTGTAAACGAGAATAATCCCATATATTTATTAAACTAGTTGTCTATTAATGTTTGAAGTGTCTGAATCCCGTTGTGACCATCGCCATATTATTCTCTTCGCAATAAGCGATTGATTTACTGTCATTGATTGAACCTCCGGGTTGGATGACAGTATTTATCCCTTCGTTGTGTGCAATTTCCACACAATCAGGGAAAGGGAAGAACGCGTCTGATGCCATGACGGCTCCATTTAAATCAAAACCAAAAGATTTTGCTTTTTCAATGGCCTGTTTCAAAGCGTCAACGCGTGAAGTCTGTCCTACGCCACTTGCATACAACTGTTTGTTTTTAGCAAGAACAATTGCATTGGATTTGCTGTTTTTTACGAGCTTGTTGGCGAATAGCAGATCTTCGATTTCGCTGTCGGTCGGTTTGCGGCTGGTTACAGGTTTTAATTCTTCCGGAGTTTCAATTTTAGCATCTCTTTCTTGAGTCAGAACACCGTTCAGCAAGGAACGGAATTGCTTCTTTTGTAGTTTTATTTCTTTTTGGATCAGGATAATGCGATTCTTTTTCTGAGATAGTATTTCAAGAGCTTCTACATCGTAATCAGGAGCGATGATCACTTCAAAGAAAATTTTGTTTGCCTCTTCCGCCGTCTCTTTGTCAATGACGGCATTTGTAACCAGGATACCTCCGAAAGCAGAAACAGGATCACCGGCTAATGCTTTGCGCCATGCTTCGACTAAGATGGGATCTGAGGCGATTCCGCATGCATTGTTGTGTTTGAGAATAGCAAAAGTTGTATCCTCAAATTCACTGATTAAAGTAATAGCGGCATCAATATCCAATAAATTGTTGTATGATATTTCTTTTCCTTGCAACTGCTCAAACATTTCGTCAAACTTGCCGTAGAATGTTGCTCTTTGGTGTGGGTTTTCTCCATAACGAAGGTGCTTGCTATCATTTACCGCTTTACGAAATGCTCCTCCTTCTTCTTCATCGAAGTAGTTGAAAATGGCAGAATCATACAGAGAGGAAACAGCAAAAGCTTCTTTCGCAAACCATTTACGGTCTTCAAGGGTAGTGTTGGCACCTTTTTCTTCGATAAGATCTGCAAAAGGTTTGTATTGATCTTTTGATGCGATAATAACTACATCTTTCATGTTTTTTGCTGCTGCACGGATCAGAGAGATGCCTCCAATATCAATTTTCTCAATAATGTCAGCTTCTGAAGCACCAGAGGCTACTGTTTCCTGGAAAGGATAAAGATCTACAATAACAAGATCTATTTCCGGAATTTCATATTGTGCCATTTGCAAAAGGTCACTCTCTTCACTTCTTCTTCCAAGAATACCTCCGAAGACTTTCGGGTGAAGAGTCTTGACACGTCCACCAAGAATTGAAGGGTAACCAGTCAGATCTTCAACCGCTTTACATGGGATTTCCAAAGACTCGATAAATTTTTGAGTTCCTCCGGTTGAGATGAAAGATACTCCTTCTTGATGGAGTTTCTGAAGAATAGAGTCTAATCCATCTTTGTGATAGACAGATACTAATGCTGATTTAATTCTTTTACTTTCAGACATAAAGCGATGTGTTTAGTGATTTAAAGTGCAAAGTTACAAAAAATATTGCCTTCTTTATTGTTCTGGATGGTGCTAAATTATGAGAATAATTTTTGTAGCGATTTCTTTGCTCTACAATGGTTCATATTGAACTATATTGATAAAAAAACCGGCCTTTTTGAAAAGAGCCGGCTTTCTAAATTTCTATCTAAATGAGTTATTTCAGTTCCCAAGCTAAAGCGCTGGCTCCTAATACGGCAGCATCAGTATCTTTCATTTCAGAGAAGAGTACTTTTACTTTGTTTTGGAAGATTGGTAAAAGATTCTTTTCCATATGTTCTTTGATAGGGTCAAGGATAAGTGGTCCTGCCTTTGTTAATCCACCAAAAAGGATGATTGCTTCGGGGCTCGTAAATGCAACAAAATCTGCAAAAGCTTCTCCTAAAGTTTTTCCGGTAAACTCAAAGATTTCAAGCGCAAGCTTGTCTCCCTGAATAGCAGCGTCAAATACATCCTTTGATGTGATGTCTTCAATCGGTGTGTTGCGAAGGAGGCTGTGCTCTTTGGTGAGTTCCAGCATTTCTTTTGCTGTACGTGCTACTCCGGTTGCTGAAGCATACGTTTCAAGACATCCGCATTTGCCGCAACCGCATAGTCTGCCGTTACGTTTTGATGTGACATGTCCTAGCTCTCCTGCAAAACCATCGTGTCCATATACGAGTTGACCGTTGCATACGACTCCACTTCCTACTCCTGTACCCAAAGTGATCATGATAAAATCCTTCATACCACGAGCTGCACCATAGGTCATTTCGCCAATTGCTGCTGCATTCGCATCATTTGTTACTCCGACCGGTATACCAAATTTTTTGCTGAAAATATCTGCTAATGGAATGCGTCCTTTCCAAGGCAAATTTGGTGCGAAAGCAATTTCACCGGTATAATAGTTCCCATTGGGAGCACCGATTCCAAATCCTTTGATTGTTTCGATACCACCATTCTGATTGATTAGTGCATTCAGTGACTCATAAACGCTGTCAACATAATCGTCGAAATTCGGATACTTAGCGGTCTTTACAGAGCCGCTAGCTATGATAGTTCCTCTTGCATCTACAATTCCAAATACGGTATTGGTCCCGCCAATATCCATTCCAAGCACGTTCTGTTTGTTAATCATGTTCTTTCGGATTTAATATGTCCAGCAAATGTAATGAATCCCTTTGTCAAACAAAAAAGATTTATTTTTTTTTAGCACAGAAAAAGAGCTTTTCTCTAATCTATATGGAGTGAACGTGCTTTTTCTCGTTTGTCTCTGATGAACCTGTTATTTATAATCGAGTCTATGGCATACTTCCCCGGACCGGAAAAGTACAATATGACAAATACTGCAAGATAAATAAAGGCTAGTTCTTTGTTGGCAAACGTGTCGTTGCCGTGAATAATAAAAAATGCCACACCCATGGTGACTAGCATTGGAATCATTGCCAGTCTGTAGAGTAGCCCAACGATGAAGGCTGCAGGGCAGATTAGTTCTCCGAAAATAGCTAATGCCAGTGAAATCTCGCTGCCAACTCCCATAGGGTCAGGAAAACTCTCTTTTAGTACATCAAACTGAGCAAACTTCTGATAGCCATGTGTCATCATTAGTATTCCGAATAAAATCCGAAATGCAAGAAGAGCTAAAGAAGGGCATACTCTTCTTGAGTATTCAGGGAAAAGAAACTCACGTATCATATCTATTTATTTATGATTAAGTTAATTCTGGTTACACTCCAAGTCTCATTTCTGCTCTATAAAAAGAGATTTATAGTGCAAACATACAAAAACAATTAAAAACCTCCGTTTTCTTTGACGTTTTTTTTAAAGTTTGAAGCGAACAATCTGTATCCAAGATTCAATTACTAAAAGATTGACTAATGCACATTATGCTTCAATGATTCAAATCATGGAGGAAACTATTTTTGAGTGGCATCATGAAAAGCCGATTCTGCTCTTTTTTTGTTTGTCGAAATGAAAAAAGGGATGCCTGATGTAGGCATCCCTTTTCTATAAAAGGATAGAAATGAATTACAGTTGAGGACCGGCAGAAACCAGGGCTTTACCTGCTTCGTTTCCTGTAAACTTGCTGAAGTTTTTGATGAAACGACCTGCAAGATCTTTTGCTTTTTCTTCCCAAGTGCAAGCACATTCGTACGTATCACGTGGATCAAGGATCTTCGGATCAACATTAGGAAGAGCTGTTGGAACAACGAATGAGAAGTAAGGAATAGTCTTTGTAGGAGCTTTGTCGATAGATCCATCCAGAATAGCGTCGATAATTCCACGGGTATCTTTGATAGAAATACGTTTGCCTGATCCGTTCCATCCGGTGTTAACCAAGTAAGCTGTAGCACCTGATTTCTCCATTTTCTTTACAAGTTCCTCACCATATTTGGTTGGGTGTAAAGAAAGGAATGCTGCACCGAAACATGCAGAGAAGGTTGGAGTTGGTTCTGTGATACCGCGTTCTGTTCCGGCTAACTTAGCAGTAAATCCTGAAAGGAAGTAATACTGAGTTTGTTCTGGAGTAAGAATAGATACCGGAGGCAATACTCCGAATGCATCTGCTGAAAGGAAGATCACTTTCTTAGCAGCTGGAGCAGCTGATTTAGGAGCAACAATGTTATCAATATGGTCGATCGGATAAGAAACACGGGTGTTTTCTGTCTTGCTTCCATCTGTATAATCAATCTTGCCATTTGCATCAACAGTCACATTTTCCAATAAAGCATCGCGTTTGATAGCTTTGTAAATGTCTGGTTCGTTTTCCTGGCTCAGGTTGATAACTTTTGCGTAGCAACCACCTTCGTAGTTGAAAATACCTTCATCATCCCATCCGTGCTCGTCGTCACCGATCAGGTTACGTTTTGGATCTGTAGAAAGAGTAGTCTTTCCTGTTCCTGACAAACCAAAGAAGATAGCAGTTTCACCTGCTGCATTTGTGTTTGCAGAGCAGTGCATTGAAGCCATACCCATCAGAGGCAGACGATAGTTCATGTAAGAGAACATACCTTTTTTCATTTCGCCACCGTACCATGTGTTCAGAATAACCTGTTCTTTTGAAGTCAGGTTGAATACAACAGCAGTTTCTGAGTTCAAACCAAGTTCTTTGAAGTTTTCAACTTTTGCTTTTGAAGCATTGTAAACTACGAAATCAGGTTCGCCGTAAACAGCTAGTTCTTCTTCAGTAGGGCGGATAAACATATTCTTAACGAAATGTGCCTGCCAAGCTACTTCCACGATGAAACGTACCTTGATGCGAGAGTTTTCATTGGCACCGCAGAATGTGTCAACAACGAATAATCTCTTGTTGGACAGCTGTTTGATGGCAAGATCCTTCAACACTTTCCAGCTTTCTTCTGAAAGAGGTTTGTTGTCATTCTTGTATTCGTCAGATGTCCACCATACAGTGTTTTTTGATGTCTCATCCATAACGAAGAATTTATCCTTTGGTGAACGACCGGTGTAAATACCTGTCATTACGTTTACAGCACCTGACTCTGTAACCTGACCTTTTTCGAAACCTTCCAATTCAGCTTTTGTCTCTTCTGCGAACAAAGTCTCGAAAGACGGATTGTACACAACTTCGACAGCTCCGGTAATACCGTACTTGCTTAAATCTACTTTTGCCATTTTCTTTTGATTAAATTAGTTGGATATTATTGTTATTCATCTCTCTTGCCTTTTAATGAACCCTAGTTCATCGAGTACAAAGGTAAGGAGAATATTCGAGATACAAAAGGTGATTAAAGAAATATTTCCGTAATTGATATTATTTGGCAAAACCCGCCAAATGAATACTTAATTTTATAAAATAGCCTCACACAGCAGAGTGCTTGTGTGAGGCTTGTATGGATCATTACGGAGTTTCTTCTTCTCTGTAATCAGTTATTTTAATTCCCAGATTTCACCTGCCATTAGTTGTTCTGTCAACGTACGTACTTTTTTATTTTTCTGCACTTCACAGATTTGAGCTTCCACAGATTCGTCATATGAGGGAGCTTCCACATCGCGAATAACTCCAAGTGCAACAGGAAAATCCGGTCCTTGCATCAATGCAAGTTTCAGGTGAAGCGTATTGTCCGTTGTGTGGGCATCATGTATGAGAATGTCTTTTTCTGTAATTCCGTTCTCTCCCAGTTTTACTACCTTGAGGCCAAATCCGTCCTGCATCAGTCCTTTCTCATTATTAAGCCCGAAAAGCATAGGTTCACCTTGTTTTAATTGAATGGCGTATTCTGCGCGTCCTTCTTTCGTGGCGAGTATGCTGTGGACTCCATTATTAAAGATCACGCAATTCTGCAACACTTCAACAACGGAAGCTCCTTTGTGTTTGGCTGCGGCAGTCAGGACTGAAACAGTGGTGGGGCCATCTACATCAATGGTGCGGGCAAAGAATCGGCCACGAGCTCCAAAAGCAAGTTCGGCAGGACGAAATGGATCTTCGACAGTACCATACGGAGATGATTTTGAGACGAAGCCACGTGGAGAGGTAGGGGAGTATTGTCCTTTTGTCAAACCATAGATTTCGTTATTCAGAAGAATCATATTCAAGTCGATATTTCGGCGTATGGCATGTATAAAGTGATTACCGCCGATCGCAAGACCATCGCCATCTCCGGAAATTTGCCATACACTTAACTTTGGGTTGGCCACTTTTAAACCCGTTGCAATCGCTGCTGCTCTACCATGTATCGTGTGAAAACCATAGGTGTTCATATAATATGGGAGGCGTGAAGAACATCCAATACCTGATATTACAGCAGTTTCATGTGGGGCAATTCCCAATTCAGACATTGCTTTGTGAAGGTAGTTGAGGAATGCGTGATCACCACAACCGGGGCACCAACGTACATATTGATCACTCTTAAAGTCTTGAGGTTTGTATTGTAATTCGCTCATTGTTATTCCTCCATCAGTTTAATAAAATGTTCTTTTAATTCATTGATAGCAAGTGGCTGACCTTCTACCTTATTGAATTGAGTCATTTGAAGTCCCGGGAAATTCATGCGAAGATAACCGGCAAATTGTCCCATATTCTGTTCGCAAACTACAATTTTCTTGTACTTTGACAATACTTCCAACGTGTTTTTGGGTAGTGGATTGATAAAATTGAAATGTGCCAATGCAACAGGTTTATTCTTTTGATTACACTCTTTGACTGCTGAATGCAAGTGACCGTATGTACCACCCCAACCAACGACAAGTAACGAAGCTTCTTCGTTGCCTTCTACTTTTAAATCAGGGATGCATGTGGAGATATATTCAATTTTAGCCTTACGGGTTTCAGTCATCTTTTGATGGTTGGCCGGATTGGTTGAGATAGCGCTGGTAGAATAGTCTTTTTCCAGACCACCGATGCGGTGTTCGAAACCTTTTCTTCCCGGAACGGCCCAATAACGAACTTTTGTTTCAGGATCCCTGTTGTATGGTTTCCAATTTTCAGTACCTTCAGGTACATAGTTGGGGGTTATTTCCGGATAAGAGGCGAGATCTGGAATTCTCCATGCTGCCGATCCGTTGGCGATGTATCCATCTGTAAGAAGAATCACCGGAGTCATGTGTTCTACTGCAATTTTTGAAGCATAGAAAGCTGCTTCGAAACAGTTTGTGGGCGATGTCGCTGCGATGACCACTAATGGGCTTTCACCGTTACGTCCATATAGTGCCTGAAGCAAATCAGTTTGTTCGCTTTTTGTCGGAAGTCCGGTTGAAGGACCACCACGCATTACATCTACAATCACCAATGGCAACTCAGCGATTACAGCTAAGTTGATTGCTTCGCTTTTCAGACAAAGACCCGGACCAGAGGTTGTTGTTACAGCCAGGCATCCCGCAAAACTTGCTCCGATAGCCGTTGCGACACCGGCTATCTCATCTTCTGCCTGAACGGTTTTTACTCCCAGAGCTTTGTGCTTTGATAGTTCGTGTAGGATGTCAGTTGCAGGGGTGATTGGATATGAACCAAGAAATAGCTTCAATCCGGCTCTTTCGGCTGCGGCGATAAGACCATACGCAGTGGCTTTGTTGCCGTCGACATCCATATAAAATCCTTTTTTCTGTGTTTCGGATGATTCGAGACGGTAAGTCGGTACACTGGCATGTGTATTATGTCCGTAATTATAGCCATCAGTCAGTACTTTGATATTTGCTTCAGCAATGGTTGGCTTTTTTGAAAACTTTTTCTCAAGCATATGCAATGCATGTTCCAAAGGACGGTTGAAAAGCCAACAAACCAAACCCAATGCAAACATGTTTTTGCATCTGATGATGGATTTATTGTCTAGACCGCTATCCTTCAGACTCTCTTTGCACATCGAGGTGATAGGAGCATCAATCACCGTGTTGCTAATATGAAGTTCTGTAAAAGGATTATCTGTTGTAAACAACGCCTTTTCCAAGTCTCTTTTAGTAAAGGTGTCTGTGTCGATGATAATGATAGATTGTGGCGTTGTAAACTTGATATTCGTTTTCAATGCAGCTGGATTCATTGCTACTAATACATCGCATTTGTCTCCGGATGTATAGACTTTCTTGGTTCCGATGTGTACCTGATAGCCCGAAACACCACTGATTGTTCCTTGAGGGGCACGAATTTCTGCCGGATAGTCGGGGAATGTGGATATATCATTTCCTAAAACTGCGGAAACATTGGAAAAGATATTACCAGCCAACTGCATTCCATCTCCAGAGTCTCCGGAGAATCTTACGACGACATTTTCCAAGTCGATTATGTTTAACGCTTCTGCCATAATAATATATATGTACTAAAATAATATTTCTTTCATCTCAAAAGAGCGGCAAAATTACAAAACATATCCTTGACTAACAATATTAAAAAGTAGAATTCTCTGACTTTTTGCAATGTTTATCGTTATTTTGGACACTTCATGTCATAAGTTATTCCTTTTTCGCTTTCCAAGAGCATATTTGAGACTGAAGAGATTCGCACATTTTGGCTAGATCCTCTTTCTTGTACATCTCTTTCCCGTCAATTGTGAGGTGAGATTTCTGATAATAAGGAAGTCTTGCTTGAAGTTTTTCTTTAATATATTCCCCGATCTCTTCTTTACTTTTGTCTTTCAGCAGCGGACGTTTGCTTTTTGCTTTCTCGAGTCTGATTGTTAGCTCAGAAATAGATACATTGATAAAGACGGTCAATCCGCAAGAATTCATGTAATCCATGTTATCGAAGAAGCAGGGAGTGCCTCCTCCTGTAGCAATGATAACATCTTCAATCTCAGCCACCTCTTTCAGGGCTTTTTGCTCCATGATACGAAACCCCTCTTCTCCTGATTCTTCAAAAATCTGATTAATGGTTTTGAAGTAACGTCCTTCTATGTAATGATCAAGATCAATAAACGAATATCCGTTCTCTTTGGCGAAAAAACGTCCTAATGTTGTTTTGCCTGATCCCATAAATCCCGTCAAGAATATGCGTTGCATAATAAGCTCGTAAATAATTAATAGCGGCAAAATTACGACAAATAACAAAGATATCTTACTTTTGCATTTGTTTTGTCAACCTAAATGAAAAAAAACGATGCCACTCCAGTTTAACTTCCAAGAAATAATAAGTGCGTTTGTTATCTTATTTGCTGTAATCGATATTGTTGGAGCCATTCCGGTGATTCTGACACTGAAAGAAAAAACGAAAGATTCAATTCATGCAGGTAAAGCAGCCTTGTATTCGTTGATAACCTTCCTCCTTTTCTTATTTATGGGAAACATCATTCTTGCTCTTTTTAATGTCGATATTTCATCCTTTGCAGTCGCAGGTGCTCTGGTTCTTTTTGTTGTTGGTGTAGAGATGACTTTTGGAGTGGAGATTTTTAAATTTGATGGGCCTGACGGTTCAGCGACTCTTGTCCCTCTGGTTTTCCCGCTGATAGCCGGTGCGGCTTCTTTTACCACTCTTCTCTCCTTGAGGGCGGAATATAATCTGCTTAATATATTAATCGCATTGCTTCTTAATATCGTATTAATCTATTTGGTAGTCAGATATGTGCATGTAATAGAAAAACTCTTTGGGAAGGTTGGAGTATATATTCTGCGAAAATTCTCTGGAATGGTCTTGCTTGCCATAGCAGTCAAATTGTTTACCTCCAATTTGTCCGTCTTACTTGATTCCCTTCACAAATAAGGATACAAATGAAAAAGAAATATTATGTAGTGTGGAGTGGTAATTGCCCCGGAATTTATGAAACATGGGATGAGTGTAAACGACAGACTTTCGGATTTCCCAATGCGCACTATCGTGCTTTCCCTTCGAAAGAAGAAGCTGAAGAGGCTTTTCAAAAGGGTTATTCATATCCAAAGAAAATAGAAAGGGAACAACAATTAGTCAATCAAACGTTGATATCACCTATAAAAGAGAGTATAGCTGTGGATGCGGCATGTAGTGGTAATCCCGGAAAAATGGAATATCGTGGAGTTTATGTGGCAGACGGTTGCGAACTGTTTCATATTGGTCCCTTTGAAGAAGGCACGAATAATATCGGCGAATTTCTGGCTTTGGTTCATGCATTGGCTTTTTTGAAAAAGGCAAACTCAAGACTTCCTGTCTATTCAGACAGTCGAAATGCTATTGCATGGGTAAAACACAAGAAATGCAATACCAAATTGATACAAAGTAGTAGAAACAGAAAAGTATTTGATTTGATAGAACGTGCTGAGAAATGGTTGGCAGAGAATAGTTATCAGACCAGAATTATGAAGTGGGAGACTCCTGTCTGGGGAGAGATTCCTGCTGACTTTGGGCGGAAATGACGGTCATCACTTTCTGAATGACACGCTCGGGGGAAATCGAATTCAGACAGGCATAGTCGTGACGGAAACAAGGTTTATTCCCGAAAATAGAACAGGGACGACATGCGAGGTCTATCTGAATGGCATTGGCTGGGTCTTGGTTAATACCATAAAATCCGGCATAAGGGTGTGTTGCTC